>NZ_JBSWYX010000029.1:0-56126 GCF_056161345.1 Salipiger sp. ABF4_146 | reverse complement strand
TCGAGCCCTTCGCCTACATCAAGGCGACCCTCGAAGCCATCGCCGCCGGTCACCCCGCCAGCAGGATCGACGAGCTCCTGCCATGGAACTTCAACCCGTCAAGCTGAACAGGCGTGCCGCGGTGACAGCGCTTACAATTGTTCCGATCGAACCTGACTGCCCCTGCCGTTGAAGAGAGCTCGCTCCCTCGGCAGTCGCCAATTGGGATGCCCCTATATAGAGAATTTGTGGGATCAATCTGTCGTATGGGGCGGCGCAGCGTGCAATATATGGAGAATATCGGAAACGAACTCAATAATTCGACCAGAATCCAACCTTGAGAGAGGTTATGTGATTATTGAACTGATATACTCCACCCAACTCGATGAAGCTGTCAGCACCAATTGGAAGAATCCGAGAGGGAGCTAAGGCAAGGGTGGCCTCGCCGCTGCTCGGTGAGGAACCCTGCAGTTGCGCGATAGTCAACGATCCGTTGTCGTGGTTGACTCCAAAGGTAGCATCCACTTTGACGAGACTCTCTCCTCCGCTGTATCGCGCATAGTTCGCATCAACGCCCATCCAGCCCTTCGCCCATGACGTCTCGTACGGGCGCCCCCATGACAACCCTGGCCTAAAAGCAGAGCGCCACCGCCCGGATACATCCGCCCCGCCGAGACCAAATTCCAAGGCTAGGAGGTTCTGCTCACCCAAGAGATTCAGCGGGGCCTGTATGAAGAAAATGGCGGAGCTGTCATCGGCTAAGAGATTTCTACCCGCATCAATCCCTAGAGTGATACTTTCGGTCATACCATATTCGTAGTAAAAGGAGCCGTAGTCCCCGTAATCCAATCCACCTACAGTGGATTGGATTGAAACCGATAGGAACGAACTACCTTGTTCACGCGGCCACGCACTGGCCAATACAACTGAAGGGTCAGATACCACAAGGCAGAACGCCAAAGCGCGATAACGTTTTCTGTGGATCACTATCTCATGTCCCCACTCTCATGTGCTTCTAGTGACGGATCGGATGTAATCCGCAAGCTTCAGCGGTTTGAAGGGTTTGTGCAGAACGTGGTCAGCACCTAGGCTAAGAAACTCAGCCTCCGCCTCCGCCGAGGTACGCGCTGTACACATAACGACGGTAGCTTTTCCGTTATCAGTGTTGGTGCGTGCAGCGCGCAGGACATCTAGACCATCTGGAGGTGGCATCATAACATCCAACAGCATGACATCGAAAGACTGCGTTTCCAGAAGAGCGAGCGCTTCCACGCCCGATCCGGCAAAAGTCGCCTCGATGTCGTCCTCCATTAAAATCGCCAGTTCGATTAACTCGCGGATATCAGACTCATCATCTACGAAGAGAACTTTCATGCGGTAGCATCTTTCGTGTTTCTAGAGCGCGGGAACGTCACCTCGAACGTCGTACCACTGCACTGGAAGCCATCTGCCTTAGCCTTGGACGTGACAGAGATTTCGCCTTTCTGCCGATGAACCAGTTCCCGAGTGATTGCGAGGCCAAGGCCGGTGCCGCTGACCTGCGTCTCTTCGTTGTGAATTGGCTTGGTGAAGCGGTCAAAGAGCCTGTCCGTCGAGTCACTTGGAATGCCAGGGCCCGAGTCTCTGATATAGAACGTGACTCTTTCAGGGGTAGTCCGGACCCCGACATAGACCTTTCCGCCGGGAGGGGAATACTTGATCGCATTGGAGATCAGATTCGAGAAAATCTGCTGCAACCGGACACGATCCAAAAGTAGCGTGGCGTCGTCGTCTGAACCTAGTGGCGTCGCAATTATGCTCACATCACGACCTATGCCGTAGCCTGAGTTGCTGGCTACGGCCTCATCCAAGGCCTGGCTTACCATCACTGGCTCAAGCTGGATGGAAAGCTGCTGCTGATCAATCGCCTGCAAAGTGAGAATGTCGTTGACCAATACCAAAAGCCTGTCGGCGTTGCGGGCGGCCATGTTAACGAGTTTTATAGCGTTCGATGGTAGCTGTTCTTTGTACCGGTCACGCAATAGGTCGAGCGCCCCAGAAAGCGATGTCAATGGCGTTCGAAGCTCGTGATTAACTGAAGTGATGAAGGACATACGCGCCTCGGAAAGGCGCTCATTTGCGGAGACGTCCGTAAGAACGCAGTAGGCGATATCGGAGCCGTAGAGATGAAGTTTCATGACCCGACACTGCACAATTTGGTCAATAGGCTCCGAGGTCGCGGGAAGATTAAGTATATAGGATGTAGGGCCCTCGGGCATTTGTTCCACAGAAGGAAGTCGGTCACGCAACCGCCTGACTGCAGTTTGGTCATTAAAGACATTTAGGAAATTTCGGGCAGCTAGGTTCGAGCGTTGCAGGGTGCCGATATCATCGAAAACGACGATGCCGTCCCCGACATTCTCGAAAATCGCATCGAACTCTCGTTGTGTCGTCTCTATCTTGAGCCGGTCCTGTTCTGATCGCCTTAGGCCATTAGCTAGCATGATCGACTGAGTTCTTGCGCGTACTGCCGAAAAAAGAACTGTCAGAAACAGCAGGCTCGCGGTCGCGCCGAAGGCTAGAGTGCGTTCCCAATAGCTACGCATCACCGCTGTGCGGGATCGGCTCACCTCAACCAGCAGCCCGAGGTTTTCTATTGGGTTGCTGGCGGTCATCAGCCGGTCAGGAGCCAGATCGCCGAGCATGGTTTCCGTTTCGAATGCTATTTCGCCATTGGTTGACAAGATCCGCACGAGCATATCTTCGTCTAGGTTTTGCAAAGACAGAAGTTCTGCAAAGTACTCTTCGCCCAGCGAAGAAGCGATGACACCGCGAACAGCTCCGGACCAGCTGATGACCGGCCATGCGATGGGGGTCAAGCGGCGTCCAGTTGCGCGCGAAGTGATGGGCTCGCCGATCACAAACTCGCTTGGTGACAGGCCGATGGCTTTCTGAAAATAGTTGCGGTCCGACAGGTTCAAGCCGACCAAGCTTTCGACTGAAGACCACAACACGAAGCCATCGGCGTCCAGAACAAGCAAGGCGTCGATCTGTGGAATCTCGGCCACCGAGCGCTGTAGCCTGTTTCCATAGATTGCGTCGATATTGGCCGACAACTCAAACGGCGTGTAGGCAATGTCTTCTATCGTTGACCACATCATTAGATTGGCCATTTCCAAAGATGCCTCCAGCGACTGTTCGAATAGCTCCGCGAAATGCGTCAACTGCTCCTGTTCTCGGTCTTCGGTGCGATGGTAGTCGGCCCAGCACAACATAACCATGCCGCTCATAAAGAACGCAGTGATGCTGACCATCAATATGTGAAACCCAACCTTAGACTTGCGCTGCGGCTCGGCATCTTCTCCGGGGAAGAACTCGGGACGTGACATGCCTTATCTCGGCTCCACCTCTGAACCGACGATCTGGATGAGCGAACTCGCGGGCCCAGAGGTCCGATCCGCCGCAGCGATAGCTTTGCCAAGCGCCGCCGCCGCAGGATCATTGCTAGGCGGCATCACCGTAGCGGCGATCGAAACAGGATGACTCGCCCAACCCTCGCGCACGCAGACAGTGCTTTCCGCGACGGCACCGACGAAGCGTTCAGCGAGGGATATCATCTTATCTTCGCTGAGATCGAGAGTAGCGAGACAGAATAAATCGCCACCCCAGTGGCAGAACATATGCGCGGCGGACACATGCACCGCACCGAGTGGAGCAGCCATGGTGCGGTAAAGCACCGCTGCCTCCTCAGGCGGCAGAACAGCACCATATTTCTGACTCATCACTCGAAAAACAATTAATCCCACTCGACTGAATTCATTTTCAGGAATCGCTTGTAGAGCTGCTTGGAATCCTGCCTTATTGTTAAGGATTTCCGTCATCTCAGCAGAGACTTCCCCGGTCTGTCGGCGCCCGCCACCCGTGGGTCGTCGGCGCTCAAGCTCGGCCTTCAAGCGAAGGCAGTTGCGCATACGAGACCGCAATTCTATTCGGTCGAATGGCTTGGTGACGTAGTCATTGGCGCCCGCCAGAAACGCATGGTTAAGTGTTTCCATATCCGCCCGGCTTGTCAGCATGATGATTGGTGTATCAGCCAGACGGCCAAGTTCGCGGACACGCGCACACAAATCAACACCATCAATTTCGGGCATCATGACATCAAGAAGCAAAAGGTCTGGCGTGACAGCTCCTGAACTCAGGTCCTCGAGCGCCTTGAGCGGGCTTTGGTAACAAATAACGCTTTCATAACCGATGTCCGCCAACGAAGCTCTTATGTATTCTTGCGCGACATCAGAATCGTCGACGGACATGATGTGGTATGCCATGTCAAAAACTCCCTTCAGGCCCTGTGTGCTCGAATACTCGCCAGCGGCTATTTTCGTAGATTTGGTTGTATCCCGGAACGCGATCTTGCTCGAACTGAGGAAAGCGAAGCAAAATGCGATCATCAATTTGCGATTGGCCTGACAGCTTCGCAACAACGACAAATGGCGCTTGCAGCAGCCCCCCTTCGAGCGCCCAATCGTAAACGGGATCACCTGAAATGACGAGCTGGGTTAAATCGCCCATGGCGACAACAATTTCCGGATTACGCTCTGCATCGACCATAACGCCAAGCTTGCCGTCGAGGAATGCGGCTGCCTGCGCAGTTGGATTTGGAATTTCAGGACCAACCGCCATACTTGCTTTCCACCATTCGCGACTTTCCGGGATCGATGTCTCGCGAAAAACATGCGTCGCGTATACAACTGTGGCAGTGAGAAGCGCTACGGAAATTGGGGTGCGCACCGCAGTCGGAGGCCAGAAACGTATCCCAACGGCAACAACTGCCATAGTCGGAGCGATGGCAACGATCGGATCACTTTCAACATGGAGATAAATATTGAGAGCATAGGCACCAAGCACAGACCCCAAAGCCGCAAAGAGTGGCATGAAAAGACTTGGCGTCATGATCGTGCGGAACACCGCTGCAAGCGCCACTGGCACGATCCCCGATAGCACGCGCAGATGCTCAGCCGCAGTAATCTGCGAAGGCCCTTCGATAATCTGTGGCACCAAGGTACTGTTGAAAATCGCGGAAACGAAAAAGAGCGACCCGAGTGCAGCTGCTACCGGATAGAACATGGCAAGAAGGTAGCCGAACGAGGAATTTGAAATCATGCTTGGCCGTGCCGCGACTATCAAGAACGGAAGCGCACCAAGACTGATCATCAGACCATAGTTGTCCGATAGAGCGACGATCAGTAGCCCGACAGCCACTTTCATCATGTCCGGAGCATTGCCGGTAATCCGCAGATTTACAATTCCCCGCGCAAAGACCCATGTCCCAAGCATTGTGAACATGCTTTCGGGACCGTCCGCTAGGGCCCTAAGAAAAAAAGGGTTGAGGCCGAGGAGGGCGACAATCATGCAGCTTCCAGTCAACGAGATCCCGCCATTGAGCCAAAGGTTCCGCAGCCAAAGGGCTAGTATTGCTGCTCCGAGGGCCGCAGACAAAAGGAAAGGCGAGGGAACGCCGGTTCCTCCCGCAAAAGACTGGATCATTAGAGTAAGGGCATAAGGCGCCGGCGGATAGAAGGCGTCGAATGGTATGAAGCGCCCCGCACTGCCGTTGTGCACAATCGCCTTGGCCCAGAGCTGGGTAACATCGGAGGACATGAACCCATGGGTTTCCATCCAGCCAAGTGCAAGCAACAGAGCCGAGAAGAGTACTAGGGCGAGAGCGGTCCATCCAGCAGCGCGCGTCATGTCATCGGGTCCCGGGCCCCGACCGCTTTATCGAAGCTCGTGGTGCTTTTAGCATTGGCCTCAGCGAGCTCTATAGCGGTATGTTTCGACAGGCCATGATTGGTTTTCTCCCAATAATAGGGATTGGAGACCAGCTGCCAGAGTGCTTTGTAAGCTGCGATGGTCATCAATACCCAGTAGCCGACCACCGTCACACCCCAGGGCGCGAGATCAGTCCAGTTTCTCCGAAAAGGAGCCACCATGGTCAGATATATTAAAAGACCATTTCCGGCGAGCAGGTTGACCAGGGACAGATATAGAACCGGCAGCGGGAAGTAGGCCTCGATCGCCAACGATCCGAAAACAAGCCACACCGCGAAAATCAGCCAGAAGAGAGGGTTGAGCAGACCAGAGAGGACTGTACCGCCGATGAAGAATACAAAGCCGAAGACCCCGGCCGACCCCACTGACCTCCAAAGGTGAACTGGACGCCGGGAATGCACCAAGAAGGTTTGCATATAACCTTTGATCCAGCGTGACCGCTGCCTGATCCAGTTTGGTATTGAGACGTTGGCCTCCTCATAGGTCGTGCTGTCGATAACGCCGACCCGGTAGCCTTTCTGGGTAAGGCGAATGCCCAGATCGGCATCTTCGGTGACGTTGAATGGATCCCATGCGTTCAGTTCTCGCAGGACATCCATTCGGAAATGGTTCGACGTTCCGCCCAGCGGTATCGGGATGCCCATTCTCTCAAGGCCAGGCAACATCAAGTCGAACCACAAGGAATAATCAAGCGTGAACATCCGCGTAAGCCAATTCTCACGGGCATTGTAATAATTCAGCCGGCACTGGATACAAGCCGTGTTGGAAGAGGACTGGTTGAACGCAGCCACGACCTTTCGAAGCTGGTCGGGTTCCGGCTTGTCTTCGGCATCAAAAATCACCAGGAGATCGCCTTGCGCATAGCGTAGCGCGAAGTTGCAGGCTTTTGGCTTCGTCTGAGGATGAGACTGGGGTACGCGCACGATCTCAAACACGCCCTCCAGATCGAGTTTTTCTGCAGCTTCGATTGTTTCGAGGTCGCCCTCTTCGAGCACAATCTTGATATCAAGCTTCGCCAACGGATAATCGAGATTGCGCAAGGCTTGGGCGAGGATCGGCAATACCTCGGGTTCGCGAAACATTGGAACTAGGACAGTGTAGGTCGGCAACTCTTCGTCGCGAAGCATCTGGGCTTCGGCGGCAATCGCTCGCGACGATGTCTCCTGTGCCGCTCCGCCGATCCAAACCAGCATCCCCTTGAACAGAAAATTTCCAGTATAGAAAATGGTCAGGAGAACGTTTAGCGCGATTAGGGTCGTAATCGGCGCAAAGGCCAACCCCAGCAACAGCGCCGAAAGAATAAGGTAGATCACCAATATCTGCGGCGGGGTCATCACCTGCTGCGCCGACATGTCAGGGTCCAGTTCAGCAAGGGCGTAGACAGCCTCGTGGGAGTGCTGGTCTCGGAAAGACTGTTGTAGCGCTGCCGAGATCTGCAAGTGTGACGCCACGACGATGCGTGCATTGGTGCCATAGAGTTCGCGTATATGAAGCAGCGTTCGCGGCCCGGGACGGGAGGTGGCCACGGTCACGCCCTTCGCGTCTTTCTTCAGGGGGATGGTCGAAAAGCGGTTCATTAGCCCGGAATCGAAACGCCGCACCAATTCATCGTCAGCCCGATCCTGGTCCAGATCGACCAGCGGAAGGTCGTGATAGATGGCGATCTGTTCGTATAGCTCTCGCGAAGTCAGCCAGCGCCGAGAAAGCAAGACCTGTATCAACGATACATTCCAGAGCTCGGCAAGGCCTTCGGCCTCGTCAAGCTGCTCTGCCTTCAAGACACCTCGCTCCAGCAGCAGCGTCCCGATCGCTTGACTCTCCGCATCAAGCTGCATCTGATCTCAGCCTTTCAAATCGCCACCGCGGCTTCGGTAGATTCGTTGGAATACCACAAGTATGACCAATGTCAGCAGCGCCCAGAGCATACCGACAATCCAAGGGCGATATTTTGCAAGAACCTGAGCAAGACTGGCACGATCTGGATAGCTTACGGAAAGCACAGGGTTCGTCCTCATTGACGTTGAGACGATCATTCCCTCCTGCCCGAGCAACGCCAAGTCGCCACGATTGAAGATCAGCGGCGTCCGCTCCGTCGGTTCGGGCGCGGGTCCGCGTCCTGGGCGAAGCCAAATGCCCTCCTCTTCGTTACGAGTCACGATTTGCACTACACCCAAGCGGTCAAGTTCATCGCCCGCGAATACGATTTCACCCTCGCTATTCGAAATCTCGACGCGGCCAGCGTCAAAGGTGATGGTGGGCTCTTCGTCGGCTGGAGAGCTGTCCGAAACCACAAGGAATGGCATCCCCGGCTCAATAGCGCTGATAGTGGCGCGGGGCACGATGTTAGCCCGGTCGGGTATCATACTGCCCGCAACGGTGGCGATCCAAGGCAGGGTTTCGCGGAGGTCAAGCGCAGAATCGAGCACGATCTGCACACCATCACCATAGTCTCGGCGAAGCGTGAAGAAGTGACTTCCAGTGTTGGATTCAGTTAGCTGTAGAGCACTGCCTGGCAGGATCTGCGCCGGGTAACCCTGCGGCTTGAACCGACAGTCCCCCCCAGTGGTTTGGCGCTGAATCGAAATCCGCAGCTGGTTGTCCCTTGCGATTAGGCCCGGCGGGACATCGAAAGTCAAACGCTCAGGCGTACCGGAGGACAACGGCCGATTGCCCAGCAGCGCTTCGTTGAGGAAGACCGAGGCGGTTGCGCCTCGTCCCTCGGCATCAAGCGCCGCTGCCATTACGAGGCTTACCGCCCCCACCGTCTTACCCGCCGGCAAATCGGAAGACTGGAAGGGGACAAGCACATCCTGGGTCGACACGACCGCTCGGGGCGTCAAGTCGGCAGCCAACGCCGTGAGCGGTAGTATGTCCTCGTCCAAGTTGTCCCGCGCGATCGCTGTAGTGATGGTGCTCTCGCCGCCGGCTAGACGGGACCAACTTGTCGCCAGTTGCCATAGTCCAAGCTGCGGATCGGTGCCACGCACCATGAGTTCAGGGAAATCCGCGCCGCTTTTGACTTGCATCTCGCTTTGTACCCCAGAGGTACCAACATCGATCTGCACGGTGCCTTCCGTCCAATTCTGCCCCGTGTTCGTCTCTGGTGAGTCGAACCGGAGGTTGCCCGCCTCGGCGCCGAACAATGCAGAAGCCCGTGTTGTTGCAGCCAATAGACCAAGCGAAGGCTGGTCGGGCAAAACGACGCGCATGCGTTCAGGGCGGAAGACAGAAAATTGAGCAGGCGTTTTGATGCGCTCGGGGTCAAGTGCCAGTGTCACTGTCGATTCCGGCGCGATCTGGATGAAATCTCCAGACGCCCGTTCATCGACGCAGACCCGGTCAGAGAAAGCACCTGAATAAGTCAGGCCGATCGCGAGAAAACCGGAAGAGACCGCAGCGGCGTCGAACGGCACCTCTAGGCTGAAAGTTTCGTGTCGGTCTCCGAGACCCTCGGTCAAGGCCGGCCTTCCGGCCACAGAAACTTGAAGGTACCGGTCCACTGGTACCGTGGCACCGTGTGAGATCCTCAACGTAATAATCCCGTTGAGCAAGGGCGTGGCATCCGGAACCGGTATGAAGACTGTAGCTTGCCCCGAAAGCTGGCGAAAGGTCAGCCCGGTTCCAAAGCCTGCCTCGCGTAGCGTGATGCTTCTCTTAATCGATTTCGAAGACATTTCGACGGTCGTGGAGGGCAGATCGTTCGCATGCTCCTGCGCCCACGCCCCAAATGGCATGACGGCAATGATGCCGGCGGCAATACTGGCAAATTTCACGAGAGGTTCATCCTTTGACTTCACTCAGCAATCCGCGAGCTTCGAAGTTGCAACAGCAAGCATATCACAAACCGAGTCTTGAATGACTGAGCGGCTTTCCTCATCGAGAGGCGTACCACGAGCATCAGATACTTCTGCGATTGCCAAACCCCGGCGGGCTGCAACTTCGATGCCATAAAGCTCAAGCATCGCGGCACTCCCAGCGATGTCATGCAGCATCCTGTGCAGCTTGCGAGAGCGGCTCTCCTTGGTATCCTCATCCTCGGAGCCGGCTAGAACATCTGAGATCGTTCGGGCGCGCTGGGGAAGTTCCGAGAGAAATCGCTTGCGGATGCATTCTACGCGCTCTGAGAACGCCATGCCTTCAGTTTTTGTCATATCTGCTCTCTTCCATCTGCCTCAAGCCTAAGCTCAATAAGCTCTTGCGGAAAGAGAAATTAGGCAGCCCCTAGTGTTCCGAGAAGGGATGGTTGCCGCCCTGCCAGACGGCATCGCAATGTGCCAGGATGGTGGCGTTGAAAGCCACTAAGCGAGGCGGACGGCGAGAAGAAGGATACGATGATTGGGGTGGACTTGGCAAAGCGAGTTCTCCAGGTTCACCGAGCAATTCCGGCAGTTCATGTCCGAGCAGCCCGCCTGCCTGGTCGTGTTCGAGGCTTTCGGCAGCGCGAGCTACTGGGCGCGGCAGATGGAAGCACTTGGCCACGAAGCCAAACTGATTGCGCCGCAGTACGTCCGGCCCTTCGTAAAGCGTCAGAAAAATGACGCGGCTGATGCCGAAGCGATCGTGTTCGCGGCGCGCCAGCCAGAGATGCGCTGTGTCGCGCCGAAGTCAGCAGAGCAGCAGGCCATGGCCGGATATTCCTCGGGGCGATCTCCCGAGGCCACGCCAAGGATCAGCCGTCCGCCTGACAGCTGATCGACCGAGGCCGCGGCCTTGGCCACATGCGCGGGATGGCGCAGCGGCAGCACGATGGATGCGACGCCAAGCGCGATGTCGCTGGTCTGCCCCGCGAGGTAGCCAAGGTATGTAAACGGATCATACAGCTGCCCCGCATCGCCAAAGCTCGGCACGTCAAACGGCACATTCCGTAGCCAGACCGCACGAAAACCAAGCGTCTCGGCCCGCTGGATCCGCGCCAGATGGCCAATCATGTCTGGCACCGGACTATCCGGATAGGCGGTGATCGGGACCACCAGACCAAGGCTCAACCGCCCGGCCTGAAAGGTGCCGTCGTAGCCCCTGTTGATTTGCGGAAAGCTGTCCAAGTGGTCTCGCATGTCTGGCTCCTTCCCCCAAGTTTAGGCGGACAGGCCCGGCAGCACCTGCTTGCCGATCACACGCCCGCTTTCCTGCCGTTCATGCGCGGCGGCGAGAGTGCCGGGCGTCAGCACGTGGGCGCGTTCGGTGACGGTAGAGATCAGCTCGCCCGCATCCAGCATCGCCGACACACGGTTCAGCAGATCGCGCTGCGCCTCCATATCGGTGCCGAACATCGACCGGGTGAACATGAACTCCCAGCTGAGAGTCAGCGCCTTGGGCTTGGCGGGCGCGATGTCGAGCCCCTCAGGGTCGTCGGTCAAGGCGACGTGGCCGCGCGGGGCGATCAGCTCGATGATGGCGGGCCAGTGTTGGTCGGTGGCGGTCAGGGCGGATACGTAGTCCGGCACCAATGCCAGGTCGCGCAACTGCGCGGCAATGTCACCGCGGTGGTCGATCACGTGATCCGCACCCATCCGGCGCACCCACTCCAGCGTCTCGGGGCGCGAGGCGGTGGCGATCACCGTCAGCCCGGTCAGGCGCTTGGCCAGCTGGATCAGGATCGAGCCGACACCACCCGCGCCGCCGATGACCAGCAGGCTCTGGCCCGCGCCTGCGCCCTCGGTTAGGCGGAAGCTGTCGAACAGCATTTCCCAAGCCGTGATAGCGGTCAGCGGGAGGCCTGCGGCTTCGGTGAAATCCAGCGAGGCCGGTTTGCGCCCGACGATGCGTTCATCCACCGCGTGGAATTCGGCGTTGGTCCCGGGGCGGGTGACGTCGCCGGCGTAGAAAACCTCGTCGCCGACCTTGTAGCCCGTCACGTCTGGTCCGGTTTCGACCACCACACCTGCGGCGTCGAAGCCAAGGATGCCAAGCCCTTCTGGTGCCCGGTTCGCACGAAGCTTCACGTCGACCGGATTGACCGAGATCCCCCTGACCGCGACCAGAAGGTCACGCGGGTGCAGCTCGGGGCGGTCGGCCTCTTGCGCGGTCAATACGGTGGCGGCGCCGGTCTGAGTGTATCCGATGGTTTTCATGGCGTTTCCTCTGCAACTTGCTTGAGGACAGACATACATCCTTGAATTTCAGAATAAACGGCTCATATCAAATTTCAGTTTTCCGGTTTTCAGGATAATCTGCATGGAGATTGAAACTCTGCGCCTGTTCGTTGCGGCAGCTGAGCGGCTGAACATCAGCGCTGCCGGGCGCAGCCTTGGCCTTGCGCCCGGCATGGCTAGCGCGCGGCTGGCGAAGCTGGAACATGAGCTGGGCGCAGAGCTGCTGCACCGCACTACCCGCAAAGTGTCGCTGTCGCAGGAAGGGGCCGCATTTCTGCCCTACGCGCGCGAGATCCTCGCGCAGTCAGAGGCCGCGCGCGCTGCCCTCGGCCTGAATGCGGAGCGCCCCACAGGCACGCTGCGCTTTGCCGCGCCAAGCAGCTTTGCCCAACTGCACATCATGCCGCTTTTGCCCGCATTTCACGCGGAATATCCGGACATCACACTGGATCTGCGGCTGTCCGACACCCGCATGGACCTGATCGAAGGCAGCTTTGATCTGGCCCTGCGCAGCGCACCCTTGCAGGACAGTAGCTTGCGGGGTCGCAAACTTGGCGACGACACCCGCGTTCTTTGCGCCGCGCCGGAGTATCTTGGGCGGCATGGCACGCCAATGACGCCGGAAGATCTGGACGGCCACGACCTGTTGTCCTGGGGCAGCACCGCCCCCCGTGACCTGCTTGCCGGGACCCGTCGCTTTACGCTCGATCCGGCCCGCATGATCTGCCGCACGATCCTCGATGACGGAACGGCACAGCGCATCGCCACGTTGGCCGGCGGCGGGATCTCGATCAACTCGCTCTGGAGCGTTTCCCACGATATCCGCGCGGGGCGGTTGGAACATCTGTTGCCCGACTGGCGGCTTGCCGATGCGTCGGTGCTGTGGCTGATCTATCCCCGGTCCAACGTCCTGACACCGAAGGTGAGAGTGTTCATGGACTTTCTGCTGGCACGGTTGACACCAGCGCCTTGGCTGCCGTGACGGCGGCCTGACCATGCAGGGGCCACGACTGGGTCAGTCCCTCGAGGATCAGCAACAGCGTCACCTCATGGCCTGTCAGTCCGGTCGCATCCGCTGTCCGCTGAGCGACCTCTTGTTTGTGATCCTCCAACAGCTGCCGCAGCGGCTGATTGGTAGGGTCGGCGGCCACGGCGGCATGAAACAGGCAGCCATGGGTTGCCTCGGTCTGCATCCACAAGGCAATGCGGTCCATCAACAGAAACCGCACCGCCAAAGGGTCCGGCGGCAATCCATCGAGGATATGGGACAGGTAGCGTTGGTGGCGATGTTCCAGCGCGGCCAACACCATCTCAGCCCGCGATGGCAGGTACTTGTAGAGCGTGCGCAGGCTGACATCTGCCGCCGCGCGCAGCGTGTCTACGCTGGGTTCGGCAAAGCCATGCTGGGCAAAGGCGCGCTCCAGCCCTGCGGCGATCTTAACTAAAGTCTGGGTCATGGTTGACGAGGTAAAGTAATCCCTCTACCTGCGCAAGGTAGAGGGATCGTTTTACATGTTGGAGTCGATATGACGCTGCCAGACACAATGCACGCCGTCCTGCTGACCGGACACGGCGGTCTCGACCGGCTGAACTACCGCGACGACGTGCCTGTCCCGCGTCCGGCGGCGGGCGAGGTGCTGATCCGCGTCGGAGCCTCTGCCGTGAACAACACGGATGTGAACACCCGTACCGGCTGGTATTCCAAATCCGTGCGCAGCGACACGAACACCGCCGCAGTCACAGGCTATGACGGCGCGTCTGACGTCGATGGTGCATGGTCAGGGGCGCTGTCGTTTCCGCGCATTCAAGGGGCCGACGTCTGCGGGAAAATCGTGGCCGTAGGGGGCGGCGTGGACCCGGCGCGCATCGGCGAGCGTGTCCTCGTGCAGCCAATGTATCATCCCGAGGGCAGCCCTGACGTGTATGCGCTTGAGACCTTCGGATCCGAACGCGATGGCGGCTTTGCCCAGTTCACCACCATTAAATCGGCACAGGCGCTTGCCATCGACAGCCCGCTCAGCGATGTGGAACTGGCCAGCTTTCCCTGTGCCTTTTCCACCGCGGAGGCCATGATCCAGCGGGCGTCACTGGCGGCGGAGCGTGTCCTGATCACCGGCGCTTCCGGCGGCGTGGGCTCTGCTGCGATCCAGCTGGCCAAGCGGCGCGGCGCCCATGTTTCCGCGCTCACCAGCCCAGCCAAGATGAAGTCGTTGCGCGACTTGGGCGCGGACCAATGTTTGGCGCGCGAAGATGTGCTTCCAACGGATGGCTTTGACGTGGTGGTCGACCTTGTGGGCGGCGCGTGCTGGCCGGAGCTACTGGACGCGCTCGCCATCGGCGGGCGCTACGTGACCTCCGGCGCAATCGCCGGCCCGATCGTAGAGCTTGATCTGCGCACCCTGTATCTGAAGGACCAAACCCTGCTGGGTAGCACACGACAGGCGCCGCAGGTGTTCAGCGATCTTGTGGGCTACATCGAACGAGGAGAAGTCCTGCCAACAATTGCCAGTGTTTTTGATCTGGCGAACATTAGGAATGCTCAAACCGCGTTTCTTGAGAAATCGCATGTGGGCAAAATTGCGCTACGCATTCCTTGAGACCGCAGCTCTTGAATATCAACGGTCGAACGAGTGGGAAACCAGTCATCTGCCTCGCCTTGTAGGAAGGTCGGCTCTGGGCCGAGTTGCCAACGGACGGAAAACGGGTCGAATATCGCCATGGTGCTCAGCCGAAGGAAGCAATGGTCAACATCGGATGGAAGCAGACGAATGCACCCGCAGCGAAGCTCTCGCTCGGGCGCGGTAGTTTGGGCTCGTAGGGGCCGATCGCTGCGCTCAACCCGAACGGCAGGAAGCTCGCATAGCCGTGGCCCATCCCGACATCTCCCGCAGAAATTTTCGGGAGATGTCGGTCGGCATGGTGTCAGGCCAACAAGGCCATGAGCCACAGGCTGCACCATTTACTGCAAGGGGCTAGGCTGAAGAGCGCCCCTTTGCGTTTCTTTTTGATCTGCGATCCGATTACCCGAGGTCGGTGTATTCGATAATCAGGATCGGGGCGTCGCCGGACTCGAAACTGTCGATCTTTCTCACACCATTCCCGTCCTCGATGACGAAGGAGATGTCATTCGACCCATTGAGATCACCTGACCAGGCATCCACGAAATCCTCGAGCATGTCGGAGAAATCGACACTGCGGAAGCTCTCGTTTGCGCTGGGTACATCACTGTCGTTCCACTGGACGAAGTCGAAGACATCGCGATTCATAGGGCCGTCCCCGGTGCTGAAGGTCTGGGCCGATACGCTGTCCTCGATCCCGATGGTCGCGCTCAGCGAGCCGCTGTTGCCACCACCGGAGCGGGTGGTGAACTGCAGATAGGCATCGGTGATATCCATACCTTCGAGGCTCGCCAGATCGAGCCCCTCGTAGCGCAAGCCGATGTCGCGCCCGTTGTCCCCGAGCTCCATGTCTCCCTTGGTGAGGTTGACGGTCCCGCCGGTATTCTGGTCGGTGTCATCGGAGCCACTGACGATATTGGCCGTAATGACCCCGCCTCCGGCTGGCGTTCCTCCGCCCGTAATAGTGAAGTCGAGTTCTTCCACAGCCAGAAGGTCACCGCTTCCGTTCGTTTCTGAGTAACTGGTAGCACGCAGGCTGAACTCGCCAGCCTCGAGACCGGCATCCCAGGGGATGTCGTAGGGCGTGACATTCTCCATCTTGGAGTCGACGACCGCTCCGCCCGACAAGACTTCGAGGAAGACCGAGCCAACCGCATCACCGGTTGTAACGATCCCCGAGAATGTGAACCCGTCGCCGAGCTCGCTGATCGTGAAGGTGTCACCATCCTCCAGAAGATTATCAATCTCAGTGCTTCCACTCAGGACCGAGAACTCCAAGAGGCTGTCCGGCAACACCAGTTCTTCCTCCACCGAGAGCGCGAAGCTGTCGCTGGCGGAATTACCGTCATCGTCCGTGACGCCCACGGTGATCTGGTAGCTTCCCACGGCAATGTCGTCGCCGATGGTCAGCAAACCTGTGCTCTCGTTGATGCTGATCGCACCGGAGATCGCGGAGGGCGCCGAAACCACAAAGGTTAGGTCATCGCCATCGAGGTCTTGGAAAGCGGCCCCAGTATCGATCGAAGAGCTACTGCCGACTTCGAGGCTCAGGTCTTCGATCGGGTCCACCAGCGTGGGAGCGGTGTCCCCCGTGGCCACAAAGGTAGAGTTCGATGCCCCTGTGGACGGGGAGCTCCCTTTGTAGAGGTCCCAGAAGTCTATATGAAAACCATCGCTCCGCCCTGCCAGCGTGATGGTGTGATAGCCGGCCGACAGGTTGAATGTGGCTCCGAAGTTCGCCTCGTGCTCGCTGACACTATCTATGGTCTGCGCCCATCCCCAGCCGGTCGACGCTCCGTAGAGCTTCACGAAACCGGAGTTCGAGACACTGTTCGTCGAGTTGGTCTGCAAGGCTTCGGCATCACCATCGATCTTAAGCCAGATGTCGTTGCGCTGATCGCCCGGGCTGTTGGTGTCCCGAGACGACCGTGCCCGGAAACTCCAGACGCCTTCCTCACCTTCGGGAATGAAGATGGTGTATTCGAGGAAGGAGTTGGTCTGAGGCCCCGTAATGTTGGTGCTGCTTTCCTCGGCGCCCCAGAAATAGTGCCCGCTGCCCTGGGTGCCGTCCTGGGATCCAGGATCGTCGCCCTCGACATAGGTCCACTGCCCGCCGGGATTGGTGCCGCCATTGGCATTGGCATCCTCGACCTGGACCTTGAACCTAGCCGATCCGCCCGAACCGATCATCTCATAGTAGCCCTCGGCACCTTCGTTTGCACTGCCCTCTTGGGTGACTGGTCCGCCTTGGTTGGTAAGATAGACACGGTCGGTCGAGCCAAGCGGCATATCACTGCCCGGATCGATAACCGAGGCTCCCACAACCGCCGGTGCAGTGGAGAACCCGTTGGTGTAGGAGGTCCCGCTGAACGTCTGCCCGCCGCTGGCATTCAGCCAGTCGAAGGCATTATCCGGCAGCGTGGCGCTACCACCGGCCCCGATAAGCACATCGTAGAACTGGAAATCACCTGCGTTGTTAACCTCGAACTCCGGATGTGCCTCGGCAAGACGGTCATCGACGAGTTCGGCAACACCGTTGGTGTTGTTCACCACCGGATTGATGCCGCGGCTTAGGGTCACGCGCACAGTGTCGCCCGGATCACCGCTGACGATGATTTCCGGAATGGTACCGCCGTAGGTCCCAACCGCACCGGAGTCGGTGCCATTGACGGTGACCGAAGCAGACTTCTCAGTCGCACCCTGTGTTGCGACACCGACGCTGCCGGCCTGCGAGCCGTCCCCACCGAGATAGCCGGTGGCGAAGGTTTCATCGTCGAACATCACTGTGAAGCTCGAGCCGATAAGCTCTGCCCCGGACACACCGCCGACGTCCCATCCGGAGTTCGGGTCGACACCGTTGGAGCCGCTCTTATCAAGGCCGGCGATGGAATTGGGGTCCATGTCCCCGGAGAAGCCAATTTCCTCCCCCTCACCAAACCCTGTACCATCCATTTTGATCAGAATACCGCGATATCCACCATTGGAGGCCTTTCCCGTACCCGTGGTATTAGGCAATGGGTCGTCCCCGGCGAAAATATATCCGGAGCTTGTATCGAACTCAGCGCCGGTCTCACCCGAGCCACTGTTGATAGCGAAGTGCTTTGCGGCATTGTCCCCACCCGCACCATCTGGGTCGACCACGCTGTCGCCGTAGAGCGCATTGCGGAAGTCCAGTACTACTGCGGCAATCTGCTTATCACCGGTGTTTTCGAGTATGAAGCTATCGCTGGTGTAATTGGATTTCTGAACGTTGCCAGAGCCCTCCATGACACGAAGCTCGACGCTGCCGATGGCACTGCCATCATAGCTACCATTGTTGTCCACATCGTTGAGCCCCTGCAGGATTTCCACAGCGTCGCCACTGTCTGCAGGTGGATCGATCGGGGCCGGCGTGAAATCGGCAAGCTTCATGCTTTCTACGCCGACAGTAAAGCTGTCTCCGGCCCCCCAATCTGTCGAGGTCACCCCGAATGCAGGTACAATTCCCGACGTTCCTGCCAGGACATCAGCCATTGCACTTCCGGCGTCTGGCGTGATGGTCCCGACAGTGCCGGTGCCCATAGTCTGACCCGAGGCATCTAGGAGCTCGTAGTAGCCGGTGAAGTTCCCCGCGGAAACATCCGCCGCGAGCGTGAGCTTGACCTGCGCAAAGCCCGTCGCCGAAACTCCGCTGGGGTAGGGGACCTTCACATCTGTGCCCGAGAAGCTTCCGCGACCGGAAATCTCGAAGCCATCCCCCGGGTTGCCGGTAGTGAGCTTGATGAAATCCCCGGTGGTTGCCGTGGAAGCGCCTGCAGCACCCGTCAGAGAGATAATCAGGCCGTACTGCGAGTATTGGGTCAGTGCGGCGCCATTGTAGACCGGGTTGTCGAAGACAGCTTCGAGCGCAAAGTCATTCTGCACGTCCGCAAGGAAGGTGAAGGACTGCTGTGCATCCTTGGTGTCCGGGTTGGTGGTCTGCAGCTCCAGCCGGCCGTTGGAGATCTGCGCGCCATTGTTGGTGGCGTAGTCGATCTCCGCGGTGCCATCGGCTGTCTGGGCAACTCCTGTGAAGCCAGCGGCAAAGGGCGATGTGCCATCCGCCAACTGAGTGAAGTCGAGGTTGATTTCCCCAGCCTCCGATAGGCTAACTCCCTGGTTGGTCGCATCGTAGGCGGCGCGGTCATCGAGGTTCGTGATGCCATCGCCATCGATATCGTCATCCGCGCTGTTGATTATGCCGTCCCCGTCGAGATTGCCCGACAGTTCCAGATCACCATCATCAACCGGCGGCTCTTCGGAGCCACCCCCGAAGTCCAGAGTGAGGGATTGCGCCACGCTGTCGTTCCCGTTCGGGACCGTTGCCAGATCGAGAATTTCTCCTGAAACCAGCGTCACGCCGACCTCCATACCTTCGCTCCAGCCTCCGTTGGGCGCGGCAATCTCGTAGCTGGCAACGGTGCCGTCGAAGCCCAGAAGGGTGACGTCGGCGCTGACCAGAAAGCCTGATACAGTGACCTGCAAGTCTTCCGCACCGAGAGTGCTGGTATCGATCCCACTGGCGTCGCTCAGTGTAAGATCCACCACGATCGAAGAAACCGCATCCACCGGATTGGTCAGCGACATGACCGCGGCCGGCGCCGTGGTATCCTCTGTGGGGACCGACGCAGGTCGGATGACCTCGAACGCGTTTACGATTGGGTTTTGTGCAACATCCTTGACAAAACCAATGTCGAGAACACCGTCCGTCACCTCGACGTCCTCGGTCAGAACCGCAAGGTCCGCACCATATGTGCCACCCGGATTGATGTTGTCGAACGCGGAAGGCACCGAGCCTTCCAGGGTCGCATCGAAGTTCCGGTTGTCGGTGTCATGGAACCCGTCATAAAGCTCAGCAATATAGAGATTTACTTGGTAGGTCCCGTTCTCAACAAGAATGCTGTAGGTGAAAGGATCGTTGCTGCTCCGCGCGGTATCGAGCACAGCCTGTGGCACGCCATCGGGGATTGCGGACTGACTGCCGGCGTAGCCCTGCGTGTCCCCCCGGCTATCCGTCGTCGACAGGTAGGGATTGTCCGCAGAGCCGTTGCCATCAGAACTCCAAACAGGTCCACCATCGGTCGCGGCGACCTCCGGCCCAAAGGCGTTGATCCGATAGATCACTACGTCTTCTGTCGGTGTCGAAGTGGACTGGCCTACGGCCACGGTGAGAGTCACGGGCTCAGCACTATCGAGTTCGCCGTCATTGGCGAAAATCGCAATTGTATAGCTGCCCTCAGCCACAGTCTCATCAACCAATAGCGTACTTCCGTCCAGCGTGATGCCCGTGGGAAGCTCGCTGCCGTCAGACAGTTCCGCACGGAGAGCGAGAACTGCCCCCAGATCCTGATCTTCGACCAAAAGGTGTGAAAGATCGACAGAGCCAGCTTCGCCACTTTCCAGTTCGACGTCATCGATCGCGCCGGAGATTTCCGGAGCCTCGTTGACATCCTCCAAGGTTACGCTGACGTTCTCCGTCGTTTCGTTCACGCCGTCGCTGGCGGCTACCATGAACTCAAAGACATTGTCGCCATCGAGATCGGCCGGGAACTCGAAATCGGGCGCTTCATTGAAGCTGATTTCGCCCGTTTGCGGGTCGAGCGTAAAGAGTTCCGCATCATCGCCCCCGGTGAGGCTGTAGAAGATATCGCCACCCTCGGGGTCAGTGGCGAGGATATTGCCCACTTCGGTTTGGTTCTCCGAAAGAACGAACGCAGGATCGCTCTCGAATGTCGGATTAAGATCAGCATTCTGCACGGTGAGCTGCACATTCGAGAACGTGCTCTGCGCACTGGAGTCAGCATCATCATCGTTGATGAAGACAATGTAGTCGAACTCCATGCCCGCATAGTCTGCAAGCGGGATCTCGACAGTGACCGTCCCGTCTTGCGGGCTGTACCCGAAGTAATCCTGATTGGCGAATGCAGACCAGCTCTGCGACCCCGCAAGTTGGAAAAGGACCTGCTCGGAGCTGTTAAAGCTGCTGTTGGCCTCCAAGCCGATGCCCAAGATCTCGCCAATATCGCTCGACGAGAACTCGAACCGCAGGACGCTCTCTCCATCTGGAATGTAAGGCTGTGGCAGCGCCACCTTCTTCCAGGTGTTACCCTCAAGCGCCAGAGAGTTTTGGGTCGCGGTGTAACCCTCAGGAGTGGCGTCGTTAGGCGATGCATAACCGCTGATCGGCATCGCTGTGAAATCGATATCGATGGCATTGTTGGATGGCACATCAGGCTCACCCACAGTCACAGAAACAGTTCCTGAGCTTGTCCCACCCCGCGGATCCGAGATCACATACTCAAAGCTCGCAGATCCGGTGAAACCGGCGTTCGGAGTGAAGATGACCTGGCCGTCTTCATACTGAACCGTACCGCCAACAGGACTCCCGACACTCTCCAGCGCGAGCACATCGCCATCGCCATCTGTGTCATTGGCCATTAGGTCCGCTGGCGTGAGATATAGCGTCTCACCTATCATTGTCTGGTAGCTATCGGCGACTGCCTCCGGCGTAGAGTTCACCGTGAGGAAGACGGTCGCGGTATCGTCTCCGCCAAAGCCATCGGCGATCGCATAGGTGAAGCTGGCGGTGCCGGCAAAGCCGTCATCCGGAGTGAAGTAAATTAGGCCATCTTCGAAGGATGCTGTGCCATTTTCGGAGCTTTCGATGCCGGTGATGGAGAGCGCATCGCCCTCGGCATCCGTATCGTTGGCGAGCAGCGCGGAGGGCAAGAGGGTGATGGTTTCTCCGCCTTCCACCTGGAGCGGCCCGTCATCGACGCCGATGGGGGCTTGGTTGGTGATGTCCTTCTGCACGATCTGGACGTCGGTGTAGCGGCTGTTGGCTGTCGCGCCGCCGTCATGGTCATTTACGAAGTAGAGGTACTGGAAGCTTTGGCCCGCCCAATCCGCAAGGGCGATCTCATAGGTGACCGGACCCTGACCTTCCTGGTACGTATCAAAGTCCTGCTCCGCAAAGGAGCCCCAATCTTGCGAACCCGCAAGCTGGAAGAATGCCTGATCATCCCTTGTACGGAAATTGTTGTCGTTGCCGAGGCCGATCGCGATGATCTCTCCGACATCCGTAGACTCCAAGGTAAAGCGCAGGACCATATCATCTGTCACTGACAGTGGAGTATCGAGAAGAAGTTTCTTCCAAGTATTGCCCGCAAGCGAGAGGCTCTCGCCGGCATCCTCCACCGTCGCACCACCGGAGTGATCTTCGTTATCAAACGAAGAGATGCTCTGCGCATCGAAGAAGATGTCAGTCACGCCCTGCGATCCTGTATCCTCCTGGACGATCACGAGGGTCACGCTGGCGGTACTGATCCCGCCAAAGCTGTCCTCAATCGTATAATCAAACGAGGCTGGTCCGAAATATCCCTCATCCGGAGTGAAGGTCACCTGGCCTTCCTCGAAGGACACGGTGCCATTCACCGCATTCGAAACAGAAGTCAGCGTCAAGACGTCCCCCTCAGCATCGAGATCGTTCGCCAAGAGCGCCTCGGGCAAGATAGCCAGAGGTTCGTTCTGCTGCCCCGTCAGGCTGTCTGTGATCGCCTCCGGCGCCTCATTCGAGAAATCGACAGCCACGGTGGCGACAGATGTCCCGCCATTCCCATCGGACACAGTGTATTCGAAACTCGCAACTCCGGAGAACCCGGAATCTGGCGTGAAGGTGATGACATCGTCAGCCAAAGTGGCCGTCCCACCAGTTTCATTCTGCACCGAGGTGACGATCAGAGCATCATTTTCCGGATCGCTGTCATTCTCAGTTAGATCGGCGCCAGTAACGGTGAATATATTGCCCGCAGCACTGGTGTAGGCGTCATCCAGCGCAACAGGCGCCTGATTATCAGCCCCATCGGCGAACAGAACTTCCACGTTCGAAAACGCAACGTTGGTTCCCACGACATCGTCGGCATCATTGATAACGAGCAGGTGTGAGAAGGTTTCTCCCTCCCAGCCTTGAAGTGGGATTTCGTAGGTTCTTTCTCCCGACACGTAGTCATTGAAGGTTTGATCGGCAAAGGCGGTCCAGGTCTGAGAACCGGCAAGCTGGAAAATCGGCTGCGTGCCGGTTTGATGGTTATTGTCGTTCTCAAAGCCGATAGCCACGATTTCACCAATCGCGTCAGAGCTCACGGTGAAGCGCAGAACAGCATCGGTGCTTACAGTGAAGCTTTCTTCAAGCGCGACCTTCTTCCACGTATTCCCAGAAAGCTGGATCGCGTCGCCATCTTCGGAGACCGACCATGCGTCCGTCTCTTCATCCTGGGTGCTATAGGAAGATACCGCTCCCTCAGAGAAGGTCACCGAAACACCCTCGATGGGGGTGTCTGTATTTACCGTGACAGCAACCGTAGCCGAGCTGGTGCCCCCATCTGGATCACTCACCTCATATGAGAAGCTTGTCTCTCCGCTGAAGCCGCTTGCCGGGGTGAAAATGATCTCTCCACCCACCAGTTCCGCATTGCCCTCGGCAGCATCCGGTCCGGTCACGGAGACGACCTCGAGCGGCTTGCCATCGGGGTCGCTGTCGTTCGCAAGCAGCTGAGCCGGGTCCAGCGTGAGGGTATCACCTGCGACCATGATGATCGCATCATCCGATGCGACAGGAAGGGAATTTTCTACCGTAACGGAAACCGATGCGCTCGAAGTTGCGCCTTCGGCATCCTGGACCTCATAAGTGAAGCTGGTGACTCCGACAAAGCCGGACGCCGGAGTGAAGACGATATCACCGCCGACGAGTTCCACACTGGCGTCGGAAGGGGTGTCCGCCGAGACCGAGCTGATGGTCAGCTCACCTCCTTCCGGATCGCTGTCGTTGAGCAGAATGTCCGAAGCGGCAATGACCGACGCCGCTGCACTCGGCACCGTGACAATGTCGTCAGCCGCATTGGGTGCAACATTTTCGGAAGCTGGTAGCTGGATCGAGACATCAGAGAAGGCCACAGAAGCGCTTGCGTTTGCATCGTCATCGGCGAAGAAAACCAGGTGGGAATAGCTGGTCCCCGCCCAAGCATCGAGCGGCACCGTGATCTGCACCTCGCCGTCGCCGACAGTGTAGTCATTGAATTCCTGTACTGCGTTACTCCAAGCATCGGTGCCCGCAAGCTGGAAGAGCGGTTGGCCTGCTTGGGTGTGATCGTTGTCGTCGTCCAGACCGATCCCGATGATTTCACCAGCATCTTGCGCTGAGAAAGTGAAGCTGAGGACCATCCCCTCCACGATGGTTACTGGGCTGGCAAGGGCAACTTTCTTCCAAGTATTTCCGGTCAGGCTGAGACCAGCGCCATCCCCTACGACTTCTGCGCCCTCAGGGGTCGTGTCCTGCACGGAATAAGAGGTGATGTCCTCAGCATCAAAGGTGATCGAGACCGCATCCTGAGGTTCTTCTTCGGGGTCATCCACGGTGATGACAAGCTTGCCATCGACGACGGTGCTTCTCACCTGATCTTTCGAAAAAGTCTCCTGCAGAGTGATCGTCGTATCCTCTTGCATATCACCATCGCTATCGATTTGCAGGATGGTGGAGCCGGGGCTTGTGTCGAGGACAGAAGCTTCGTTTGATGCGTCTTCCACGACGATCTGGTCGTCGGCACCAACTCCAGAGATCGTGGAATTGTTGAGTTCTGCAGCTGTGCCTGTGACGGTGTCACTGCCACCGTCGCTAAGGTCAACTTCGTCTTCTTCTCCGGAGCCAAGGCCGATGGAGTTATCGCCAGAGGTTCCCTTGATCTTCACAGAGCCGGTCCCGGTTGCATCGAAGTTTTCGACACTTTCAGGCAGTTGGTAGGGGCTTTCAGAAGTTCCGACTGCTTCACTTCCACTGTAGGAGATCGTGTCGTCGCCCTCAGTGCCTTCGCTCGGAAGGTCTCCGGGCGTGTCCACGGGAATGCTGCCATCAGCGACGTCTTCGATCGTCAGGGTGAAGGGAACAGTATCGTCCGGCGTTGTGCCGACACTCTCATCATCGATACTGACGTCGATTGAAAGGGCCGTGAGCGTTTCGAAGTCAAGAGCGGTGCCGGCCTTGAGGTGGAGTTCGAAGGCTGCGCCAGTGTCCACGATTTCGAAGAGGTCTGCTTGCGGGCCCGTGATTGCAAGCAAGTTTTCCCCCAGATCGTCATCCGAGATTGAAATGTCAGCGACCTTGATTGACGCCGTGGTGTCTGCGTCTTCCGGTAGGGAAGTGAGGATATTTTCGAGCGAGATCGTCGGCGCCAGGTTTTCGGGCGCGTTTTCGATCACGGCACGCAGGGTAACGCTTGTTGCTGCACCTCCTTGGTTGAGCCAAAGGGTGTAGGTCCCGGCCGTGAGTGGCATTGTAAATCCGGGAAACTCGTTACCCTGCGTGTCGGAAGGATCACTGGCTGCCAGCATGGGCAGCAGGTCACCTGTCAGTTGGCCAATTCCATAAATTGCTCCGGCCATGAGCGCTTCAGTGCCATCAGGCTCGCCGGTACCTGGATCAACTGTGATCTGATCTCCACTTTGGAGACCCATAAAGCCGGCGTTGTCGGTGCTGGATGAGACATAGGCATCAAGATAGAGCGCACTGAGCACCATGCCTTCTGGAATCTCAAAGGTGATGTAGTCGCGATCCCGACCTCCGGGCGCATCATCGCCCTGCTGGCTGGCCTGAAGGATGTTTTCGCCAAGGTGCATTTCGCCAATTGAGGTTGGGCTCAGGCGATCATCGGAGAAATCTCCGATTTCCACGGGCGCTTGTCCTTCGAGCGCGTAGCTATCAGCAACATCGTCTTCAACGATGGTCGCGGTGGCAGTCGCGCTGGAGCCAAGGGTGTACCCAGGTGTCTCGATCGAGACAATTTCCACCTCGAGGGTTTCGGTCCCATTCCACCGGCTGTCGGTCGGCATGGGGAAGATGAGTCCCGCGATACCGTCAACGAAGGTGACTGTCTGCGGCAGAGCCAGACCATCGACAGAAATTGTGAGGTCGACACTCCCAGAGAAAGTGGAGTCAGACGCGATAAGTGTGAAGGGAACCTCTTGAGCAAGGTCGTCGCCTGCTTCTGCGATCTCGCCCGGACCTTCGATCGAGACTTCGATGTCGTCATCAACAGCCACGGCTTCACGAATGACCAGTCCTGCGATTTTGGCATTGTCCTCGATCGCCGAAAGCTGGATGGACGCGCTCCCATCCTGAACTTCGACAAGCTCCGTCACCACATAGGGGGTCGAAGCTCCTACTTCTGCAACCAGATCAAGGGCGGATTCCGCCTGGGTTCCCTCGATATCGACATCGAAAATCCGGGCATTTTCGTCGCCCTGGAAAAGTTCGACCAGGTGCACCTCGATGAAGTAGACCCCGTTTGCCACTGGCACCTCGATGGCCAGGTTCGCGGCATAGCGCTCGGTCTCATAGATGCTACCATCGAGCGAGGCATCATCTCCCGAGGCGTCAGAACCCGAGGCACCGTCCTCATATGCGGAGCCAGTCGGCGTAAGCAGGTCAAGGTTCTCGCCTTCGAAGGCAATACCCAGGATGGAATCCTCTGCGATGGCATCGCCGCCGAAGTTGATTGCATGGAGGACGCTTCCAGGAGTGTATTCCTCCGGTTCTGTGGGCAAAACAAGCTCAGCCGAGCTGCTCTGGCCACCTTCGGAGGCGTTGGGCGTTTCGGCCAAGTCGCTGACCTCGCCAGCGACAAGGGTCGCGGAGTATTCACCGTCGGCCCAGCCGCCATCCGGCGCGGCGAAGGTGTAAGTTGCCGTATTGGTCGCATCATCGAAGGCGACAGTCGGAGCATCCCCCGCGCTCGGACCTGCAAGGAGCACATCAGCCGCGTCGATGGTCGACGCATCGATATCCGAGGGATCGGAGTAGTCCACCGTGACCACAAGGGCCCCATCAGCCACCTCTGGAAGCTCAAGCGATACCGTCGCGGCTGGCCCCTCCGTGTCGGCGCCTTCGACAAATTGCGGCGAGGTAATCTGCAGAAAATCCCAGCTTGCCTCAAAGCTTCCGATAGAGGTCCCATAATCGGTCGAGGTCACACCGGCGAGCGTGGAACCCGAGTCAATCGAGGCGATCACGGCCTCAGGCATAACCTGCGGAACAGCAGTCGCAAAACCGGTGGTCAGCTCAGGGCGGATACCACCAAGAATAGCGCCGGTGGCGTCAAAGAAAGTGACGATCTGCGCTGCAGTGCCTGAGGTCTTGTCAATCAGAAGTGTCATTTCCACTGACGCGATGTCGGCCAGATCAAATGGATCGATCGCCGCATCGGAAATCTCTGAAAGCATCACGGTCTGACTGACCGTGCTTTGCGACCACATCTGCACGGCATTGCCCTTGTTGCCGCCGAAGATAATTTTGACGAAGTTGTTTCCGTCTTGGCTAAGGGTGGGATCATCCACCGCGATGATGATACCTTGTTGGGCGTAGTTGGGAATGACCCCGTTGGTGATCCCCTGCGCCTCCAGCACGGCAGGGAAGGGGTTGTCGAACCGGGTTGTTAGGTAGATCTCGTCAAGCTCCGCCGAGGACAGTTCCACCGTCTTGGCAAAGTCGTTCTTGCTGGCCGTGTCAGGCCCTTGTGAGAGGTCTCCATCGGAGGTGTTCACTATGAGCTTTCCGTCGATAACCTCAGTGACGACCGAGGCATCGAGTGCGCCGCTCCCGCCCAAGAGCGTATCGAAGCCACCTTCGGAGAGCGGATCTCCGGCGGTTTCAAAATCGAGCGCATAGAGCGTGCCCCCTTGCGGGATTTGTAGGCTCGTGTCGCTTGCCTCGATGCTCACAGTGGCCGTGCCTGCCGCAATGACAGCATCTTCGCTTGCGTTGCTGACCGAGGTGATGTTCACGGCGAAGCTTTCTGCCCCCTCCTCGAGATCATCGTCGACGATAGGAATGGAGACCTGAACAAAGCTTTGCCCGGCAGGGATCGTGATCGGAGAGACGGGGACGGGGGTACCGATGTCTTCGGCGTCCGCGCTTCCTGGCGCCACGGTGAATTCCACCACGACCTCCTCGCTAGTGTCGCCAGCGCGGGTGAAGGTGACAACTGCCTCACCGCCTTCTGCCCCGGTGGTGTCCGAAACCGAGATGGTGGGCGGGGTGTCCGCGGCGACCGCCTCATAGGCGACGATCGCATTCCAGCCGGGCTGGCCGCTATCGGCATCCATATCGATGGTGATCTGCCCGTCGGTCACGGTCACCGTTTTGGAGATCATGACCGGAGTGTCGGCAGTGCCAGCCTCGGTGAAGGCATCGAAGTTCTCCACCCAGGGCTGCCCGTTGATGGAGTAGTCGCCCTGACGGTTGCCAGCCTGCTCATAGTAGAGTTCGGCAAACCACAGCTCGACGACGTAGACGCCGTTCTCGATGGGGTAGCTCGCGGTGAAGGAACCATTCGCCGAGTCGCGATAGGTGTGAAGTGCGGAGCCATCTAGAGCGGTGTTAGACCCCGTGCTACCCAGAAGGCCATCAATGTTGCTCGAAGTCTTGGAGGACGGGGAATAGTAATCGGGATTATCCGCTTCGAGATCTATCCCGAGGATCGTGTCACCGGTGATGGCCCCGCCATAGGTGACGTCGTTGTCGCCCTCAAGGTTGGCGGTGCCGTTGCTGGTCGGTCCGACATTGATCGCCAATGCAAGCGCGCCCTTGACCAGAGTGTCGAGCCCCGGCTCGAGAATGAAGGCACCCGAAGAGGCATTTGTCACATTGCCTGCTGCGTCTTGGAAAGTCCCTGCAGCAATGGAGATCGCGCCTTCGCCTGCCGGCCAGGCGTTGTCGGCCGCGGTCAGCGTGTAGGTGAGCGTCGCGACAGTGTCGTCGTTGCTCAAGGTCACGACCGGCGCCGAAACGGTTTCCGGAACGATGCCGGAGAAAACCAGTTCGGAGCCATCGAGCCCCTCGAAGCTGGACGCCTCGAAGCCAGCGTTGTCCTCCAGCGTCACGGTGGCGATGCGATCGCCATCCTGGACGCTCTGCGGGTTGTCGACCTCAATCGAGACGATCTCGGGGATCGTGGTGTCTGCGGGTGCCTCATAGTCACCGCCGACCTCCCAAATCACCATGCCGGACAGCTTTGCCTGATCAGCATCGGCCGAAGGGAAGTTGATGTTGATTTGCCCGTCCGTGATCTCGATGAGAAGGGACTTGGTGAGAAGGGTGCCGTTCGATCCGGTTTCGGCGAGGATATCGATGTTGGAGAAGAATTCTTCGCCTTCAACCTCCAGATCGAAGACCCGGCTTCCAATCCCCCCACTTCCCGGGAAAGGAGACCCTCCTTGGTAGATTTCCGCAAAGAGGAAGTCGATCAAGTAGGTTCCGTTGGGTACATCTACTTGATATCCGAACGCACCGGCGTTGGACCGCTCTGTGGCAAGGATGTCATCAAGGTCAGTGTTTGGGTAATCATGGTTCTGCGCATATGCATTGGTATATGCCTTCGTGGCTCCTGGTGTGGTCCAGAAGGTACCATCGGACGTACCGCCTCCGTCGCCCACAAACTCCAGCTCGATTTCGCGCACAGTCCCCGTGGTCACTGAGCCTTCGTCACCACCAGCATTGATCGCGAGCACCGGAGCCAGCGGCGGGACTGTGCTCACCACGAGGCCCTCAGCAGAGTCTTCAAAATTGAAAAGATCTGCACCGTCGGATACCTGAAATTCTTCAAAATCAGGCCCGGAGAAGGTGATCTGTGTCGTGCCGTTGATCGTGACGATGGCCGAGCCTTCGGCATAGCTGACATCGAGGTTGTTTGTCGACGCATCCGAGATGATCAGCTTGTCGTCGGAGGTAAAATCAAGGACCTCGTCGCCATCCAGATTGTCAAGCGTCCCAACGATGCTGTCCTCGCCCTCGCCGGTTGCGATCACATTCGCGCCGGAACCGACAACGACCTTGTTGGCGAGATCATTTGCGGTGATTGCAAAATCTGCATCGGACCCTGAGCCGTCGAAATCCTCGACATCGGCCGCCAGAGCCAAGGCGGTGTCAGTTCCGGTATAGGAAATCTGGTCGTGGCCAGCGGTGCCGCTCTGGGCGACTTCAGAAGCAGTGCTTGCTTCGATCTCGTTTCCGAAGGCCTCGATCTCAATGTTGTGGATATCCACAGCCTGCAACGCTGCGCCTTCGCTGGTTTCAGCGACCACACCAATGCTTGCACCGGACAGCGCCGAGCTATCACCGTCGGAAATCGTATGTGTGCCATTCAGGACATCTTGCAGGACGCCCTCTGGGAGGGTGAAGCCGCCAAGATCAAGCTCAGTAAAAGCGGTTGTCCCGAGGGTCGTATCATCGCCGAGGCGATAGAATGCACTGACTGCGTAACCATCGTCGATGTCGATTTCCAGGCGCAGATCCACCAAGGAGTTTGCTGGAGCCTCGAGGCTTTCTAGCGAAAGCTGCGTAAGTGTCTGGTAGTTGGTATCGTCAATTTCAAACCCGACTTCGATGCCCGGCTCACCATTCACGTCGCCGAAAACAAGGCGGAGGAAATTCGATTGCGTACCATCACCGAAGACCATGCCGACAAGCTGACCGTCCTCGACGGGCTGTGACAAAACCCAATTGGCTGCCGTCAGCGTCGCGACGATCCGGCCTACGTCGGGATTGGGCCGAATGCCGGTGTGCAGTGCGTCACGGGCGGTATTGCCCGTGCCAACCATCGTGCCAGGAACCACTTCCTTGATCTGCAGAATGGGCGCATTGCCGCCGGGAATGATGTTGCCGGCCATATCATAGAGACCATCTGCCTGATCTGCTGAACCGAGTAGGTCTCCGGCGTCTTGGAGGTATTTTCCAGTGCGGGCGTCCTGGTTGGCGGTCGCTCCAGCCTCTTGCATGTTGTCCGTCTCGGCTACATGCGAAAGGGGGCCGGCTTCGGAGCTGGGGCCGTCGAGTGCCGCGCCCAGAAGTCCGGTATTCCCTCCGATGCTACCTTCGTGTTCGGTCGACTGAGGATCGAAATCGAGGACAATTTTCTGTCCCGGATTCAGCAGGAAACCGTTGTCTGCACTGAATTCGAAGGGGTCATTGTATTTGTCGATGCCGTCAAGATCGGCGTCATCGGGATCAACCACCTCGCTGCCTGCAAGTGGCACGGCACCGTTGTTCGGCTGAAGGATCTTGATCTCGACCGAACCGCCGTAGGCCGCCGTCCATATCGACCCCTGGAAAGCCTGGGACAGTCCGCGCTCTGCATAATCGTCACCCACCGTGGCCAGGCCAAGTGGGACACCCGATGCATCATAGACAGCGCGGTCTGAAGCGGTTGCGTTGGTCCCGCCGGTCGAGGACATGGTACCGTCCTCATTGCGCCCCATGATGATCAGGTCACCATTCGCATAGACGCTGGCGATGATTGCGCCGGACATCTTGATGTCGCCTTCGTCCATGATGGTCGAAGTGTATTCCGCAAGGCCGTTGATCGATCCTTTTCCGGAGTCGAGCGCACCATCGGTCCGGCCGGCTTCGAGATAGTCACCCTCGATGGGATTGGTCCAAGACACGATCTCGGCGATGTCCGCCGGCAGACCAGACTGGCCGACGAGCGTGCCATCCTGCGGCGCCGGGTCGCCAGCTACAACTGCCGCACCGGAACCATCCGCAAAGGTGTAAATGTCATAGAGAACGCCAGGGGTGACCTCGAGAACTTTCTTGGTCAACTCCCCTGCCGACACCTCGCCGCTCTCGCTTTCCACCTGCGAAAGCCAAGCCACGACCTGATCGTAGTCGTCGGTGCCTTCGGCATAGGACGACTGGTCCGACACCAGCAGAAACGCGTTCGTGGTTCCGCCCTCAGGAGAGAAAAGCAGGCCCGCCTTCGCACCGTCTGCACGTGTCGGGTTCGGATGTCCGCCATAAACGTAGGTCAGCCCATCAGGACCAACATAGGTAGCGACGGGGCCGTTACCGCCGATAGAAAGATCGCGACCGTCGAGATCATCGGAGCGAGTGACTTCGTGGAAGCCATCGTTGTTGGAAGGGTTGAAGCCGGAGGGAACCGAGATCTCATCAGCCCCCAGACCATCACCGTTGTTTAGGTTGGTTGAGATATAATTGGGGTCCTGATCATAGTCGATTGTGCCTCCGTTATCTCCGGCTTCGCCATGTGGCCGGCCACCCCAAGAGTTGTTGGCGCCGTTGTCATAGGTCCAGACGCGACCGTCTTCGGTCACCTCGACATCGTAGGAATTGCGGTAGCCCGGCGAGTAGATCGAAACGATCCCGTCCTGCTCGAGGATCGCACTGTTCAGCCCGTCATTACCGCCATTGGGGTCGTTGAGGTCTTCGGTACCTTCGCGGGTCGGGTCGTCGAGGGTCGGGAGATCGTAGATGTACTGGCGATCATCCGTATCGGTGAGCACAGCCATGCTCTTGAGGATCGTGACATCAATGTCCAGGATCGCGGCCGACAGCGGCTGCTCCTGCTGGCCGGCAAAGTTGTTCGACGGAGCGCCGGTGTTGGCGTTGCCGCCCTGCGCAAGCAGGAGACGCTCGGAGATGAGAGTACCGCTTTCATCGAACTCCTGAATCATCTCCATGCCGTTGCTGGCATGGTTTTCTTCCGAGCGAGGCAGGCCGCGCACGATGTCCACCTGATCCCAGGAGTTCTGGCCGTCCTGGGTCAGCATTGTGATAACGCCTGAGTTCGTATCGAGCCCGACATCATTGCCTGACCCTCCGGCTCCAATACGCTTATCGCTGGAGCTCACATACATCGTGACGGCCTCTGTATTCCCGAAGGCCTCGGTGGTTATGTTCCCGTCGCTGTCGACGTAGAGCTGATTGCCGTCCTGGTCATATTGCGCTGTGACCTCGACACCAGTGATTTGGCGCTGGGTGCTACTATTTAGGGAGCCGTCATCATTGTGATTTTGAACATCGAGATTCATGCTCACCGCAGACTCTACGAAGAACGTCATCGTATTGTCGTCATCGGTGGGGTCAACGTCGCCAAAGGCGACCCTCAAAACGTTAATTGTACCACCGTTCTCGGTTACATACAGGCGACCATCCGGCCCCCACACCAGTGCGGTAGGTTGCGAAAGAGAAACCTTGCCGTTCAGATCAAGAGAGCTCGACGAAAAATTGTTCGTGACAGCCATTTTAAATACCCCGGCGCTGTTTGTGCAGCACTCGGAGCGCAATTATCTGAAATCAAATAATAAAATAATAAAATTAGCGCACCTGCGTTACCAGGTGAGGTACAAAATATAGAAGATCTCGACGCCTACGCCCCCAAGAACCGCTCCAACTTAGATTTGAATAATGAATTCAGTCAAACGTATTATCGCATTGTTTTCTAAGTCAACCGCTATCAACAGGTAACGCACTTATTTATTTAACTATAGGGAAAATCAGAGCCTTAGGTGGCATATATGCTTGAGGCTCTTCGCCACAGAACCTGCATTCATCAACTCACATAAGTGTGAAGATGAGGCGCCGCAACTACTGATTGATTGGCGTCGTTTCGCGGAAGCACGCAATCGCCGATATTGCGCGACCTAAGTGACGCGATTCGATTTCCGTACATCACATAAAAATTCAAATTCATGAATTCGTCTGTGCTCGTTGAATATCACTTAGAACTTTGAGCAGGGCCAATTTAAGCTTCATATGGGGAGCCAGCGGGCATACGCCCATTGCGGTATAGCCTACTAGATTTACACCACTAGAACGGCGTTCATAATGTCACCCCATTAGCCCGATCACATGCCTCGGGGCGCTAGGCCCTCATCCGGAAGTTCATCTTCGAGATCGATGCGAAGCTTGTGCGGAATGCGCGCCAGGACGCCTGGATGAGAGCGCTGAGCATCTCGAATGGAGTTCGCGAGGTAGAGCAGTCCGTCGTCCATGACAGTGCTAAGCTCGAGCTCCTTACCCTCGCCAGCCGCATACTTGACGGCCTGCTCGAAAAGCTTGCGGCCGATACCCTGATTTCGGAACTCTGCGTCCACGGTCACGTAGGGAAGCCAGAGCTGCAGGTCTTGGTAGGGGTTCTGCTGCACGGCGGCGATCCCTACAACCTTTTCAGCGCCTGTCACAGCCACGAAGTGCAGATGCTTTGATATGTAGCCGCCATGGAAGTACTTAAGACGCTCCTCGATGTCGGCATGATGGGCTTGGAAGGCATATCGCGAGCCGAACTCGTTTCCAAAGATTTGCTCATATTTGATTGTCGCGTCTGCTTCAGCCATTCCTGAACTCCGTTGATCGGCTGAAACCTGCACACGCCGACGCGTGCCACAACTTGTTACCGCGGTAACAGGAGGACTATGGTCCCGGGAGGCTCATGCTCTATGGGACTCATCATGATGCCCTAGGCAACATGCCTGGGCATCATGATGGAGGCGACTCCATTGCGGAGTATTGGGAGAAGGGGGCGGCACCAGCTCTTGGATGCCGACCTGAGGAAGAGGCCAGCAAGTTCCTCTCGTCTGCGAGAGTTGGGAGGTACGGGGCTTATTTGTTGCCCCCTCCGTCGTCACCGGTGCCTTTCTTCCAGTTGCTCGGCATCGGGAAGGTTTGTGTAATACGGGGCATGCTGGTGTTGTGATTGTCGGACATCGCTCTGTCTCCTCGTTCCTAGAGCGTACAGCAGAAATCGCTAGAAGAAACCCCGGAATATGGAATCAGGCGTGAGTGAGTGCCTCAAGTAGAGCGCAGAGCCTGTGAGTCCCGTCTGCGGCTAGTTTACAAGATGTGGTGTCAGGCATACTCTCATACTCAATGAGCAGTGCAGTCGAACAGATATTTGGAGATCTCCACCCGGACGCTTTCAAGCTGTTCTCCGGGTCGGCGAGGCAATTCTACGCGAAGCTCCTTGAGCACCTCTCCGACGAGCTGTTCGAGGACGCCGGTCTTTCGGCCCGCGGGCAGGTGGTCGACGCCATCAAGGAGTTCTGCCGACGGCACGAAGGGCTCGACCCTGACGCCAAGACCGACATCGGCGTGCGGGCCAACATGGCCTACGCCCGGCTCATCGAGACCGGGTGGCTTCTCGAGCAACGCAACGGCTTCCAGCGTTTCACAGACATCGATCCCACCGCCCGGCTGCTGCTCGACTTCTTGCTAGACGTGAAGTTCGGGCGCCTGCGCTCATACGGCGGCGAAGTCATCAACGTGCTCGCGCTCATCGAGAGCGTCGAGAGGGATCCGCAGAACCGGTCCGAGGCCCTCCGAGGCGCCGCGAAGGCATCCCGAGGTTTCCTGAACCACCTCCGGGGCCTGAGCGCCAACATGCGCAAGGCAGAGGAGCTGATCGCCACCAGAGCGTCCTTCGCGGACCTCTTCGAGAGCTTCTTCACCGATTACGTCCAGGCCCACCTCATCTCGGACTACAAGCAGCTCCACACGCGAGCGAACCCATTCAGATTCAGAGTCCGTATCCTCGGCATCGCCCGCCGCATTCTCGAAGACGATTTCAGGATCGATGAGATCGCGACCGCCTATCAGCGGGAAGGTAAGTCAGATCACGCGACCGCCGCACGCCGAATGGTAATCGACGATCTCAGAACAATTTTGAGAGTTTTCAGCGGCATTGATGACTATCTTGATGTGATTGAGGACACCAATCGTCGAGTGGAGACGAAGATCCGGAACACGATCCGCTTCCTGGACACCATGCGCGAGAGCAACACCGAGGTCTTGGAGCGAGTGCTCAGGTCCGCTGCAGCGCATGCACTCGATGAATGTTTCCCTAGCGACGATGCGACTGGCTCATGGCTTCCGTCCGGGTCAACACATCTCTTCACAGCGAATAGCAAGCGCCCCGAGATCAAGCCGACGACGATCCAACGTCCGCAGAAGTCCGAGGCGCAGCGAGCGCATGAAGCCGCGATCATCGCATACCGGGCCCGAAGCCAGGTGCAGCCTGACCAAGTCGACGCCTACCTTCGGGCCAACGTAGAAGGCCGGGGTGCGGTCGAAGGGCGAGAACTGCCCATTTCTTCGCTGGACGACTTCTTCGTTTTCGAACGGCTGAGATCGCTAAACTACCTCGGCGGACGCCTGTCGAAGGACTGGGAGATTTCAGAGTGTCCCGGCACCGTCGAAAACGACTGGATCACCTGCAGAAACTTCCTGATCCGTCCGCGCGGACAGCAACAAAGGGTGCACTGATGGAACTTCGTGAGTTCGCGCAAATCCTCGACAAGGCCGACGATCCGGACGCGCTGAGTGATGCGATCCGGATCGCCATTCAGGCGCTCATGTTCCACCAGGTCATCTACGACGACACCCATTCGGTTCCGTCATCCGCGGTCCAAGCCATCAAGGACCACAGGATCTTCTTTGAGCGCTACTTTGCCGTGGCGGGCTATGATCTGGAAATGGATGCCCGCACACAGATGATCGCGCTGAAGCCGCAAGACCTCGAGAAGCCTCCATATGCATGGCGCCTCATGCGCTTGAAGAAGGATGAGACCCTCATTCGGATCGCGCTCCGCTACATCTTCGAAAACGGCTTCACCGAGGGAAAGATGGACGGGACCGGACGTGTCGAAACAGACACCGTGGAGATCGCCGAAGTCTACCAACGCATCGCCCAAGCGACGCCACCCGGCGAAAACCACCTGGTCGACAACCTTCTGCGTGAGCTGAACCGCAAGGGCATCGTACGGGTCGGAGACAAGGATCGCGAGACCCGCGTGACCCGACTGACGATCTTGCCAGGCATCCGGGTACTTGTTTCCGACGCCTACATCGAGCGCCTTCAGAGCTGGCTTGAGAGCGATCAACAGACCCCATTCCTGGAGGCGAGCTGAGATGTACGAACTGAAGCGGATTTCGCTGCACAACTGGTATCTCGTCGACGTCCTAGACATCCCGATCCGGGAGCATGCAGCTCTCATCGGCCAAACCGGCGCGGGAAAAAGCTCCGTACTCGATGCCATCCAGACTGTGATTTCAGGTAACAATCGCAATGTCTTGGAGCTCAATGCTGCAGCAGGGGTTCAGCGCGGCCGAAGTGTCCGAGACTACGCCCTAGGGTGCGTAAGCGACGTAAATGAGGGTAAGCCCCGCAGAGAACGCTGCGAGACGACCCTCGTGCTCACGTTCCACGACAAAGGCCTCGGAAAGCACATTGCACTTGGTCTTCTCCTGCGTGCCGAACAGGACCTCTCTGAGCAAACGAAGCGCTTCATTGTCGAGGGCTGCGACTTCCGCATCGAGAACTTCGTGGATGGCGGGTCGGTGGTCTCCCATGACGCGATGGTTGATCGTCTTCGCAAAGAGCATGGCGACAAGGCGATCACATTCCACCAAAACAGCACCAAGTTCGTGAACGCTTATCTGCAAATGATGCGCCCCTCCGCTCCTCCGGATGCCAAGAGGTTCCTGCGCAGCTTCGCGAACGCGCTGCAGGCCAAAGAGATGTCGGACCCGACTGATTTCGTCCGTCGCTTTGTTCTGGAGCCGCTGCCCCTCGACGTGGCAGGGGTTCGTTCCTCGATCTCGGTCTGGCGGGAGATGTCCGCTGAGGTGGCCCGCATCGAAGGCATGACAAGCGATCTGTCGACCGTTACATCTCGTTTCCAAAAGGGGTTCAGCATCAGCATGATGGAGGGCGATCTTAACGTAACCTCCTTCGCCCTCGATGTCGCTGAAGCCGAGCTTGAAACGCGCAAGCTGCGAGATGAATTGACCTCCAGCCAGGCAGAACTGAAGACAGCGACAGCACGCTCAGAGGAGCTTTCGGCAGAGGTTAACGACCTCGAAGCCGAGCGCGGTGGACTGCGGCAAAAGCTCACTGAAGTTGATGGCTCTGCCGAACTCGGGCGACTGGATTCAGAACGCCGGCTTCTCGAAGAACGCAAAGGCAGCCTTCGGCATCGCATTGAGGCTGGCCTCATTCCTTACGCCGATATTCGACACCTGAAGGCGATCACCAGCATGGTTCCGGCTGTATCCGCGATCGCTGAAGAAGCCTCCAAATTGACCAAAATGACCTCTGGCCGGAGTGCGGAAGAGTGGGTCTCTGTTGCAGCCGAAATCTCTGAAAATCTCAGTGGTATCAGCGGGAAGTCCCGCGATCTTCATGTGATTACGACCCGCCTGGAGGAGACCCGGGAAGCAGCTATCGATATGAGGGCGAAGCTTCGCGAATTTGGGGACGAAGATGCATCAGCACGACCTGAAGCCGTCCTAAGCCGAGGGGTAAGGAGTTTCCTATCTGATCTCGAGAGAGCCGGCATTGGCGCACGATGCCTACCTGATCTCGTGACAGTGAGCGACACGTCTTGGGCCTATGCTCTCGAGGCGATACTCGGCGCTAACCGAGAAGCGATCATCGTCGATGAAGCTCAGGTCGATGCCGCGTTCGAGCTACTCTACCGAAATCGCAACACCTATGATGGGGTTCGTCTTATCGACCAGCGGCGCTTGCGCAATGTCCGGGCACGCTTGGCGGAGAACTCCATTGCTGAGGTGGTGACCTCGGACGATCCGGTGATCCGTCAGTTCCTGGAATTCAATGTCGGTCGCTACAGCCGAGCAGAGACGGAGGCCGAACTTCGCTCGCTCTCGAGTGGGATCATGCGCAACGGGAAGACCGGGTCAGGAGCCACGCTCCGCGTTTTCCGCGACCGTCGACCGATCCTGGGTAAGACCGCGCAAAGCGCCGCCCGCGGTGAGCTGGCGCTTGAACTTACAGAAATGCGCGAGCGCTACGAGAACCTGCGGAAATCCATCCGAGACCTTGAGGGCGCCCAGCAGCGCATACGTGCGCTTTCGGTCGTTGATCCTGAAGCGCTCTCCAAGGCGATGGCTGATCTGAAAGAGGTCCTCACGGCCTTGCGGTCGCTCGCCCAGCGCCGGCAGGCAATGTCCGCCCCCGACACAGGTAACATCGATGCCAGACTCTCTGAAATTGAGGGCCAGCTTGAAGAGCTTGAGGCGAAAACTCTGAAAATTGAGAAGAGGCGCCGGACGCTGGACATCCAGTGTGGCATCATGTCTGCCAAGCTCGACGACCGCCAGAATGACCTGCTCTCACTCCGACAGAGCATGTCTGAGGTCAAGGAGCAGGCCGAGGCAACCATTCCAAAGGCGGTCGCTAGGCTGATCGGACAAGGCGACTACGAAGTGCCGGTCACCGACGAAGAGGTCGATGCGATCACAGGCCTTCCGATTTCAGAGGCGACGTCCAGGATCGCGGTTCTGCGGGAACGCATCTCGGACGTCCGCCAAGAGATTACTAAGGACGGCTCTGCCAGTGCGCTCATCACCCGCGGCAACAACGGCCTGATGTCCTACGCCCAGGAGTGGATGGTAGAGGATGCGCCGCTTGGAGAGAACAGCACGGATGCGGACCGTTGCGTCTGGGCCCATTCGCACCTTGACCGCTTGAGAAACCACGAACTCCTGCAATACCGCGAGCGCCTCGAGCGGGCGCGAGAGGAAATGGAGACCAGCCTCACGGAAGGGCTCATTGGCCGGATCGGGGAACAGTTCGCTCTTATGGAGGAGCAACTCGACAGCCTCAACGGGCGGCTCTCGAAGTACTCGTTCGTTGGGCAGACATACCAATTCCGCAGCACGGTCTCGGCGCAGTTTCTGCCAATCTACCGGCTGGTGACCGCCGAGGTCCCCGCGGATCAATCCGTGCTCGATGTCGCTGACGACGAAAGCCTTCAGGCGCTCGACGCTCTTCTTGAGGGTGAGAACGACGACGTGAAGCGCTACGAGGACTACCGGAACTACTTCAACTTCGAGCTCTTCATCGAACACCCGGATCCCGAAGACGCCGGCCGGACAGTCAGCACACCGTTTTCGTCCGTGCTTGGCAAGCTTTCGGGCGGCCAGCGACAGGCGCCATACTACGTGGCGATCGCTGCGTCGCTCGTCTCGGCATACTACCCGAAGGCAACGCCCGGCGACTACGAAGGCATGGGCCTGATGGTCTTCGACGAGGCGTTCAACAAGCTCGACATCCCAAACACTCAGCGGCTCATGGACCTCTTCCGATCGCTCGGTCTGCAGGTGATCGTGGCAGCGCCCGAGGAGAAGCGCAGTTCGCTCATTGAATGCGTCGACAGCGTGATCTCGGTCGGCCGGAACCCCGGCTCGTCTGATGTCTTCATCGACTCTGTATCGATCGGTGCCAAGGCCAAGGAGCGCATGTTCGCAGAAAACCCAGTTCACCTGAGCGCGGACGCCTTCGAAAGCGTAGGCACGCCAGGGGAGTGAGTTCCAATATCGAGAACATACTAAGGACCTTTGGATTCTCCTCGGCGCTGCGAGGCCGTCTGACCTATATGTATGCCCATAGTGATACACATGATCACGGCACAGAACATAAAGTATCACTATAAGCATATACTAATGTGACCCAGCGCTGGTCACGGAGCGAGTGACGCTCTCCATTTCAAACGGATCGCGTAGGCAAAGCTCGCAGCACTAGCGACAATCTAGGCGAGACGGATGGCCCTGACCCTAGAGAGAATTGGGCCCCGGCAGGCGGTCTGCGAGAACGTCTTCTCGAGGACGGTTCGCGCCTTCTCGCGGGACGAAGCCAACCTGGAAGCCGAACAGCTTACCGATCTTTTGAAGCGTCTCCAGTGTCGGGTTGGACCTTCCATTTTCCAATGCGTTTACCTGAACCCGAGTAAGCCCAAATTTCTCGGCAAACTCAGATTGGGTAAGGCCGAGCGACTCCCTGATTTCTCGGATCGCTTCAGGAAAACGGAGCTCTCCACGGAATGCTTTCCGCGACACTTCGGCTCGCTTGGATCGCTTCTCGTCTTTGCTTAGGGGCCGCTTTTTGGGCATGTTGCCGCCTCCAGTTGTGCCAATGGCGTCAACGCACGTTGTGGATCAATGGCATGGTCTATCACCTCGCGATCGATGCCTAGCTCTCGCAGCACCTGTGGTAAGTTACGAAAGAAGTCGATCTTTTCGATCAGCGCACCCTTCAAATCATCTGCGGTAAGGCCATCACAAGCGGCCGCTTCGCACACCAGCGACCAGTCTCCATCCAGGTCTTTCCCACCCAGGCACGCCCAGCGGGTTGAGCGTGCGACGCCAGCTTCCGAGAGCCGCATTGGGGGGAAGTCGAACAGGGGGGATAGGCGAATGCCTCCATCAGAGAGTTTGCTGAGTGCTGAATTCCGACCGTGGTTGTCAGGGTTGCCCATGGCCAAGTTCAAGATATCCCGTAGAACGTACTCCAAGGTGTCTCGGACGGGGTCATCGCTGACCTTCTGGATGATTGCTAAGTATTCTTCATGGCTCGTCACGTGGGCAAATTCAGAGACACCCTTGGCCGAGACCAAGCTTTCCTGCCCGTGCAGATGTAAGCTCTCTCCTCTTGGCTCGCGGTCGAACCTGGGAATACTCAAGACTCCATTCCGGTACCTAAGGGGGGCTTTGACGTTGAGGCCGAACATGCGTGCGACCTCCAGGTAGGGCGCTTCATTCTCGAGGATTAATCGATCGGCATCACGATTGGACTTTAGAAGCTTAACTATGATGTGCTCGACACCGTAGCACGTCGGGAAGAAGCGCTGCCGACAGGTTATGGCCACGCGCGCAGCCTCCACATCGCGCAGCGGGTGGCCATAACCGGGTCTCAGGTCTCAACAATGGTTTTGCTGAACCACACCGCTGAGGAGACCGGCTATGACCGCCACCCATACTATCGCTTCAACCGTTTTAGTCGCCATCGACATTTCCAAGCACCGCCACGAGGTCCTGATCGGGGTCCCCGGCAAGAAGCGTCGTCGGCGCATGACGATCATGAATACGTTGGAAGACTTCCATCGCTTGTCCGCGGCGCTAGTTGGTTACGACATGCCTGTTCGGATCGGGTTCGAGGCGACCGGCAACTATCACAGACCCTTGGCGCATCATCTCGGACAGGCCGGATTTGAACTGAAGCTCGTTTCCTCCGTTGGCCTGGCTCGCACGCGTGAAGCGCTGCACAATAGTTGGGACAAGAACGATCCGAAGGACGCACAGGTCATCTTGCACATGCTGGAGATCGGCGCTGTGCAGTTCTTTCACGATCCCTTGGTGGTCGGGACGGCGGACATTCAGGAGCTGTCGAAGACCCACGAGATCGTCTCACGCTCAAAGACCGAGCTCTGGCACCGCATCCTGACGCATTATCTTCCGCTGTACTTTCCCGAGGCCGAGCGCTTTCACCGCAGTTCGCGCACCGACTGGTTCCTTGCCTTCCTTGAGACGTATCCATCGCCACACATGATCTCGGCCATGGGCCGGGAGGCCTTCATCGCTGACGCTTGGGAGGTCGTTGGTCGGAAGGTGTCCAAAGAGCAATTGCTTTCAGATGTTTATGCGACGGCCGTTAGTTCGGTTGGCCTTCCAGTCCACCCGGATTCCGACGCAGTCCGCATGTTCCGTCTCGTTCTTGCAGAGGGCCGCAGCCTGATCCGCCAACGCAATGAGATCGAGGCTCGGGCTGTCGAATTGTTATCTGATCACCCCGACTACCAGCTTCTGACGACCATCCCAGGCATCGGTCCGATCAACGCGATGACGATCCTGGCCGAGGCAGGCGACTTGCGTCGGTTCCGGCACCACCGCCAGTTTCTGAAGTTCTGCGGGATGGACCTCGCGACTGTGCAGTCCGGCACGTTCCGCGGTCAGAGCAAAATCTCGAAGTACGGTAATGCCCGCCTGCGTTCTGCGCTTTGGATGGCGGGCCAGACGGCGGCTCTCAAGCCGACCAACAGCTTCCGGGACAAGTTCGAGCGCTACATCTCGAGGGATCGACACAACGCCCATCTGCGTCGCAAGGCTTACACCGCCATCGCGGCCAAGATGGCACGCACCGTACACGCCGTGGTCAAACACGGTGAACCCTATCGCCCCTTCTTCGAGGGGGTGAGCCCAGGCGGAAGGACCTCTCTCTGACTGAGCCGTGGAGGCAGTCAATCTGACCTCGTAGATAATGTTCGGGCCTTCTGCTTGGGATTTGGGATCTCGTATTAAGGACGGTGAGGGCCGCCATCGCGCGTACCCTGTGTTTGCTATGGAAGAGATCATTTCTTGACGGCAGAGCCCGTCTGGGCAACCTTATCAGGGTATCCGGCCACCGGATGCCACTCGACCTGCTGACCTAAGCAGCCAGATTTTCCCGACATAGGACGTTTTCAGTGGCGACAAAAGGGTCTGGGTACCATTGCCCGTCCGTCTTCGATCGCGTCATGAGCGCTTTCGGCCATTCACCTTGGACACCGCTTGAGCCAGATGCCAGATGCGCGTACCGATCAACGACGTCGAGAAAGATGTCACTTTTGTTTGCGATGTCCTGATCCGAGATCGGAGGGCACCAGATCCCCTTAAGCCGCTCGGTCTCAAGTTCCCATGCCTCTTTAATCCTGAGGTTACCGATCGGTGTCCCGCCAGCGCGCAAGAGAAGCTGCATATCCAGTTCGGGCGCATTGCGGGGAAGGCTCAGGTCCTTTGCGATCCTCTCCCGGGCGACCCCTTGCGGCATAAGGTCCAAGAGCCAGGGCGGCCAGCGATCCAGGTAGACATCTTCAAGTGATGCCGGGCAGTTAACGGACAGGGCGCGACGATCGATTACCCAGTCCTCCGAGTTCGCAAGGACGAGGTCGAAAATATAGTCGTCGTCATAAACTATTTTAGACGGCCCACGGATCCCAATTTCGGGGTCAGCAAAGTCGATTGTCGCAGCATCGTGCCAATGTCCATCGACATGCGCCTGAACCGTGAGCGTCTCCATTTATGTATACCTTTGATGATACATAAGACATGTATGCCCGCCTACGCGTATCATTTCAAGTATACATTTTGGGCAATCCCAGAGAGGCGAATGTCTTTGGCTCTCGGTATTCGTCGGTGCTTGGAGGCTGTCAGGATGCCAGAGGTAGGCGCATAGAAATTTCAGTCGGACGCAACCCTGGCTCTTCGGCGACTTAGAAAGCCTACCCTCGAGGTTGCGATCCAGCGTCATTGCGAGAGACACTGTCCCTCCCAGGTCCGACCAACATCGAGGGTGAGCTGGTCCTCAGGGAGACCATAGATCCACTGGGCGACCATGGTGCCAGTGTCCCGATCCAAAGCCCGGCGCAGCTCTCGCTCGGTACGTTTTTCAGAGACTCCGTCCTTACGCGCCTGAACTGCCTCCATGACGATCTTGGCCGAATTTTCGCAGCTAAGCGCCTTGTGGCTCTGCGCCGATACAGGTGTGGCGGCGAAAAGCGCCATCCAAAGAATTACAAGGTTCCGCATTGTTTGCACCCCTTACACAACCGTATCGCTCACATAGTCATGTGCGAACAAAGTGTCACGGGCGCACCTCTGTTCGATTTTGCACAATTCCCCCGCAACGGAAAAGCTCAGGAATCTTGTCCGGAGGCGCACCGCGAACGACAATGTCAACCTCACTGGAGTGGTGTCGCTCGTACCTCGCATGTAAAGCTGGTCTCCAAGGAGGGGAATTCGAATGTTGGCGAAACTCTTGCATGTCTTTCACAGAGAGCCAAAATCTGGGCGCTCGACGGTCGTGGGGAAAGTTGACGCTGTCAGAACCCTGACAATGCCCTCGGGAGAGAAGGTAAGAGTTGTCCGCGACGACATTCTCGACCGGGCCCTTGCGAGGTTTGAGAAGTCCTCACGACGGTAGAGCGTCTCGATTGCACCACGTCTCGTATGTCCACAGAACCAAGGAGACGTCGATGCCCCAAACAGACCACTACGCACAGTTGCTGAAATTCAGGGAACCGCAGCTAAGCGGGCACACACATATGTTCGTCCAGGTGACCGTCACCGAGAACGCCGCGGAAAACGTCGTCACCGGCCTACCGCTTCGAGCGCCCACTGAAGTCGTGCCCCGGTCTGTTGAGGGGGAGTTGGCTGCGGCAGTGCTCGAAAACTTTTCGCCAGTTGGGCTGCTGGAGGACAGCACTGATTGGTGGCTTTATCAGAAGGACCTCGTAGCCTGTGATAGCTTGTTCAGAATGCTTCAGGGCGGATTTTCAGAGTTCCATATGGCAGAAGACGAAGACCGTCTTTTCAAGATCGACTACGCTATCTCCTCCGGCCCCAGAGGTGACGATGGCTTTCGGAAGAGGCACGCAATCACCGAACAAGCGGTGGAATTGGACAAGATATCCCACCGGGTTCAGGCCCTGCTGCGGCATGCGAACATCAATGAGTGGAGCTACCTCTCCGACTTGGCCGAATACTGCGACTGCATCCCTCAGCCCAGTGTCAACGCGCCCTAGTTTTCATGATAGAACACTGTTGTTTGCACATGATGTTGCAACGGCCTGAGGCGTTGATATCGTTAGCACAAACGATTGATGTCTTGGGCCGAGGCCAAGGGCTAAGGGGTGACCATGCGAAATGACGGGCCGCGGCGCGCGGACAACGAACGCGGTGAGATGTCGGAAGACAACATGGCGCGCCCGGGAAAGGCTTACTCAAGCGGCGCTGTTGAAGACTACGGATGCGGTGTCTGCCGGAAGGAGAGCGGCTACTGGGACAACGATGGTGTTCTGGTGACCGGCAATGAAGGGCAGGGGCGTTCCTACATCTGGACCATAAGAGGTCCTGCAGTTCCTCCCAAATGCTCCCTCTGTGATGCCTGCTTGGCCAAGATCCTCGAAGGCGGGGGCCTGGAGCTCATCGAAGATCGTCACACTGAAACCAAGCTCGAACTGAGCGATGCGGCCAAGACCGAGCTTTTCGCACACGGGGCCCGTGCAGTGGTCGCCGACTACTGGGATGTCGTGGGTGCCAGCACAGATACTGCCTCCATTGGTCAAGGGGTAATCTTGCCGCCAACCACTGCTCAGATGGACCTCATCCGATCCTTTGCAGAACGCATTTACTCCGGAAGCGACCGGCAGGAGGCAGGCCGTGCCTATGCGCTCTCAGCATTAGCTATGGGCATGAGCGAACGTGATCCAGGCTTCGATACGGCCGCCCAGCGCTTTGGCCCCAAGTCAAAGGAAGAGCGCGAGCGCGAAGCTCTTTGGGCGGAGATCTACGCCATGGACCTGAACGGCGGACACTAGCAAGCAAGCAGACGGACGCTCCAGAGCACGTCACTCATACGCCTCAGGCACATCCACAAACCCGTCGCGATCACAGCGCCGCGCCAAGAGTTGCACTCGAATTTTGGAACCCAGCGTGCCCCGCACACATTCTATCTGCATGAAAGGCGGCTCAAATACGTGCTGCTTGCCAATAGATGAGTGCGGCGCACATTGCCTAAGCGCCAGTTAAGATAACCGAAGTAGTCTTCTCTGGCCGATCAACATCGGGTCGGTGAAGGAAAGGAACACGCATGAATGCCTTCACGACGCGCCGACGCGCATTGAAGCTCGGCCTCGCTTCCGCAACAGGCCTCGCAGTACCCTCTATTCTTAGCGCGCAGACCGCCCCCCAGCCGGCCCCCAGCGTGACAGCACCACAACTCATTCGCTTGGCCAACCCCCTTCCGCCAAGTGAAGTGCACGTCTATCCGGACGCGTTCCGGCTCTTCTGGACGCTTCCAGGCGGTCAAGCATGGGTATACCCGATCCGTGTGGGCCGCGATAGCTTGTACGAACCCGGTGAGTACTACGTTGGCGCCAAGAAAGAGTGGCCATCGTGGACTCCAACGCCCGGCATGATCGAGCGGGAACCTGAAAAGTATCAGAAATACGCAGATGGCATGCCGGGTGGCCCTGGCAATCCACTCGGCGCACGCGCGCTATACCTCTTCACGCCCGAGCGCGGCGACACCTATCTGAGAGTGCACGGGACCGATGACCCGGGCAGCATAGGGCGCGCCGTTTCAAACGGTTGTGCCGGCCTCATCAACGACCAGATCGTTCAACTGTACGATCAGGTGCCGATGAACGCGCGGGTCGTGCTGCACCCGAGGGAGCTGGTGTAACCACGACGTTCGTAAGAGGGCGCCAAATCGACTTTGGCGCCCTCGCGTTTAGGTATCACAGAGCTTGAACTTAGCGTTGCCGACAGCCGCTCGGGCTCACTCTGAAATCAAAGCGCCGACCACGCCATCCTTTCGGTAGCGTCCGACTTCCAATGCAGCTTTCAGATCGTCATAGGCCCACCCAATCAGACGACTGAAGTTGCGGGTCACATCCGCTTCCTCACTGATCTCTCCAACCTTGCGAGAGCCGAGGACATCCCATTCAAGTGTGGGCTCTCCATCCTCTTCGTTGAAGGTTGCTTCAGCGACGATCGCGAAGAAGTCGTCTCCATTGCGCACCGCCTCAAGAGCGCTTTTCTGCATCGACAGAAAGCTCATGAGAGACCATGCAAGCACCACCCTTCCGGGCTGCCCATCCAACACAATGGTATCCTCAAGGTCAGCCCAGTTTTGGGTACATGCCAAGGCGGCGAAGTTCCTCTCCGCATGCTGGCGATCTTCGCTCAAGTCCTCCGACTTCATTTCGAGGATGAAGTGCCGCGGCAGCTGTATCATGCGCCGGCCCTGCTCGGTCTCGAAAACGATTGATACGCGGTCGTCATCCAGCTCGGGCGCCTCATCAAGTCCGCTTTCGCGCTCGTCGATGACGCTTATGACGGATGCCAGTCTCTCCGCAACATGGCCGTCGTCTCGGTAGAGACCGGCAGCAATCGCCGTTGCCAGGTAATCGCGCTTCTCCACGAAACTACCGTAGACGTACTTCATTCCGACGTCTCGATCGACATCGCCAAGGTCGTAGGACATGAGGAAGTCCCACTGCAGATCATCTGGCTCACCATTTCCATCGCGCGTGGCTTCGGCAACAACGACAAAGAAGTCGTGCCCAGCCTGGAGAGCGATGTAGGCGTCGTCATGTGCCACAAGGAGGCGTGCCAGAGCCATCTTGAGCAGCTTGTTCCCCGTCCAGCCTTCTACAATTTCGATGTCCTGAAGGTCTTTGGCGTAGGGCGAGCACGAAAGCATGGCGAGGTCCAATTCATTCTTCTCTCGCCCTTCCATCGCTTCGCTGCGATCAATCTCCATAACCAGGTCTCTAGGGAGCGGCAGCGCGCCGCTGATCTCGTCGCCGGCGATGAAGATGTTGATAACGTCCATAAAAGTCCCCTGATGCCTTAGGTGCAGAAAAGCGTTTCCGGCGAGGGAGAGCAAGGGTAGCTGGCAGATTACCGTGACATCCGCTCGCGAACCAAACCGGGGGACTATATCTGAACCCATGTCGGAGAAACTGGCCGCTGGCGGACGTCGGCCAACGCCTTCAGGTAAGAGACCCGATGCCCGGCCAAGATCATCTCTAGCAGGGAGCGATCTTCCCCGGTCGGGACGCTGCCCAGCGCGCGCCGCTGAAAATCTTCGCCATACCCAGGCTTCTGCGACTTCTCGTGGAGAGTCTGCATCAGGGTCCGGATCCCACTCCAGTCATCATCACGTGCCAACCCCGGCAAGCCAGCACTTCTGTCACTCGATTTCGCGGCGATCCTCGAGGCGGTATAGAAGATCCATTCCTTGGTCGCCTGATCACTCGCAAACTCTGAAAATGAAGCTGCGCGCGCCAAATCCTTCGCAAACACTCGCGCTGGGCGCAGAGCGCTCTCCAACTTCTCCTCAGCCGTGACCTGAGGTCGTGACAAGTCCATGTCGATTTCTATCTGAAGCTCCGGAGCCTTCTCCCCAGCAAGTAACACCGATCCCACTACTGAATTTTTCAGGATTTCTTCGAGCCCTGGCCAAGTGCTCTGCAGCTTTTCAAAATGGGCCCGACAGCCGTGCGCCGCGGCTTTAGTTTTCGCGTCTATGACAGCCTGCAAAGGGCGCTTCTTAACATCAGCCAGGCGCCGCAAAAGGTCTGCCGCATCGACGACTTCCCCATGCTCGGTGACAAGGCCGAGCCCGAGCTTCCCCAGCAGATCAACGTCGGCACGGCGCCCGTATCGAGGGTGTCCATAGGTCGCTTCCCAGACGAGCTCTTCAAAGAAACCTGCAGGCGGCCGGACGCTCTTGGCGGCGGCATCCATCAGATACCGATCGACCTCAACCTCTCCCTGCAGAATGGTCGCATCATGAATGAGGTTCGCGCCATGAGGCCTGAGAGCGCAGGAAAGAGAGAGCACCGCCTTACGAACGTCTTTGTGGACTTCCCAGCGCTTTTCGATCGCGGTTTTTAAGTCCCAGGCAGGAGCTCCGCCCGGCTTCTCCGCACAGACAGCTGCCACACCCTCCAAAAGGGCAAAGCAGGCATCCTCGACGAAGTCTCGCTCCCTAAACCCGTGCCCAGTGAAGTCTCTCTCGGGGCGCTTGTATGCGTCCTTGACCCACCCAAGTTCTTGCAGGTCTCGCGCCGCGTCAGGAACAATTTTCAGGAAGTCTCGATCGGTGACCTCATCCCGTCCGAGCCAAGGGGCAAAGACAGACATCACACGGGTGCGCCACAGGTCGCCGGGCACTTTGAATATCCGGTCCTCAGATTTCACGGCCAAGATAACATCCTGAAACTGAAGGAGGCGCCACATCTCCAGGTCGCGCAGGGCTTGATCAGCTTCTTTGCCTTCAAGCAGCGTTGGCTGGACCCGCAACGCCTCCCTCCGCGCGATATCGCGCTCGTGCCGCTGAAGGATCGCATGGGACTGCCGGCGCTTGCGATCGTCTTCTTCTTTCTTCAGCCGTGCATCGGCCTCTTGCTGAAGTCGATCCCTGCGCGGGTGCAGCACCCACTTGCGCGGCGCCTCTTGAAGCACAGCCCTGGCCAGGCCTTCCTCATCTATATCCCGGTCGAGCTTAGACAAATCGATCTCGAGGACCGCGTTCTTCTGAAGCGCGAGCTTTCGCTTCCTTTTGCCATAGACAGGGTTCGTGACGTGGATCTCGATCAGGAGCCGGTGCTCTCCGCCGTACTTGTCAAAAGTTATCCCGATTAGGTCCGGACGCTGTGACCCTGCGTACCGCTCGACAAAAACCTGGTCGAAGCTCACAGTTGTGGCCTGCTTTAGGAGCTGTTTGCCGCCCACGTCGATGATCTCGATGGCCGGAAGCCGAAGGTTGCCCTGCTTGGCGATGATGTCCTTAGCCAGCCGGTGAACCGCCGTTTCCCCGGCAAATGCGCACTCTCCTCGCTTCCAGTGCGCAAAGCTGTGACGACGGACTGAACCATGCCGCGCGACCACCTCTTTCTGGCAGTCCGGGCACACCAAACCCGACTTCCCGTTAGGAGCATCGTCAACGTGGATGAGAGGGCCGTCTCGATTGCCGGGCTCCTGAGCGAATACTGTTCGAGGCCCGTCGCCGGTGGCGGCGAGCACACAGCGCAGGCTATCTACCTTGTCCGATCTATTCTCCAATCCCACGCGGAATACCACCCCAGGTAACCTGACCCAAGGGAACAATATGCGAACCGTTGTTCCAGTGGGCCAGAGCGTTCTTTATGAGGGTCACCTTAGACATGGTACGGCGATCCCTCTGAAACTGTTGGCGGCCAAATCACGGGCACACCCGAGCTGTACCGCGACCTTGTTGCTCTCTTCTATCTTCCGATAGCCATCGCCTCGACGAAGCGATGATCGCGCGGTGGGTGGAGAACCCATACTTCCAGCATTTCACCGATGAAACCTTCCTCCAGCACCAGCCGCCGATCCATCCGTCGTCGCTCACCGATTGCTGCCCCGAGCTCGCGGTGGTTGATCGCGGCTACCGCGGCCATGGCCAGTCAATACGGTAATACTTCACAGGCCGTTGACACAATTATGCCTATATCTTAGACAGTGAGTCGAGCTGAATAAGATATAAATTTTGTAACTGTTACTTTGTTAAAGCCAAGCGCTGCGGAGGGGAGTGGCCGATAATGAGAGGTCTGTTTTGCTTGAGCATATTTTTGTGCTCATCGAGCAGCGCTTTGTTTGCTCAAGACTTAGTTTTCAATCATACAAACCCAAGCTTCGGGGGGAGCCCCCTCAATTCTAACCATCTTCTGTCTTTGGCGGATATTCAGAACCAGCACACCGAAGACGCAAGCTCATCCTCATCTCAGGCAAATTCTCAATCCAGTCTGTTCGTTCGCCAATTGCAAAGCCGGCTCCTGTCGTCGCTTTCCAGCGGACTGACGGAAGTCATCACCGGCGCAGAACCCGGCGATAGCGATACGATCACCATCGGAGACCAAGAGATCTTTTACGACCGGTCCCTGGACTCGATCAAAGTGGAAATCACCAATCTTCTTGACGGCTCCAGCACCGAGATCGTCCTGCCAGTTGTTCAAAGTGAGTAAGGTACAAGGTCTTTAGGTATGCTTTCGTTGTTTGGTTCTACACAAAGGCTTCGGCGAGCTGTCGTGGCCCTGGGACTGATGAGCGCCGCCGGATGCACATCATCCTACCCGGTTGGCGAGGAGCCACGCACGCCGTCTCCGACGGCGACCCGGGCTGCTTTGTACCTCCTTCCGGAACCGCAGAACCGGATCGATGTAGCGATCTACGGCTTCGAAGACGTTTCGGGTCAGTACAAGCCCGAAGAGTTCCAAACCCTGTCGAGGGCCGTGTCGCAAGGCGGCGGACAGATTCTGATCGATGTGCTGCAGGACACCGGTGATGGGTCGTGGTTTCGCGTGGTAGAACGCAACAAGCTGGGCAACCTGCTGCAAGAGCGCCGGGTCATTCAAGAGATGCGGCAGACATATCTGGGGGAGACCGAGGTGAACCCGGGAGCGCTTCCGCCGCTTCTTTTCGCCGGAGTGATCATCGAAGGCGGTGTGGTCGGCTTCGACAGTAACACAACCACCGGGGGAGCCGGGGCGGCGATGTTGGGGATCGGCGCACAGACCGAGTACCGAAAGGACTCGATCACCGTCAATCTGAGGACCGTGAGCGTCAAGACCGGCGAAATTCTTGCGTCGGCCCGCGCCGAAAAGTCGATCCTATCAACCGGGGTGAGTGCATCGGTGTTCCGCTATATCGACACCGATCGGATCCTAGAGTTGGAAGCTGGCACCACAACAAATGAACCCGAAACGATTGCATTGACGCGCGCTATAGAAAAAGCCGTCTACAGCCTGATCATGGAGATGGCCGAGGACAATTACTGGGATTTCGATGATCCGAACGCCGAGGCAGCATTGTTGTCTTTGCACCGCGAATCTGGAGAATCTCTAACTATTGATACTATTTCGAGATTGCTAAATGATAATTCCCGCGCCGCCCCAAATGCGGCGATAGAGGCCGCCGCCACAGAGGTTAGCGGCTAGGGTGACAGAAAAATAGGTCAGAAATATTTAAAGAATTCGCTCAAGGAGAGCGAATAAGGGGAGCACGGCGGTCACAGGCTGGACACCATAGTCGCCGCGCTCCGTTTAGCGGCTGCATTCGCAGCTACCAAACCAGCACCTTGGGATGCCTCAGGTGCGTATAGCGGAGGATTACCGCATGCGGAAGAATTTACTCGCAATGACGTCCATGTTGTCGCTGATTGTTGCGGCCCCAGCACTCGCCAACGACAGCATGATCTCGCAGATCGGTGGGTCGAATATGATCACCGTGGATCAGAGCGGCGGCAATGAAGGGGCCTCGACGATCAACCAAATCGGCAGTAGCCTGACAGCAACTGTCACGCAGGCTGATGACCCGAATGTCGGCACCCCTGACTTCAGCGTTGCGGCCAACAGCTCGACCATCCAGCAAGAGGGCAGCGACGCCACTGCAAACGTCAACCAGACCGGGGATCCCGGCGAGACACCCGGCAATATCTCTGAGATCTCGCAGTTCTCGGATGGCGTGAACCCGACGCTTGCCGACGTCAGCCAGAACGGCGCGAACAACTTCTCCAGCGTGGAACAGGGGCGTGATGTGGAGCCGGAGGACCGCAGCGGCCAGACCGCGATGGTCACCCAAGACGGGGTGGATCACACCTCGACCGTCCTCCAGCGCGGCAACCTGAACGACGCGACGGTTGACCAGTCCGGCAGCGGCAACACCTCGGACGTCACCCAGTCCGGATTGGACAACGTGGCCAATGCAACCCAGTCGGGTATGGGCAACCTGAGCACCATCACCCAAGGTGCGAACTTTGGCCAAGCTTCGGTCAACCAGTCGGGCGATGCCAACACCAGCGATATCATCCAGGACGGTCGCGCCAACAGCTCGATCGCCGCCACGATCTCTCAGTCTGGCAACAACAACCTGAGCAATATCCTGCAGACCTCGCTGGTGAGCGGCGCGGGCAGCGCCGATCAGTTCGCCGAGGTGACCCAGGCAACCGACAACAACGAGTCGTTCATCACCCAAGATGGTGGCGACCCGGTGGTCGATGCCTCGAACCCCGGCAACTCGGCGACCGTCTCTCAGACGTTCACTTCCGGGAACTACTCGAACATCGCCCAGTCGGGCGCCGGAAATACCGCGAACGTGATGCAGTGACGTGACATTCCGCCCGTGCCCGCGAACCGCGCGGGCACGGATGGACAGTATTTTCAGATCGGGAATTCAGCGAATGAAAGAGCTTCTTTCAGCGACGGCGCTTGTCATGTCGTTGGCCGGCACAGCTTTGGCAAACAACAGTACAATCGAACAGATCGGCGCTGCCAATGCCGCCTCGGTCAATCAGACCGGCGGGGTAGGCGGGTCCTCCAACATTTTTCAGAGCGGCGACAACGATATTGCAGACGTAATGCAATCCGATGGCGGATTTGCGGATGCGAACATCTCGAGCATCCAGCAGCTTGAGGGATCCGGCGTCCAAACTGCGTCGGTCACCCAGAACAATGCGGCCGGTGGCAGCGTCAACACCGCAGAAATTGTTCAGGATTCGACCCAAGGCGGCAATGCTGCGAGCATCGACCAGAACGGCGATGAAAACCTCGCACGGGCGCAGCAGGGGCCGGGCTCCGCCGAGAACTGTACGATCTTCGGCTGTTCGCAGACTTCTCCAGAAGACATCACCAACAGCTCGGCCTCCATTCTTCAGACAGGCAGTGCGAACATTGCTTCGACCATGCAAATCGTCGGGTCGAACGGAGGTGACAACAACGTGGTCACCGTCGAGCAGGGCGGCGAGGGGAACGAGGCCAGCGTGTTGCAGGGCACCGGCGCGGTCGCTGCAGGGGGGATCTTCACACCTTCGGTCCCGAATGCCGCCTCCAACGACAACGACAACCTGGCAAGTATCGGGCAATCGGGCACGTCGAACCTTTCGGCGATCGAGCAGGGCGGCGAGTCCGGTCTTGCCAGCTCGCTGCAGAACGGCACCTCGAATGAGTCGACCATCGGCCAATCCGGCGGCACCCCTGGCTTCGGCAACACCGCCATGGTCGATCAGAGCGGGACCGGCAACACCAGCCTCGTGTCCCAAACCTCGTCCAATGGTGATCTCCCGATCGTGCCCGACAGCTCGACCGCCATAGTGATGCAGGACGGGACAGGCATCAGCAGCACCGTTTCGCAGATGCCGCTTGGCGGGCACTATGCCTCGGTGTCGCAGACAGGGCTCTATCACAGCAGCAACATCGAGCAGGACGGTCTGTTGAACACCGCAGATCTGACCCAGCTGGGCGAGTCCCAGAGCAGCACGATCTTGCAAACCGGCCCGACGATTGCTGGCCCAATTGGGAATATCGCGACGGTCAGCCAGACGGTCACCCATGGCAACACCTCGACGATTTCGCAGCGCGGTGTCGGCCATAGCTCCAACGTGATCCAATAACTGCTCAAGACACGGCATTGCCCGCCAAGGTGCGGGCAGTGCCAGTTTCGCAACCCAGCGCACCACTAAGCGCGGCAACCGTACGACGGGACGCTCTAACAAAGGCGGCACCATCGGTCCGGCCCCGAACGTCCAGCGGAGTAAGCGTTATGCCCAGAACACTCCTTCTTGCCGCAGCACTCAACACTCTGTGCCTGCTTCCTGCCGGGGCCAATGAAAACGTCGCTCAGATACGGCAGATCGAAACCGGCAACCGAAGCGTGGTGGATCAGTCCGCAGCGGATGGCGGCACGGTCTCGGTGGATCAGATCGGCAGTGGCAATTCGGCGATGGTGACGGATCTGAGCAGCCAGAGCGCCTTAGTTCTCAATCAGGCCGGCGAGGAACAGCGCATCTTCGTTCGTCTCGGTGGCTCCGGCAACGCCGGAAATGTCGAGCAATTCGGTATCGGCAACGCCGCCGAACTCACCATCTCGGGCGACATTAACAGTTTCGCGATCAGCCAGTCGACCAACAGCGAGACCGGGGATCTGGCAGGCAATGAGATCGTCCTCACGCAAGAGGGGGTCGGCAATATCGCCCTGCAAACCCAGATCGGCCAGAACAACCAGCTGACGCTGTTTCAGGGCGGCGTGTCGAACTTTGCTGACCTACTTCAGGACGGCGACAACAATGCCATGAACCTCGAACAAAACGGCGATTTAAACTCTGCGACGCTGCGACAGTACGGGGTCAATGCGCCGCCGATCTCTATCACCCAAAACGGCGCCGCCACGGTCGAAATCACCCAGCGTGCGGAGTAGAGTAGGTGCCCCGAACGCTCTTCAAAGCCAGCATCGGGTTGATCGGGCTCTTGGCCGCCGCATCGGCGCTGCTTGCGCAGTCGGATGGCGACCTCTCGCGGATCGAACAGATCGCACCCGGGGCCGCCGACAGCCCCGAAGACCTTGGCATCATCGCAGACCGTCCCTTTGGTGTGCCCATTCCTCAACCCGATTGCTTCGGGCAGGAGGAGTGCCCGTCCCTCGCGACGGACCCAAGAGCGCGCCAAGACAGCCAAGATGCCGCCAGTGCCGAGCCGGGCGGGTTTGAGCCAGTCCCAAGCGCGCCGCCGCCCGGAGACACCGTCGTCGTTCGCGAAGATGGTGTGTTCATCGTGACAGATGACGACGGGCCTGGGGCTTCCCCCCAGGCCCAGGAGCCCCCCGAGGGTCTTCCGAAAAACCAACCGTCGGGCCCTTCCGAGGAAGAGCCGGGCATCCGGCTTGAATTCCCCCCGAAGAAAAGGGTTCCCCACTAAGAAAGGCAGACCCATGAAAGCGATACTTTCCCTTGTTTGCGTTCTGGCGATGACCCCGCCGAGCCTGCGCGCCGAAACCGCAGCGGACGCGTGGATCACCGCCACCCAGGAAGACGGGTTCGTTCTCTTTGAGAGCTTTGCCACGCTCGCTCCGGGCGCGTCGGGCAGGTATGACGTCACCGCCACGAAACAGGGGACCGGCGGGCGCAGCGTCAGCCGACAGGCGGGCCGCATCCCCGCTAGCGCGAAAAGCGAGCCTCTTAGCGTATCGCGGATGTCAGTCGAGAAGGGTGCCGTCCTGACGGTGGAGCTGGAAGTGACCAGCGACAACGGCGAGGTCTACCAGGACAGCGTCTCGGTCGTTGGCAATCCGGAAAGTCCCTAGTGTTCGCCACCTGACAGAAGATGCCCGACGGAAGCAGGGTGTCGGACACTGGTCCCGCATCCTGTAGCGAAGAGCTCAACTAACTGCTTCGAGCCCAGACTTGCCCTCGGGGGGCCGCGCCTTCGCTGCGAGGGCATTCGACCGGGGCCAGCCCAAACTCGACATCCCTCTCGAGTTACCCCGCACGGTGAAACGGACCTTCACCCCACGACCATCGGACGGGCGAGGAGCGGACTTTCCGTAAACGCTGTCGCCGCCCCACATTGCCGACGGGATCAGCCATTGCGAGTTGATACGCATCCAAAGAGAAGGAGTGCGTTTCGCAATGTT
>NZ_JBSWYX010000028.1:0-62534 GCF_056161345.1 Salipiger sp. ABF4_146 | reverse complement strand
CTGCCGCACCGCATCGGCCATCGACAGGCCCTGGCCATGCAGCACCTCGACCTGACGCAGCTTGGTGACAATGTCTTCCGGCTTCTCTCGCTTTCCAGCCATTCCGTAGTCCTCCTGTTCGCCGAAATCCTATCGGATTTCACGCTTCGTGGGTGGACCACTTCGAAGGGGCTGGCTCATAAGCGCCGGACCTGGCGGCTCCGAAACCACATTGATGCTTCGCACTGCCGACTTATGGCAAGCCAGTCGTAGACAATAGGACGTGGTGGGATAAGCTTGAACAAAATTGTCGCTTAAGGGGTGAGTAACATTGGCCAAAAGTTTACTGAGCGTCACGCTGAAGGCTATGAAGGCCGCGGAAAAAGATCGTGTTCGTCGCGCGAAAGCTGCGGAACGTCACGACCTCGCCGAGCGGAGAGAGGCAGCACGACAGGCGAAGGCTTATGAAGCCAAGGTCCGGAAAGCAGAGATCGCGGATGAGCGGGATCGAAAAGCTTACGAGAAGGCGGTTAAAGCCGCACATGCCGTAGCCCAGCAATCCGAGGTCGAACAAATGAATTCGGAAATTGATGCGGTCTTTGATGACCTGGAAGGTCTGCTGGCCGCCACGATCGACGTCGATGACCATATAGACCTTGAGACTCTTCGAAAGCCGTTTGATGCGACACCATTCGACATGCCTGATTTGGAGATTCCCCTGGTCGCTCCGAAACGACCAAAGGTCCCGTCCGAACCAGCATACGTAGAACCAGCGAAGCCCAAAGGCTTTTTCGGCAAGAGGCGGAAGCTTGAGGAAGCGCGTGCCATAGCGCGGCAAACTCACGAGACGCGAAAAGCGGAGTGGGCCAGTGGGGTTTCGGCCCTAGAAGAAAAGTACGCAATCGAATTGGCCGCCTATGAGCAGGCAGAGGCCGAAAGGGTTGATACCCTGGCAGCAGAGAAAGATCGGTTCCGGCGGGAACTGGACGACTATAACCAGTCCATCGACCAATTCATTACGAACCTTTCCTATGGAGACGCTGAGGCGGTTCAGGAGTACATCTCGCTCGTCGTCGAGAATTCCACCTATCCCGATCACTTTGAAGTCACCCATGAATTCTCGTTCGCACCTGAGACAGCCGAGCTTCGGATGAGTGTGACGGTCCCAACCCCAGACAGCTTTCCGGCGGTAAAAGGGTACAAATACGTAAAGACGTCCGATGAGATACGCGAGGTCCCATTGTCCCAGACGGAGATCAAGAAACGGTATGCCAGCGTCCTGCATCAGGTCGCGATCAGGTCGCTCCACGAGGTGTTCGAGGCGGACAGGCGCGGGCTGATCCGGACGATCTCGCTCGAGGTCGGCACGAAGGCACAGCACCCTGCCACGGGACGGCTCGATTTCCTTCCCTTTGTAGGTGTCAGCGCTGAGCGTGACAGTTTCATGGAGTTCGATCTCTCCGGCCTTGTCCCGCTGGCAACGTTGAAGCATCTCGGCGCCGCAATCTCCAAGGACCCCGTCGCCTTGGTCGCCGTCGATGTGACAGGAGTGCGCAAGTCGTGACGAAAGGACGGACGTTTAATCCGCCGCCTGGGTGGCCCAAGCCACCTAAGGGGTGGACGCCACCAAAGGACTGGAAGCCTGACCCGAACTGGCCTGCCATGCCCGAGGGATGGGAGCTCTGGATATCGGACGCCGGCGACACCCCTCAGGCAGCGCCAGAGATCGAGGTGGATAGCGATCCGGCTGACCCGGAAGTGCCGCCCAACGAGCTTTTCGCTTTGAAGGCCGAAGTGGCGATGCTGCGGGCGCAACTGGCCGACAGAGCGACGGCGGACACCATCTCCCTCGACGACCAGAAAACCCTGCAGGAAATAGGCATTTACCGATACCATCACCCCCTCGAGAGTGCCGCAGGATACAAAGCCGAACTCGAGCGGATCGAGGTTGAGATTGCCAAGATCGTGCGAGAGCAAAAGGCCATCGAGGTCTCGTCAACATTCACGTTCGAGAACTCCTTGGCTGCAGGCCGAAAGCTGTCGAACGACCTCGGAAAGCTGATGCTCCGTGCCTACAACGCCGAATGCGATAACTGCATCCGTTCACTTCGTACCGGAAATCCAGGCGTGGCTAAGAAGCGCCTCGAAGCTTCACGAAGGACGATCGCGAAGCTGGGCAAGATCATGGAAATGCAGATCAGCGCACGGTACCACGACCTACGGGTCCAAGAGGTCGAACTGACGGCCGACTGGCTAATGAAAAAGCAGGAAGAAAAGGAAGCGGAGAGGGAGAACCGGGCGAGAATTCGCGAAGAGAAGCGCATCGAGAAGGAGTTCGCCGAGGAGCGCGAGCGGCTGACCAAAGAGAAGCACCACCTCGAAAACGCCATTGAGGCCCTTCGGGAGAAAGGAGAGCGGAATCCCGACTTGGAGGCGAACCTTTTGGCGTTGGAAGACGCCATCAAGCAGAACGAATTCCGCCTAGCGAATATTAGGTCCGGCTATGTCTACGTCATCTCGAACCGGGGGGCGTTCGGCACGAACGTCGTAAAGATTGGATTGACGAGACGGCTTGAGCCGAATGATCGCATCACGGAGCTCGGTGGAGCGTCCGTTCCCTTTCGGTTCGATGTTCATGCCCTGTTCTTCTCTGAGGATGCCGTGTCATTGGAGAATGAGCTTCACACCCATTTTCGAGACAGAGCTCTGAATGCGGTGAATGCGCGCAAGGAGTTCTTCTTTGCGACGCCTGCCGAGGTTCGCGACGTCCTCATGGACAAGGTAGGGAGCCTTCTTGAGTTCTCGGAGGTAGGAGAATCTCTTGAGTACCATCAGTCTAGAAAATATTGGCCGGACCGACCGGCGGAACTAATCTAGGAAATGGATCCTCCGGGCCGACGGTCATCGTCGGCCCGCAGTCAAATCTTCTGGCCGCTCTCGTCCTTTCCGATCATTTACATCTACGTAAACTCGGAAAAGTGACACCTTCGAATGCCTGTTTTCGCACACGGCGCATCTCAAGTGCCAAAGGCAGAGAGTGCCAAGTTCCGCCCCTTCGTCCCGGCTCCTGCCGCCACGCAGCGTCCGCCTCAAATGCCCGCTTAGGGCTGCCTGGGGACGTGTGCCACGTTACCAAGACAGCTCGTTAGACGATGGCGTGTAACTGGGTCAGAAATGCTTGGCATTTGGGTCGGGAATGCTTGGCAGAGCATGGGGGGGCGACCAAGATTTTAAGGCGATCCCCGGCGCCGAGAGTCGCTTTAGCAAGACATTCGACACCTCCGGGGATTGGCAAAAACCAAGGCCACCGCTTCGCGGTGGCCTTAGTTTTTTGCGCGAAGCCTTTTTCCATGTGCAAAACCCCCGCGGCGTCGCTTGTGCGTTTTGCCCGCTCGCCGTTGTCGAACGTCACAGAAGCTTTACCTTTATTGGATAAGACGCATGGGTTTCCCTGAAAGGTTTCCGACTGAATGTCCTCACGTGGTGAGCAAATCGCAGCCCTTCCCTTGCAGTGGGATAAGAAAGGCAATCTTCGGATTCTGATGGTCACCTCGCGCGATACCGGGCGCTGGGTGATGCCCAAGGGCTGGGAGATGGACGGCAAGAAGCCTTGGGCCGCTGCAGAGATCGAAGCGCTCGAGGAGGCCGGGGCCAAAGGGTACATCAGCAAAGACCAGATTGGCCTTTATCATTATCCCAAACGGCTTGATTGCGGTGCGTCGCTGCGCTGCCGGGTCAGGGTCTACCCGATGATCGTCGAGTCGCTGAAGCGCGACTGGAAAGAGCGCAAGGAGCGCAAGCGCAAGTGGTTCAGCCCCAAGGCTGCCGCCAAGCGTGTGGACGAGCCAGAACTGGCCGATCTGCTGCTGACGCTGTGCCGGGCGCCGCGCAAGCACCCGGTGATTGCCCCTTTGCTGAATTGATCCGACTCGTGACAGCTGTGCACACGAGCGAGATCTGCGAGCGCTAGCGCCTCGGCTGGTGTGTCGCCTTGGCGTCAGTAACGCGACATTCCGGCAACGCCGATTTCGCGAATATTCACTGGCGTCAGGCTGCGTCAGTCGGTCTCTGGGAAATGAGGCAACAATAAGGTAACGTCGTTTCAGGATAAGAGGCCGCCGATCCGCAAGCGGACGCGTGGCCCGCGGCAGGCAGAACGGTAGAGTCATCGGCAGTTTCGAAAGGCGGCGCGTGCCGGTTTGGCGCGGTGCGCAGGGGTCTGCGCATCTGCCTTTTTCCGAAAGATGATCTCCGGTTTCTGTCGGTCTTGTCCCGCCGCAGCACGTTGCTGCGGCTGTTGAACGAGTGGTCGAGTTGAGAGGGAGGGGAAGATGATGAGATCGTCTTTCCAATGGGTCGGAGGTCTGGCGCTTTTGGCGCTCCTGCCCGGGTGTATGAAATCCTACGATGCCGAAAGCGCCGCGGCGCAGGCGTCCTTGGCGGGGGGCACGGTACCGGCCGCTGCGGCGCCGCAAAGTCTGGGTCTGCGGGCCCTGCCAGACGCAGAGGACATCCTGACGCGGCTGGCGCAGCGGCCCGGAGCGATCGTGCCGGGGACACCCTATGCCGTGGTCGCAGATGCTGCGCTAGGCGGCGCCTCTTATGGCGCGACAGCGGAACTGCGCCTTGCGCCTCTGCGGGGAGAGGCCGAAGAGCTCAATTGGCTGCCAGAGCTGCCGCGCGGCGCGTCTCTGGATGCGCTGCGGGACATGTCCGCGCGGATCCTGGCGCGGCCCGAACGCTTCGACACGCCGCGCAAACTCGCCGAGCGCAATCTCGCGCAGGCGCAGATCGAGGTCGCCGCGCTGGCGCTCGCGGACGCGGCCAACGCGCACGTCCATGAAGCCCTCTCGCAGTATCTGGCGTTGGAAGAGGCGCGCACGCGCACGGCGGTATATGAAGGCGCCTACCGTGATCTTGCCGGGCTCGACTGGCCGATTTCGCGCGCCGTTGCGGCGGGCGAACTGGCATCATCCGAACTGGCGCAGTTGCATGCCCTCGTGGCTCAGGTGCGGCGCAGCCTTGCACAAGCGCGTGCTACCGAAGCTGCAGCGCGCAGCCAAATGGCCGGCCTGTCCGATGGACAATTGGCCGGGGTCGAGGGCACTGGAGGATTGCGCGAGGTCGTTGGTGCTCTGCCCCTGCCGGTCATGCAGGCACGGGCCGAGCACGCTGCGCAGCAAGCACGGCAAAGCCTTGGGGCGCATGCCCATGTCGAGGGCCTGCAACTGCGGCGCTCGGCGGAAGAACTGGATGCGCTCGACGAGGCTGCGGGCTTCGGCGGGGAGGGCGGCGACGCGGGGGACTGGGGCCAGCCAACCCCCGTCCGGCAACCTCTGGAAATTGGCACCGGGACAGAAGCGGATATGCAGATCGGCAGCCTTGCGCGGGACCGCGATCGCCTGCGCACCGAGGCCGCAGCCGCCGCCGCACAGGCGATGGCCGCGCGTGAGGCCGCCTCGCTGGCGCTGCGTGATCACCGCGCGGGGCGCGGGCATCCGGCTCGGGCGCTGGGGCCGTTGGAACGGGCGCTGGACGCGCAGGAGGCCGAGATCGCCCGGCGCTTCGCGCTGGCCCGCACCGAACTGGACCTCGCCTACATGCGCGGAACGCTGGTGGCGGGCGGCGATCTCTGAGGCTTCAAGCCTCGCTGTCCATCCAGATCGTCACCGGGCCATCGTTCACCAGCGCCACCTTCATGTCGGCACCGAAGCGCCCGGTGGCGGTGGCGATGCCCTCCGCGGCGATACGCCCGGCGAAATACTCGTAGAGACGCTCGCCCTCGGCAGGCGCCGCGGCAGAGGAAAAGCCGGGGCGGTTGCCGCTGCGCGTGTCGGCGGCGAGGGTGAACTGGCTGACCACCAGCGCGGCGCCGCCCGTGTCGCGCACCGAGCGGTTCATCCGGCCCTCGTCGTCGCGAAAGATGCGCAGCTTGGCGATCTTCGCGGCCAGCCTGTCGGCCTGTGGCTCGCTGTCGCCCTGCATGGCGCAGATCAGGATCAGCAGGCCGGGACCGATCTCGCCGATCACTGCGCCCTCAACCGTGACGCTGGCTTCGGAAACACGTTGAATGAGCGCCCTCATGCCTCCGGCTCCAGTTCTGCGCGCCACGGCGGGTTGGCGCCCGCACGGCTGACCGTCACCGCCGCCGCCTGCGCGCCGAGCGCCACCGCCGGGCGCAGCGCCCCAAGTGGAGCTTCGCGTAGCGCGTCACGGGTGAGCAGCCCGTCACGGCTCAGCCCGGCGAGCAGGCCGGCGTTGAACGTGTCGCCCGCGCCCACCGTATCGACCACCGTCGCCCGCGTCGCGGGCACCTCAAGCTGGCCTCGCGCGTTCACCGCCAGAACGCCTTCGGCACCGCGCGTTTCCAGCACCAGCGCGCTTCCGCCGTCGATCAGCGCGTCGGGTGTGGTGCCGAGCCACGCCATATCCTCATCGGAGATCTTCACGATATCCGCGCGCGCGAGCATCCGCGCCAGTCGGGCGCGGTAGCGGTCTTCGTCCTTGATGAAGCCGGGACGGATATTGGGATCGATCATCACCACCCGGTCCTCGGCTCGGGCGCAAAGCGCGGCATAGGTGTCGGCGCAGGGCTCCGACACGAGGCTGATGCCGCCGAAGAACAGCGCCTCCGTTGCGTCGTCGAGAGCGGGCAGGTCATCTTCAGACAGCATCCGCCCGGCGGTGTTCTCATCGTAGAAGGCATAGCGCGCGTGGCCGTCCACCAGCGTCACGAAGGCCAGCGTCGTGGGGCGGTCGGAGCGCGGGCAGGCGGTGTGGTCGACCTGCGAGGCAGTAAGCGCGTCGGAAAGGATCGTCCCGAAGAGATCAGTCGAGAGCCCGCCAAGATAGCCAGCCGGTGCCCCAAGCCTGCCAAGCGCGATGGCGGTGTTGAACACGGCGCCCCCTGCCACGGGCGCAAAGGCCGGCTCGCCGCCGGTGCTGGTTCTGGGCAGCATGTCGATCAGCGATTCGCCGCAGCACAGGATCATTTCTCACTCCCTTGTCGGTCTTCTTTGTGTTGTTAGCGCTATACGTAGCGCGACCCGAGGGGCTCGCTCAATAGCCGCCGGGCAGGCTGAAGCTGACATCGCCCTGCGACTGGGAGAGCATGAAGCCGACGGCCCCGGCGATGATGGCGCCGACGATCACCGCCAGCGCGATCTTCCACACTGACCACGGACGCTCGCCCTGCACCCGTCCCGTGGTGCCATTGACCACAAAGCGATAGGTCTGGCCGCGGAACTTGTAGGCGGCCAGCCAGACCGGCAGCAGGACATGCTTGAACGTCACCTCTGACACCTGCGTGTCCACCGAACTGATGCGCTGCTGGTCGCCGCCGATGTCGAACTTGATGTCGCGGGTGATTTGCCGGTCCATGAGGTGCCGCGCCTCGACGAAGCCGGCATCGAGATCGACCTGATAGCCCTCGGCCCGGAAGCCGGCGAGGAACTCGGGCCGGTAGGGTTCGAGTCGACTGAGGTCCCAAGGTTCGAGCGCGTCGGTGAATTTCTTTGGTAGCGATTTCGAGGCCAGCACCAGCACGTCGTCAAACAACCGCGCGACGCGGCCACGCACCGGCGTCCAGCGCACCTTGGGCACCTGCACCTGCTGGCGCTTGCCGTCGCGCATCACTGTGCGGGTCTCGTAGTAGACTGTGCCACGCGCGCCGCTGTAGGCGGTGCGGGTCTTGGCGTCGAATGTCCAGTAGGGCACGTAGATGCCCTGCATCTTACGCCCCTTACGGGCATATTCCTTGAGCCCGTTCGGCGCGAACCACAGCCGCCCGAGCCAGTCGTTCATTGCCTTGTGCGCCGCTCTTTCGTCAAAGCCGAAGGGCAGCACGCCCTTGGGTTTAATCTGCCGGTGCGTGCCCGTGTCGGCGACGACGGGTGTGGCGCAAAACGGGCATTCGGTGGCGTGGGTGTCGGGGTCGAACTCCACCTCGGCGCCGCAGTTGGGGCATTGACTGACCCGCAGGTCCTCCATGTCCTGTAGCGGCAGAAGGTTGTCCATCGCCGCGCGGAAATCGAGTTCGCGGATATCGCTTTCCCATGGGCCGGTGGATTCGATCTTCTGGCTGTGGCCGCAGTGATCGCAGACCAGTTCGCTGGCCGCCGGGTCGAACCGGTAATCGGCACCGCATTGTTCGCAGGGAAATCGGTGGGTTTCGTTCATGCCCGAAGTGCCTCCAGATCCGCCGGGTCCGGCAGCGCCACCCTAGGCGGACGGCGCCGGAGAGGGAACCGGTTTTCCAGGGCTTTGCCCAAGCCGACGGGGCTGGGCGCGGGCACTTCCGGCGATGCCTGTGGATGCGCCGAAACACAACTTCGCGACGGGACGGCGACAGGCGCTTTTATCGCGCGCGGCTCCGGGGCTAGGGTGCCGATTGTAGGTTGCCGGAGATCAAGATGACAGGATTGAACATATGCGCAGGGGCCGGTTTGGCGCTTGCGCTGCTCACCGGCGGTGCTGCCGCTGCAGACCTGTCGTGGCGCTTTGAATGGCAGGGCGGGGACGGCTACGAGATGCGCGGCGCGTTGGCGATCGATGCGGCATTGGCAGAGCGCGACTATGTCTTTGGCGAGGATGTCGAGTGTTTCGTGGTCGAAGGCTACCACGACGATCAGCCCATCGGCCGCTGGGCGCTGGGGATGAAGACCGAAGAGACCACATGGTCGCTGACCTTCCGTCCGCAGCAGAACGCGTTCGAGGTGTTCGGGCCGCAAAGCCAGATGCCGCAGGCGTGGAACATGGACGGCTTCGGCACCAATTGCGGGCGGGACGGTTTCGGTTTCAACATCGGCAATGCGGCGCAGGACCTTTGTCTGGACGGTCGGTTGCTGGTGGCCTCGCAGGTGCCGCCTGCGCGACCTTTCCCGGCGGTGCCCGACCCGTCCGTCGAGTTTCCCGCCGATGCTTGCCTTGCGCCTGCGCTGCTGGGCAGCGCGGGGCCGGAGGCGGTGCTGCCCGCCTCCCTGCCGTCGGTCACGCGCCCGGAGGCGGCGGCGGCAGAACGGTGAAGAGCTGCGCCAGTTCGGTGACGTCCTCGGCGCGTTTCCAGCCATCCTGCCCTTGGGTCCAGACGTAGCTGTCGCGGCTCAGCTGGCCTTCGGTGACCATCCGCCCCATGCGGGCTTTGGAGAACGGACCGCTGGTCTGGCCGTTTTCCGCCACGTGCCAGACGTGTTCGACGGGCGGCGGGGGAGGCGGCGGCGGTGCGGCGGCGGCGCTCTGCTGCGGGCGGGCGCCCCATGGCCCGGCCTGTGCGCCGCTCATGGCCATCCCCATGCCTGCCCCAAAGCCGGTGCCCATCGCCTGCCCGGCGGCAGAGCCCTCGGCCCCAAGCGCCTCGGCAGCCTGAAAGCGGGTGTAGGCATCCAGATCGCCAACGACGCCCATCGAGGTGCGCTTGTCGAGCGCCTTCTCGACGGCATCGGGCAGTGAGATGTTTTCAATGTAGAGCTCGGGCAGGGTGAGCCCGTATTCGGCGATGGTCGAGGAAATGCCCTCGGCCAGCATCTTGCCCAGTTCCTGAGTATTGGCCGCCATGTCGAGCACCGGAATGCCCGACGAGGCGATCAACCGCGAGAACTCCTGCACGATGATGTTGCGGATCTGAAAGCTGATCTCGTGGCTGGTGAACTCGCCGTCGGTGCCGACGATCTCGACGAGGAATTTCGCCGGGTCCGACACGCGCACGGCATAGGTGCCATAGGCGCGCAGGCGCACCGGGCCGAACTCGGGGTCGCGGCAGATGATCGGGTTCTTCGTGCCCCACTTCAGCCCGGTGAAACGGGTGGTGTTGACGAAGTAAATCTCGGACTTGAACGGCGAGCGAAAGCCATGATCCCAGTGCTGCAGCGAGGTCATGATCGGCATGTTGTTGGTCTCGAGCATGTAAAGGCCCGGCGTGAACACATCCGCCAGTTGCCCTTCGTGCACGAAGACCGCCGCCTGTCCCTCACGCACGGTGAGCTTGGCGCCGTATTTGATCTCATGGCCCTCGCGCTCAAAGCGCCAGACCATCGTGTCGCGGGTGTCGTCGGTCCAGTGGATGACGTCGATGAACTGTCCCGAGAGGAAATCCAGAATTCCCATGATCATCTCCTGTTCTCGCCTGTGCTCAGCTCAACTCGGTCCGCTGCCGCCGGTCATCTGCGCGGCGAGGGTCTGCACGATCGGTCGCGCGGTTGCGGCATCCATGCCGGGTTTGAGCTGGGGGTCATAAAGGATCTTCAGCAGCATCTCGTCCATCGAGGTGAGAAGTGCGAACTCATCGTCGTCGTTGAAGATCGAAGGCCGGGCCTGCGGGCTGTCGTTGCCCAGCCCAAGACCCTGCGCCACCTCCTCGTGGATGCAAGAGCGGCGCAGCAGATCGGGGTGCTCGGAGCGGATCACCGCGATGGCCTGACCGTAGGCATAGCCCCCCGGCTCGTCGGAGAAGGCGATGACCAGGCAGTGAATCTCGCGCGGGAGATCGTTGAACACAGCCAGCGCGGTCGGGTTCACGTCGGGCACCAGTTGTTTGATGCGCGGGGCGATGGCCTGCTTGTCGTCCTCGGACATGAAAAGCACGTGGAAGTTCGAATTGCTGTCCTGCATCGAGATCGGATGCCCGGTGATCCGGCCCAGCCGTGTGACGTACTGGCTGAGCATGTTGCGGTCGGTGACCTGCTGATCCGGGGGAACATGCGCACCGAACTCTGCCGAAACCCGCACCGGCTTCAGCCATTTCTTCACCAGGCCCAACTCGCCGCGCGAGGGCTTCAACCCCTGTCCGCGGGCGTATTCCTCGGCCAGTGCGATGCGTTCGAAATTGCGCGCCAGCATGGTGTCGGTGACCGGCGTGTCGGGGCCGCCACCATCGGTGCGCAGCAGGCCCTGCTGCAGAAGGTCAGCCTGAACCCGCGCGTAGTACACCTCGAGGTCATAGCTCGCCAATGACTTGCGCGGCAGTCCGGGTGCGGCGGGTGCCTCGGGCTTCAACCCGGAGGGCCGCGACTGCGGCAGCACCTCGGTGCTGCGCGGAGCCAGGGCAGAACTGTCGCAGGCCGCAAGGCCCGCGCAAAACAGGATGCTCAGTACACTCTTACCCCAACCCCGCATGCAATCACGATCCCGCAGGAACCGAAGTGGCGGCGTTGTCGCCGGTGCCGGTCGAGCGCGCCTTGGCTGACGCCAGCGTGTCGCGCAGTTCGCTTTCCATCTGCTGCAGGTCCTTTTCGGCGGCGGCGCGGCGGGCCTTGCCTTCGTCGGCGATGCGCAGGCTGTCCTCGATGGTGGCAATCAGATCGGTATTGGCTTGTTTCACCGCCTCGATGTCGAAGACGCCGCGCTCCATCTCGGTGCGGATCGCCGCGTTGCTCTCGCGCAGGTTCTTGGCGTTCGAGGTCAGCAGCTCGTTGGTCAGGTCGTTGGCGTCGCGCACGGCGGCTGCGGCCTCGGACGATCGCTGAATCGTCACCGCCTGCGCCAGCTGGGTCTCCCACAGCGGCACGGTGTTCACGAGGGTGGAGTTGATCTTGGTGACGAGGCTCTTGTCGTTCTCCTGCACCAGCCGGATCGATGGCAGCGACTGCATGGTCACCTGCCGCGTCAGCTTCAGATCGTGCACCCGGCGCTCCAGATCGTCGCGCGCGGCGCGCAGGTCGCGCAGCTCCTGCGCCTTCATCACCTTCTCGTCCTCGGGGGCGGCCTCGACAGCGGCTTCGCGGGCGGGGATGTCGTTGGCGTCAAGGTCTTCGAGCTTCTTCTGACCGGCGGCGATGTAGAGCGCCAGCTCGTCGTAGAAGGTCAGCGTCTTGTCGTAGAGCAGGTCGAGCGACTTGATGTCCTTGAGCAGCGTGTGCTCGTGTTTGAGCAGGTTGTCGGTGATGCCGTCGATCTGGCCTTGCACCTCCTCGTAGCGGGCGGTGAACTTGGCGAAGGGCGCGGCCTTGCCGATCAGCTTCTCCCACCAGCTGCGCTTGCGGCGCACGTCCAACTCCGAGACCGAGAACCCGCGGATGGTGGTGACGATGTCGCGCAGGCTGTCGCCCGCCGGGCCGACATCCTCGTTGCGCACATCCGCCAGCATCGCCTGACTGATTTCCTGCAGTTCGGCCTGCGCCGCCGAGCCGAAGGAGACGATCGACTGGGTGTCCTCCATGTCGATCTCATCCATGCGGGTGCGGATCTCTTCGGTCACCTCGGGCGAGGCGGCCTCATAGCTTGCGACCTCTTCTGCGGGCTTGGGCTCGGGCAGGATCACAGCATTCACCTCTTCCACCATGGCCAGTTCCTGCTGGGCCTTGGCTCTTACGTTCTCGGACATCGGACTTCCTCCGTATCTGTCACTCATTGGGCTCTTTCAGCCGTACGCCTTCGCGCTGCAGGCGATCGCGCAGCACGTCGATCTCGACCGTGAGGTCGGCATTGTTGTCGAGCAGCAGCTTGCGGTTCTTCTGGCCGAAGCTCTCCTCGAGGTCCGTCAACAGCATCATGAAATCGGATTTCGCGCCGCGATCCTGGGTGCGGCTGTAGATGTCGGCAAATTTCACCGCCGCATCACGCGCGCCCATCAGGTAGACGCCGAGATACTTGCGCGCGGCGGTCAGGTCGCGCGGGTCCTCCTCGACGGTGCGAATGAGGTCCTTGGCCTTCGAGTGAAAGCGCTGCACGCGCGCCTCCACCTGCCGGTCGCCAGCGCGGCGCACCGCGTCTTCCATGGCGTTGAGGTAGCTCTCGGCCTCGTCCACCACCTTGGCGACCCGGTCCTGCTGAAAGGTGTCGATCCCTTCCATGCCCTTGTGCTTCAGCGGGTCGAGCCCAAACGCCCCGATGTGCAGCGCTGCGGCGGACAACCCGTAGAGCGTTGGCGCGACGAGGCCGGGATCGGCCTTGAACACGGCCAGCCCGACGCCGACACCGGCACAGGCCGCAGCAAAAAGCTTGCGGGGGATCGATGGGCGCCGGGCGATTTTGCGCTCGTCATAGGCCGCTTGCGCGCGTAGCCCGTCGCGCAGCAGCCACGCGCCAAGCAGCAGAACCGCGGCGCCGACAAGCCCCAGTGCCAGCCCGGTGGCGCCATCGTTCAGCGAGGTTGCCGCAAGCACGATCGGCGGCGCGAAAAGCACGTTCGAGCGCGCGCCAACCGGATCGACCTTGGCGCCGTGATAAAGCGGACGTTCGTCTTTGGAGCCGGCATCGTCGGAAGACCCGTCAGGGCTGTACTTGCCGCCATAGCGCTGTGCCAAGTTCAGAGTCCTCCCAGCCAGCCGGAGGTGACTCCGAAAAGAAGCACGATCAGCAGCACGTACGCCGCCTTGCGCAAGCCCTTGTCGGTCATGGTGCCCCCCGCAAGCTCTTTCGGTTCACCAAGAACTTAAGCGCTTCGAAGGTCACTTGCTAGGGGGGAGTTCCCTAGCGTCGGCTCTTCTCAGAAGAGAAGCCGTGCAACGGTGGGATTGGCGGCGGTTCAGGCCGCGCTCTTGTCGACCATCCGGTTCCAGAGCAGGTCGGCCTCGACATCATAGGCATCGCGCCCATGCTCGGTTCCGGCTTTGCGCAGGCGCTCCTCGAAAGCTTCGCCAAGCGAGGTCAGTCGGGCGAGGTAGCGGCGGCGCGCTTTCAGCCGGTCCTTGGTGCCCCATGCCTCGATCAGACGCGCGTTTTCCTTGCCGAGAAGCTCGAGAAAGCGGGCCACAGGCTTGCGCAGCCGGCGCGCCGCCAGCGGATCCTGTGAGATCGCCTGCATCAGCCCCATGACGCCGCTGCGCAGTGCCTCTGCCCGGCGGCTGAGTTCGGCATCGCCAAGCGCGGCGACATCGGCCACCGCGAGGCCGATGGCCGCATCGATGCGGTCCAGCGTTTCCTGCGTGCGCAGATGCGGCAGTTCGTTCTCGACCGCGGTCTGTTTGCTGGTGAGCGGATCTCTGCCGAAGGCCGCGACCCCCAGCCCGAAGGCCAGCGCGCCGAGGCCCAGCGGTACCGTCAGCGAGACAAAGTGATGCCCGGCCAGAATCACCACGAGCAGCCCCAGCAACGCCGAGCCCAGCAGCTTGCGTGGCAAGCGCGGCGCCTTTGCGGTTTCGGCGGCTTCGAAAGCGCGGGCGATCTGCGTTCCGCGGTGGAGAAGCCAAAGTGCCAGCGCGAAGATCGCCAGCACCAATAGGCCTGTGAAGGTGGTTTCGGGGCGCCCTTGGAACAGCAGCATCAGGAGCGGGAAGGCCGCCAGCAGCAGAACGCCCAAGCCGGAGTCCAGAGGCCCGGATGTCGAGGTCTGTCTGCGTTTGCCTGAGGGTTTTGCCATTGGGTGTTCCGTGGTCCGTTCGGTGCTGCGCATGGGCTGCGGAGGGGCAGGGGCGCCTTGATCTGCCGGTTTCGGCTTCGGGGGGCTGCGGGGCCGGGTCAGAAGTATCCGAGCGAGAAGATCAGAAGCCACAAGGCGGCGAAGGCCAGCCTCGGCATCAGCAGACCGCGGTCGCGGGTGCGTGCCGTGGCGCCTGCCAGCGCGTTAAAGGTGTCTGTCGCCACGCCTCTGAGATTCCCCAGAACAAGAAGCGTGGTCGCGGCAAGGATCATGATGGCAAGTAGCGTGCTCATAGGCCCAACACTGCCCCGTAAAGCAGGCGAAATCAGGGCGTATTCCGGCCCAAGACGTGAAATTTAGTTCAGCGTTAACGGCGGCTTAAGGCGATATTGGCGCCTTTTGGGCGATGCTGCCCGCCCATCGCCCTATTGCCGTCGTTTCGGGGGGGTGTTGCGGCGGCTTCGAGTCGGTACGGGCTTGTCGGTCTTCGCCCCTTCGAGCCCGAGCTGATCGCGGATCACCTTGGGCCGCAGCTCCTGCACCTCTCCGACCTTAAGGTCGCCCAGTTGGAACGGCCCGTAGGACACGCGGATCAGCCGGTTCACCGTCAGGCCGATGTCGGCCATGGCGCGGCGGATCTCGCGGTTCTTGCCCTCGCGCAGCCCAACGGTCAGCCAGGCGTTGGCGCCCTGCTGGCGGTCGAGCGTCACCTGCATCGGCTGGAACGCCTGCCCGTCGACAACGATGCCCGCACGCAATGGCTTCAGCATCTCTTCGGTGGGGGCGCCATTGACCCGCACACGGTATTTGCGCAGCCAGCCGGTCGACGGCAACTCGAGCTGCCGTTTGATGCCGCCGTCGTTGGTCAGCAGCAGCAGCCCTTCGGAGTTGAGGTCGAGGCGCCCGATGCTCATCACCCGCGGCAGATCCTCGGGCAGCTTGTCGAAGATCGTCTCACGGCCCTTCTCGTCGTTGGTGGTGGTCACCAGCCCGATGGGCTTGTGATAGAGCCAGACGCGCGGCGCCTCAGGCGGGGCGAGGGGCACGTCGTCGACGGTGATCCGGTCCTTGGCAGTGACGTTGAGAGCGGGGCTTTCCAGCACCTTGCCGTTCACCGTGACGCGGCCGTCTTCGATCATCTTTTCCGCCTCACGGCGGCTGGCGATGCCAGCGCGCGCAAGCACCTTGGCGATGCGCCCGTCCGCGCTCACCGCAGGCGCGGCGGGGGTGTTTGTCGGCTTGTTGGCTGGGGCCGATTTGGCGCTCGCCTTGGTGCCGCGGCGCGGCGGCGGTCTGGTGCCAGACTTCGCGCCGGGCTTCGCAGCTGACTTGGTGCCGCTGCCGTAGCTGGCCTCGTCTTGGACGATGCCACGGCCCTTCGGTTTGCCTCCGGGCTTCCCAGCCGGTTTGCCGAAGGGCTTTGCGCCCGGCTTGCCGCCGCGGGACGTGCCGTCGAAATCACCTTTGGGGCCGGCCTTGAAGCCGGGTCTGGAGCCGGATTTCGGGCCAGATTTCGGGCCTGACTTCGGGCCAGCCTTCTGGCTCGTGCTGGCACGGGACTTGGGGCCGGAGGGTTTGGCGGGGCGCGACGGGGGTTTGCTCATGCCTTCTCGCATACTGCATCGCCCGCGCCGGGGGAAGCCGACTCGCCAAGCGCGGTGCTTCGCGGTAATCCAGCGCTCATGAGTTTTCGCAGTCACATGGATCAGGCGCTGGACGAAGCGCGCGCCGCCGCCGCCCGCGGCGAGGTGCCGGTGGGTGCGGTGCTGGTTTCTCCCAAGGGCGAGGTCATCGCCGCGGCGGGCAATCGTACGCGCGAGTTGAATGATCCCACCGCCCATGCCGAGATCCTCGTGCTGCGCGCCGCTTGCGCCGCGCTTGGGTCCGAGCGGCTGCCGGAGCACGATCTTTATGTCACGCTCGAGCCTTGCCCGATGTGCGCCGCGGCGATCTCTTTTGCGCGGATCCGGCGGCTGTACTACGGCGCCTCCGACCCCAAGTCGGGCGGGGTGGCGCAGGGCGCGCGGATCTATACGCAGCCGCAGTGCCACCATGTGCCCGAGGTCTACGACGGGCTCGCGGCGCCCGAGGCCGAGGCGCTGCTGAAAGACTTCTTTGCCGCGCGGAGGGATGGTTGATGGCCCGGGTAATCCTGCTCAACAAACCGTTCGGCGTGCTGTCGCAATTCACCGACAAGGGCACCGAGGGCAGCGCGCGCGAGACGCTGTCCTCCTACGTCAAGGTGCCGGGCGTCTATCCCGCAGGCCGGCTCGATCGCGACAGCGAAGGGCTGCTGGTGCTGACCGATGACGGAAGGCTGCAGGCGCGTATCTCGCATCCGAAATTCAAGCAGCTCAAGACCTATCTCGTGCAGGTCGAAGGCGAGCCGAGCGATGCGCAGATCGCGCAGCTACGCAAAGGGGTCGAGCTTAAGGACGGGATGACTCGCCCGGCGCAGGTGCGGCGCATCCCTGAACCCGATCTCTGGCCGCGCAACCCGCCGGTACGCTTTCGCAAGTCGGTGCCCGACAGTTGGCTCGAACTGAAGATCACCGAAGGGCGCAACCGGCAGGTGCGGCGGATGACGGCGCATGTGGGGCTGCCCTGTCTGCGGCTGGTTCGCTGGGCGATCGGCACTTGGACGCTCGACGACATTCCGCCCGGCGAATGGCGCGACGTCTGAAGGGCTGGCGCGCGCCGCGTGGCGCGCTACTCTGAGCGCCATGTGCGGACGTTTTGCAGTCACTCTCCCCGATGACGCCATGGCCAAGATCTTTGAGGCCATGCCCGGCAATGATCTGCCGCATATCCCGAACTTCAACGTCTGCCCGACCAATGACGTGCATGTCGTGCGATCCGATGGGGGCACGCGGCTGCTCGGCGCGATGCGCTGGGGGTTTTTACCGCATTGGTACAAGGCGCCCAACGACGGGCCGCTGCTGATCAACGCGCGGGCCGAGACCATCGCCGAGAAGCCCGCTTTTCGCGCCGCCTGCCGGGCGCGGCGCTGCATCGTGCCGGCCAGCGGCTTCTACGAGTGGACCAAGACCGAAGATGGCCGCCGCCTGCCGTGGTACATCACCCCGGCAGAGGACGATCTGCTGGCCTTCGCCGGCATCTGGCAGGACTGGGAGGGGGACGGGCAGGCCTTCCGCACCTGCGCGATCGTCACAACCGGCGCTAGCGAACAGATGTCGAAAGTGCACCACCGGATGCCGGTGATCCTATCCAAGAAGGACTGGGGGCTGTGGCTGGGGGAAGATGGCCACGGCGCCGCGACGCTGATGCAAGCGGCGCCGGAAGGATCGCTGCGGATGTACCGGGTCGATCCGAAAGTGAACTCGAACCGCGCCGAAGGGCCCGAGCTGATCGAGCCGATCTGAGCGCGGACCGGAGGCGCCCGATCAGTTGTTGTTTTCGAGTTCCAGCGGTGCCGGGTTCACGTAGTCGATAAGCCCGGCGGCCGCGTTGTCGGCGTCGTAGGTGTCGCCAAAGGCGCCTTCCATACCGTCGGTGACCTCCAGCGCAAATGCCTCGCCTGGTTGCAGCACACCGGTGTCCCAGCTGGCATCGCTCGCGGTGGCCGACATCGGCACGTCGGAGGCGTTGACGAAGTGAACGACGTCGCCGACCGAGACATAGATTGCCTCGGGGAAGTAGCTCCGTCCGGTCATCAGCACTTCCTGCTCGGCGGCGAGAAGCGGTGCCGCGGTTCCGGCGAGGAGAAGGAGGGAGGCTCCGATCTTGGACAACATCTTTGTATTCCGTGACTTTGGCGTGACATGCGGCGGTAACATACATTGATCACGGCGGGGCAGGGGCCGCGCCGATCCGCGTCACCGCTAGAGGCGCAGTAAGGCGAAAATGCGGCTACCGCTGGGGAAATTCAGTGGCGCGCCGCTGCTCAGGCCTCTCCGGCGTGGCGCAGTTCGACCTGAACCACATCGGTGCGTCCGGTCGAGAAGGTCGCCGCGCAGGCATCGAGGTAGAACTGCCAGCTGCGCAGGAAGGTCTCGCCATATCCCAGCTTCTCGATCCGCTTGCGCTGTTCCAGCAGGTTCTCGCGCCAGATGCGGCAAGTGCGGGCGTAATGCTGGCCGAAGGCAAAGCTCTCGCGCAGCACCAGACCAGCCTTCTGTGCCTCGCGCGCCAGCACGGCGTTGCAGGGCAGCATGCCTCCGGGGAACGTGTGCTGGCGGATAAAGTCGGTGCGCTTGCGGTAGAGCGAGAACTCCGCGTCTTGCACGGTGATCGCCTGCAGCACTGCACGGCCACCTTCGGCCAGGCGATCCTTGAGTGCGGCGAAATAGACCGGCCAGTATTTCTCGCCCACTGCCTCGATCATCTCGATCGATACGATGTTGGCGTAGCGCCCCTGCACTGCCCGGTAGTCCTGCAGGCGGATGTCGGCGCGTCCGTCCAGCCGGGCGTCAGCATAGCCCTTCTGGCTGGGCGAAAGAGTGATGCCGGTGACGCTGCGCCCCTGCTGCGCCGCACGTTCGGCAAAACCGCCCCAGCCGCAGCCGATTTCCAGCACCGAGGGGCTGTCGTTCAGGCGCGACAGGATACGGTCGTACTTGCGATCCTGCGCTTCGGGCAGCGCCGCGTCGCCTTCACCCTCCGCGAAGAGGGCCGAGGAATAGGTCATGCCTGGGTCGAGCCAAAGCTGGTAGAACTCATTGCCCACGTCGTAATGCGCCTGAATGTTGCGCGACGAGCCCTTGAGGCTGTTGGCGCGCAGCACCCGGTCGATCAGCCGGAACCGTAGCCGGGCAAGCGGGCCGGGGGTCACATAGCGTTCAAAGGCGTCGATGTTGTCCAGCGCCAGCTTCAGCAACCGCTCCGGCGAACTGCTGTGCCACAGGCCCGCGATGTAGCTCTCGCCCATGGCCACCTCGCCCCGCGCGACGAGCGCGGGCAGTACCGCCCAGTCGAGGATATGCAGATCAGCCTCCGGCCCGGTGGTGCCGAATTGGTGCCGTTCGCCCTCGGGCGTCAGCAGGCTCAGCCGCCCGTGCTCGATCTGCTCGAGGGTCGACAGGAAGCGGCGTTTCATCATCGCGGTGACGGGCAGGTTCATCGGCTGATCTCGTGTTCGGGCGGTTCGGGGAGCTTTCGATAGTCGGCTCCCTTCAATTTAAGACGAAGTGCGTTCCAATAGATGAGCATAATCACACGCATCGCGCCACCCGGGCGGCGCAGCGCGCTGCTCAGCAGGCGTCGGGACCGGGCCGGGGCGAAATCTCCGGCCATGGTGGCCTTGAGCCCCTCCTTGCCGTCGATCTGCCGGATGCCGATCGCGGCGGCAGCGGCGGTGATGGAAAAGCGGAAGTGATAGGTGCCCTTCACGTCTTGGAACGGGGAGACGTGGAAGACCTTGGTGGCGGTCAGCTCATCCTCTGGCGCGATCGGCGCGAAAGCGGCGTGGTGACACAGGTAGCTGTGGCGCTGACCGAAGGTGTTGCTGACCTCTGCGATCACCGCCAGCAGACGGTCGCCGCGCAGCGCCAGCCAGAACGAGACGGGGTTGAACCAATAGCCCAGAAACCGCGGCTGCATCATCAGTGCCACGCGCACGCCCTCCAGTCCGGCAGCGGAAAACACCCGGCGCGCCCATGCTGCACCGTCGCCCGCGCCGCGCGGTCCACCGTGATCGCGGTCGTAGAGCGAGAACAGGTTGAACCGGTTGCGCGAGAACAGCGAGGGACAGCGGACGCTATCGGGATCGAGCAGCAGATAGTCCACGCTATAGGCAAAGGCGTGGCGGATGCCACCGCGCCGCGCATGCGTCACGCGGGCTGGCAGATGCAGCATCTCGCCGGTGCCCAGCCTGTCTGCAAGGCTGTCGTTCATGCGGCCACCGGTGTCGGCAGCATCTGCCGGGCGATGCGCACCGCGCTGGCGAATCCATCCTCGTGAAAGCCGTTGCGCATCCATGCGCCAGCGTACCAGCTGCGGTTCTTGCCCTGCAGCGCGGCGATACGGGTCTGTGCGTCCAATGCGGCGGTATCGAACACCGGGTGGCGAAAGGTATTGCGGTCGTAGATCAGCTCATCGGGAATGTCGCGCTGCGGGTTGAGGGTGACGAACATCGGATCGCTGTCTGGTATGTTCTGCAGTCGGTTCATCCAATAGGTCACGCCGACCGACTGATCGGGCGGGGTGCCGGGCTCGGTGCGGAACACCCACGAACTCCAGCAGCGCCGGCGCTGCGGCATCAGGCGGGTGTCCCGGTGCAGCACGGCGTGGTTGTCCTGAAACTTCACCGCGCCAAGCGCCCGGCTCTCGGTGCTGGTCGGGTCCGCAAGCAGCGACAGCGCCATGTCGGCGTGGCAGGCGAAGACGACCTGATCGAATTGCTCGGGCTCGTGCCCCTCGGTCATGACGGTGGCGTGCTTGTCGTCGCGCAGTACCTGCGTCACCGGGGTGCCGGGGCGCAGCGAAACCTGCCGCGCCTCAAGCGCCTCGGTCAGACGGGTGACATAGCTGCGCGAGCCGCCCGAAACGGTCCACCATTGGTGTTGCCCGCCCGCCGAGAGCAGCGCGTGGTTGCGCAAAAAGCGCATCAGCGCCTGCGCCGGGAAATCTCCGATCTTTGCCGAAGGCGTGGACCAGATCGCACCGCAGATCGGGTAGAGATAGCGATCACGGAAAGCGTCCCCCAGCCCCAGCGCCTCGACCAACCCCGCGATCGACAGATGCGGGTGGCTTTCGGCCTTGGCCTCGGCGTTGCGGTTGAAGTGCAGGATGTCCCGGATCATTGCGTAAAAGCCGGGCCGCGCAAGGTTGCTGCGCTGTCCGAAAAGCGCGTTGCCCGACCGAAGGGCATACTCCAGCCGCCCGCCATTGAGCGAGACGCCGAAACTCATGTCGCTGCGTTCCACCGGCACGTCGAGGTCGCGGAACAGCGATGTAAGATGCGGGTAGTTGGCGTAGTTGAATACAATAAATCCTGTGTCCACTGGCTGGTCGCCATAGAGACCCGCGGTGACGGTGCGCGCGTGTCCACCAAGTCGGGGCGCCGCTTCGTAAAGCGTCACGCGGCAGCGTTGCGAAAGTAGCCAAGCGGTGGCGAGACCCGAGATGCCGCCGCCGATGACGGCAACGCGCTGGGGAACTCCAAAAGACAGGTCAAGGGCCACGCAAACCTCCCGCGGACAAGGCAATCATTACTGTGATACGCACCGGTGTTTGAAATGGATCACCAAAGACTTGAGGCGAGAGGAATTTTTTCGGCGCACTGCCGGGCGGGTAGCCCTGCCTCCGCCGGGCAGGCGGACATCAGCATTGCGGCGGTGAAGAAATCCGGGAAAATTTTGCGCGCGGGGTGATCCGGGTCGCATCGCGGGGCGTAACCCCTACATGTCTCTTGATGGCCGCCTCATTCCGCATGACGCACGTGATGCTTTCGACGCCGATGGCATCGTTCAGGTCGCGATATGCGAAGCACCGAAGAAGGAGACCCGCGTGACGCCTGCCGAAACAACCGACCAGACGCGCTGGCTGCTGGCCGTGCGCGACCGGCGCGATCGCGAGGCATTCGGGCGACTGTTTGATTTCTTTGCGCCGCGGCTGAAGGCAATGCTGATGCGCGGCGGTCTGCGCGATGGCAGCGCGGAGGATGTGGTGCAGGACGTGATGCTGTCGGTTTGGAACAAGGCCGCTCAGTTCGACCCGCACCGCGCCGAAGCCTCGGCTTGGATTTACCGCATCGCGCGCAACCGCCAGATTGACCTCTATCGTCGCAAGCCATTGCCAGAGCCGGAATTGATGCAGGAGCCGGAGAGCGCCGAGCCGGATGCGCCGCAGATCCTCGCGCTGGAACAAGAGTCGCAAAAACTGCGCGACGCGCTCGAAAAGCTGAGCCCGGAACAGACCGAGGCGCTGCGCCACGCATATATGGAAGAACTGCCCCATAGCGAGATCAGCCGGATCACCGGCCTGCCGCTGGGGACGATCAAATCACGCATCCGCCTCGGGCTCGACCGCCTGCGGCGCGACCTCACTGACCTGAGACCCCAATGAGCAAGATCAGCCATCATATCCCCGAGGAGATGCTTCGTGCCTATGCGTCCGGCACGTTGCCACAGCCGTTCTGTGTGGTGATCGCAGCGCATATCTCGCTCTGCGACGAGTGCCGCGCGGTTGTCGAGGCCGAAGCCGCCATGGGCGGCGCGCTGCTCGATGGGCTGGCGCCTGCGGACGTGTCGCAAGGCGCCCGAGATCGGATATTCGCCGCGCTCGACGAGATGCCGCCGAGCGCGCCGCAGCAGCGCGGCTCGGGCATTTTCCCTGCTCCGGTCATGGAGGCGCTGAACGGTCAGCCGCCGCGCTGGAAGATGCTGGGCGGCGGTATCCGTCAGCAAATCCTCAGCGCTGACGAGGAAGGCTCGCTGCGTCTGCTCTATATCCCGCGCGGCCGGGCCGTGCCCGAGCATGGCCACCAAGGGCTGGAATTGACGCTGGTGCTGCAGGGCAGCTTTTCAGATAGCGGCGGGGAGTTCGGCGTCGGCGACGTAGAGGTGGCGCAGGACGATGTGGATCACCAGCCGCTGGCCGGGGACGAGGCGCCGTGTATCTGTCTTGCCGCGACCGATGCACCGTTGAGGTTCCACGCGATGATCCCGCGGCTGCTGCAGCCGCTGTTCCGCATCTGAGCTAGGTGAACGCATGAGCCCACATCACGGCAAACGCATCTGGATCATCGGTGCCAGCTCTGGCATCGGAGCGGCGCTGGCGCGCGAACTGGCGGAGCAGGGGGCGCAGCTGGTGCTCTCGGCCCGCGACGAGGATGCTCTGCGCGAACTGGCGGCGGACTGCGGCGAGGCCGAGGTTTTGCCGCTTGATCTTGCCGAGCCGGAAACGCTGGATGCCGCTGTGGCGCATCTTGGTCAGAGCCTCGATGCGATGGTCTGCACCGCGGCGCTCTACGATCCGGCGCGGGTGGTCGATCTTGACCGCGAGACAACGGCGAAGCTGGTGCAGGTGAACGTGACCGGCACGCTGCTGGTGGCGCAGAGTGCGCCTAAGGTGCTGAAGGAAGGCGGGCAACTGGTGCTCTTCGGCTCGGTCGCTGGCTACATTGGGCTGCCGAAGGGGCAGGCCTATTCGGCGACGAAGGCGGCGATCATCAATCTTGCGGAGACGCTGAAGATTGAACTGGCACCCAAGATCGATGTGCGGCTGGTCTGCCCCGGCTTCGTGCGCACCCGCCTGACTGACAAGAACGATTTCAAGATGCCCGCGATGATCGAGCCGGACGAGGCCGCGCGCGATATCGCGAAAGGCATGGCAGGGCGTGGCTTCGAGATTCATTTCCCGAAGCGATTTACCTATGTGCTGAAGTTTTTGCGTGTCCTGCCCTATCCGCTGGCGCTACGACTCACGGAACGCCTCGCGGGCTGAAGCCCTCTCGGCAAGTCCCCCCGCCGAGAGGGCTTCAGTTCATTTCCCGAAGAGAGCTGACACGACGGCAACTCCAACCCAAGCGGAGAAGCCGGTCAGCACGCCGCCCCAGAGGCAGTCAGCGATCACCTGTTCCCAGCTCCAGTCGGCGAGCGTGGCGAAGTTTGTCATCTCGTAGGTGCCATAGCACATGAGGCCAAGCAGCGCGCCGGTCCACAGCGCCTGCACAGGGGCCCCCTCGCGCAGCGCCGGCAGCGAGACGAAGAACAGAACCCCCACCACATAGGCGAGGTAGAAGCCTGCTGCCGGTCCCAACCGCAGCGGTTCTGCCAGGAGGTGGCCCACATGGCGCTCGAACACCGGGCGGATCAGGTAGCGCAGCCCGAGCATATCGAGCCCGAGGAACACCGCCGCGGTCACGGCGTAGAGGGTGAGCGTTTGCATGTGGGGTCCTTTTGCATTGTTTGCTGGTGATACGCGGGGGAGCCGGGCGCGGATCACCAGAAAACGTGGCGGCATCCTGCAAAAGCCGCGCGGAGGCGGTTGACCGGGCGGGTCGGTTGCAATATCCCTCCGCCCACTACGCGGGCGTTGTGTAGTGGTAAGACCTTAGCCTTCCAAGCTAATGACGCGGGTTCGATTCCCGCCGCCCGCTCCATTCCCTCCCCGAAAACAGAATGTATCGGCCCGAGTTTCGGCTTTCGTGGTGCGCTTGCGGCGCGCGCGTTGCTTGACGGGGGGCGCCTGCAGGCCCAATACCGTGCTGCAGACAAAGGAGGGGCCATGGCCCACGGAAACCCGGCTGCCACCGTGCAGGACGATCGCGAGAAATCCCGAAAACTCGGCTCTCTGGCCGCGCTCTGGCCGTTCATGCGGCCGTATCGGGGGCTGATGATTGCGGCGATCCTCGCGCTGATCGCCACCGCGACCGTGTCGTTGACCCTACCGATGGCCGTGCGCCGCGTCGTCGACAACTTCGGTGTCGAAGATGGCGCGCTGCTGGATCGCTATTTTATGGCCGCGCTCGGCATCGCCGCGCTTCTGGCGCTTGGCACGGCCCTGCGCTACGGGCTGGTGACGCGGCTGGGAGAGCGCGTGGTTGCCGACATCCGCAAGGCGGTGTTCGCCCGGGTGATCAGCCTCTCGCCCGCCTTTTACGAAAAGATCATGACCGGCGAGGTGCTCAGCCGGATCACCACCGACACCACGCTGATCCTGTCGGTGATCGGCTCTTCGGTTTCGATCGCGCTGCGCAACCTTTTGCTGTTCGTTGGTGGGCTGACCTTGATGCTGTTCACCTCGGCCAAGCTGACAGGGATGGTGCTGCTGATCGTGCCCGTGGTGATCGTGCCGATCCTCACGCTGGGCCGCCGTCTGCGCAAGCTGAGCCGCGAGAACCAGGACTGGATCGCCGCGTCCTCCGGCAATGCCGCCGAGGCGCTTGCGGCGGTGCAAACGGTGCAGAGCTACACCCACGAGGCGATCAGCCGCGAAGCTTTTTCTGATGTCACCGAAAAGAGCTTTGATGCCGCCCGCCGCCGCGTCTGGACCCGCTCACTGATGACGGCGATCGTGATCTTTCTGGTGTTCACCGGCGTTGTCGGGGTGCTTTGGGCGGGTGCCATCGACGTGCGGGCCGGGCAGATGAGCGCGGGGGCACTGGTCCAGTTCGTCATCTACTCGGTGATGGTGGCCGGGGCGGTTGCGGCGCTGTCGGAGATCTTTGGTGAGCTGCAGCGCGCCGCGGGGGCGACCGAGCGGCTGGTGGAACTTTTGCAGTCCGAGGACACGGTGAACGACCCGGCGCAGCCGCTGCCGGTGCCTTCGACCGTGCGCGGCGAGATCACCTTTGACCATGTGGATTTCACCTATCCGGCGCGGCCGGGGATCAAGGCGCTGGACGCCGTCGATCTGGCGATCAAGCCGGGGGAAACGGTGGCGCTAGTCGGTCCCTCGGGCGCGGGCAAGACCACCATCGTGCAACTGATCCAGCGGTTCTACGATCCCGATGGCGGACGTGTGCTGCTTGACGGTGTTCCGGTGGATGCGATGAGCCGCAATGCCTTCCGGCAGCATATCGCGCTGGTGCCGCAAGACCCGGTGATTTTCGCCGCCTCGGCGCGCGACAACATCCGTTTTGGTCGACCCGGTGCCACCGATGCGGAGGTCGAGGCCGCCGCGCGGGCTGCCGCCGCGCATGATTTCCTGACCGGGCTGCCCGACGGCTATGACACATGGCTGGGCGAGCGCGGCGTGATGCTGTCGGGCGGGCAGAAGCAGCGCGTGGCCATCGCGCGGGCCATCCTGCGCGACGCGCCGGTGCTGCTGCTGGACGAGGCGACATCGGCGCTGGACGCCGAGAGCGAGCGCGCGGTGCAGCAGGCGGTCGATACGCTGGCCGAGGGGCGCACCACGATCATCGTCGCGCACCGTCTGGCTACGGTGAAGAAGGCCGACCGGATCGTCGTCATGGACCAAGGCCGCATCGTCGCACAAGGCGCGCATGATGCGCTTGTGGCCGAAGGCGGGCTTTATGCGCGGCTGGCGCGGCTTCAGTTCACCGATGGCGTTGCCGCAGAGTAAGTCTGCCGCGGCGTCACTGCGCGCTTTGCCGCCAGCGAGAGCCATGATAGGGCGCAGCCGTTGCGGGAGGTCTGGAGGACTTCCACACGTGGAAATGGTGCTTCGGCGCAGCGCGCCGGCACGACGAGGGGAGGAGGAGTGCAGCGATGCAATTCGTGACGCCGGCAGATCGCGCTGCGATCGAGGCTGAGAAACCATGGTCCGAGAGGGCGTTGCCGGAAACGCTGCACGCCTGTCTCGCGCAGACCGCTGCCCGCTACCCCGATCACCCTGCGATGAGCTTTCAACTGCAATCGGGGGTGACCGATCCGGCCGAGACGCTGACGTGGTCCGATCTTCTGGAGCGCAGCAATCAGGCGGCCAACCTGTTTCGCAGTCTTGGCATCCGCGAGACCGACGTCGTGGCCATGGTGCTGCCCAATTGCACCGAGGCTCTGGTGACGCTGCTGGGCGGCGCCACCGCCGGTATCGCCGCGCCGATCAACCCGCTGCTCGAGCCAGAGCAGATCGCCGCAATCCTGCGCGAGACCGGGGCGCGGGTGGTGGTGACGCTCAAATCCTTCCCCAAGACCGACATCGCGCAGAAGCTGGCCGAAGCCTGCCGTCACGCGCCGCGGGTGGTGACGGTGCTCGAAGTGGATCTCAACCGCTACCTGACCGCGCCGAAGCGCTGGTTGGTGCCGTTTTTGCGTCCGAAGCTGCGCAATATCCACCACGCCGACATTCGCTGTTTCCACGAGGAGTTGCGGCGCCAGCCGGTCGAGCTCAGCTTCACGCCCCTCGCGGGCGACAGGGTCTGCGCCTATTTCCATACCGGGGGCACTACGGGCATGCCCAAAGTGGCGCAGCACAAGCTTTCGGGGATGCTCTACAACGGCTGGCTCGGCTCGCGCCTGCTGTTCCGCGAGACGGACAACGTGATGTGCCCGCTGCCGCTGTTCCATGTCTTCGCTTCGGAAGTTGTGGTCATGTCGGCGATCGCCTCGGGTGCGCATATCGTGTTGCCTACGCCCGCAGGCTACCGCGGCGAGGGGGTGTTCGACAATTTCTGGAAGCTGTGCGCGCGCTGGAAGATCACCTTCATCATCACGGTGCCCACCGCCGTCTCGGCGCTGATGCAGCGCAAGGTCGACGCAGATATCTCGACGGTGAAATATGCGTTCTCGGGCTCTGCTCCGATGCCCGCCGAGCTTTTCAAGCGCTTCGAAAGCGCCGCCGGGGTTACCATCTGCGAAGGCTACGGATTGACTGAGGCGACCTGCCTCGTGTCGGTGAACCCGCCTGAAGGGGTGAAGAAGGTCGGCTCCGTGGGGTTTCCGCTGCCCTACACCAAGGTCAAGATCGTAGAGCAGACCGACGCGGGCCCGCGCGAATGCCCGGTGAACGAGATCGGCGAGATCTGCGTGTCCAATCCGGGGGTCATCGCGGGCGGCACCTACACTGATGCCGAGCGCAACGCCGGTCTTTACCACGAGGGCGTATACCTGCGCACGGGCGACCTTGGGCGGCTTGATGAGGAAGGCTATCTTTGGATCACCGGACGCGCCAAGGACATCATCATTCGCGGCGGACACAACATCGATCCCGCCGAGATCGAAGACGCGCTTATGCGGCACCCGGCGGTGGCGGTGGCCGCTGCGATCGGCGAGCCGAACGATCACGCCGGGGAATTGCCCTGTGCCTATGTGGAACTGGTCGCCGGTGCCGAGGTCTCCGACGAAGAGCTTCTGGCGCATGCCCGCGTGCATATCCACGAGCGGGCCGCGTGGCCGAAGTATCTAGAAATCTTGCCAGAATTGCCGAAGACGGGTGTCGGGAAGGTCTTCAAGCCCGACCTGCGCAAGCAGGCGATCACCCGCGTCTATGATGCAGCGCTCGAACGGGCTGGCTTGCCCGCGCGGGTGGCATCGGTGGTGGATGATCGCCGTCGGGGGCTGGTCGCGCAGCTTCAGCGCAACGGCGCGACCGAGGCGGACGTTACGAGATGTCTTGGAAGCTATACGCGGCCTTGGGAGTGGCAGGAGGAGCAGCCCGAGGCCTGATCGCGCAGCGAGAGGGCCACGGCGGCCTTTTGCTCAGCACTCGCTCTTGGCGCAGAAGATTTCGTAAAGCAGGCCAATCACCCGCGCAGTGTCTTCGGTGGCGAGGCTGTAGTAGATCGTCTTGCCCTCGCGGCGGGTGTTCACAAGGCCTTCTTCGCGCAGACGCGCGAGCATCTGGCTGACGGCGGCCTGCCGCATCTCCAGCAGGCTTTCCAGTTCGCCCACAGACCGCTCACCCGAGCCGAGATGGCACAGGATCATCAGCCGGCCTTCGTGGGCCAGCGTCTTGAGGAAAGACGCCGCGTTGCGCGCGTTTTCTGCCATTTCCTCGGGCGGGGGGCTGAGCGTTACTTCCGTCACCTGTATAGGCCTCTTCAAGATAGCAATCAGAATATAGGGCGACCGCCGCAGAAAACGAGAGCGCGGCGGGCCGGGGTACCTGGCTGGGCGGGAAAACCGTCTGGCGGGTGCCTATCTGTTAGCGCGAATTAACCTTTTCTCGCAAGCCTCATAGTCGCCTTACTCTCCTGCAGGTGGCATGGTGCTGGTGTTTTCGGCAGATGCGCGGGCGCGGTGTATTGCGGCAGCGCAGCTCAGCAGCAACTGCGGCAGCATCAGTTGCTCGAGATACCGCTGCTCCTGTGCTGGTCGTTCGTTCTCAATGTCTTTGTTCAGAGCCGCCGAAAGTGCGCCCGCATGCACAGCCAGTGCTGCGTTCAGTGGATTCTGGTCCCCCAAGAAGGCGACCACGCGCGCGCTCCAATCCGCAAGGCTGCGCAGAGCGAGGCGGTCGTGCCCCCAGCCATTCTCGCCAAGGTTGAGAGCGGCGGCGAGTGCTGGGCGCAGGGTGTCGGCGTCGTCTCCCGCGTAGCTGACAGACAGCAGCGCATCGCGCAGAGCGGGCAGGTCGGCCCTTAGGGCATCGGTGCCGGCAATATTCGCCAGCCCGGCTTCCAACTGCGTCAGGACCTGCCGCAGACGCAGCGCCAGAGCGCAGTCCTGCAGATCGTTGGCGCGCGCGCCCCGGCCCAGATATTGCGCATAGTCCGGTGCCTGCATCAGCGCCGCGAAGGCCTCGAGAAGCGGCGGCACCACGTTGCCAGCGGCGGCGGTATCCCGCGCCAGCCCGCCGGGATCGATCTGGAGTTCCAGCGCCGCGCGGTGGATGGCCTTCGCGGCGGTCTCGGGGATCAGGCCTGCCTCGCCCTGTACCTTCGCCAGCGTACCGGCGACGATCATCAGCGCCCTTACCTCAGCGCTGTCGGAGAAGAGTTTGGCCAAATCTCCGCTGGGAAAGAGGCGGTGCAGATGGGTGCTGTCGAAGGGCGTGGCAGACATGGGTCAGCTCCGGGCGATACGGTCGAGAAGGGCGGCGAGCCCCTCTGGGTCGGACATGAAGGGCGAATGCGCGCTGCTCATGTCGTAGACATCCTCTCTTGGCAAGACCGACGCCATGGAACGCTGATGATCGGGTGGCACGGCAAGGTCTTGCGCGCAGACGATGTAACTGCGCGGCACGCCCTCGGCGCGGCCTGTCAGCGCGACCGGTTGCTTTTGCGTCGCGGTGGGCTGCGGCGTCAGATGCCGCGCGGCGCGGGCCACCAGCGCGTCGGGACAGTCGTGGTAGAACGTTTCTCCGATCTGCGCGGGATCGAAGTGGAAAGTCACGCCGCCTTCGTCGCGGCGGATCGCCGGAGCAAGCGGTTGCTCGGGCCATGCGCGGCTGAGGCTGGTAACACTATCGCCGTCGCCGGGCAGGAAGGCGCAGAGATAAACCAGCCGGGCGAAAAGCTCGGGGTGCAGATCGGCCGCTTGCGTTGCCGGGACGCCGGACATGGAGTGGGCCACGACGATGCTGGGCTTGCCCGTGTCATGCAGGGCCGAGAGGATGGCCTCGACGTAGCTTTGCAGGCTCACCTCTTGGCGCGGGGTTGCGTCCTCACCATGGCCGGGAAGGTCGATGGCGCGCGCCTGATGGCCGCGTTCGGCCAGTGCCGGGATCACGTCGCGCCAGCACCATGCGCCATGCGACGCGCCGTGGATCAGCAGGAAATTCGCCATCAGCCTTGCCCTCCAATATGGCCTTGGGACCTCAGAAAATCGCCGAGAACCTTCGCGTAGTCAGCGGGTTTTTCGACAAACGGAAGATGCCCGGCCCTGCGGATTAGCGCGAACTGCGAGCCGGGGATCAGGTCGGTGGTTTCGCGCACGAGATCGGCTGGTGTGGAGCCGTCTTCCGACGCGGCGATGCCCAGCACCGGGAGGCGGAGACCGGAGGTGGGGGTGATGAAATCGGTGCCGGCGATGGCGGCGGCGCAGCCGGTGTAGCCTTTGGTGGGCGTGGCGCTGAGCATGTCGCGCCAGTGATGGAATTCGGGGGTGGTGCGGAAGCGGCGGGTGAACCAGCGTTCGAGTACGGCGTCTGCCACGGCGCCCACGCCGTTGCGCTCGACCTCGGCGATGCGCGCCTGCCATATCTGCCGGGTGCCGATCTTGGCGGCGGTGTTCGACAGGACCGCCGCGCGCACGAGGTCATGGCGTTTCGCGGCGATGCCCTGCGCGATCATTCCGCCCAGGGAAAGGCCAAGAAAAACAGCGTCTTTGAAGTTGGTTAGCTCCATCAGCCGCTCGGCGTCGCGAACCAATGACCCCATCGAATAAGGGGGTTCCGGGCAGTCCGAGAGGCCGTGGCCGCGCATGTCGTAGCGCAGGATCCGCAGCCCCTCGGGCAGATGCGGCAACAGTGGCTCCCAGAGCCGCAGATCGGTGCCGAGGGCGTTCGCCAGCACCAGCGGCGCGCCGCCTTCGGGGCCGTCGATGCGGTAGTTCAGGCGGATGTCGCTGAGGTCTGCGATCTGCATTCGAGTGCCCTTTCCGGTGGTCGCGGCGACCCTAGCGAAGGGCGCGCGGGGAGGAAAGAGAACGGGTTTGAGAGGGGGCACAGCGCATGCACATTGCATGCACAAACCATACATACGCGCGCGCCTTGGGAGCCTGCGCCAGATTGACAGCGATGGCTGCGCCCTGCTAGCAGGCGCGCCTCAGAAGCACGCAGCATCACTCAGGGGCAGACATGGCACGCAAGAAGGGTCGGGACATTTCCGGCTGGCTGATCGTCGACAAACCGGCCGGTATGACGTCCACCTCGGTGGTCAACAAGGTGCGCTGGGCGCTGGCGGCGAAGAAGGCCGGGCACGCAGGCACGCTCGATCCCGATGCGACCGGTGTGCTGGCCGTGGCGCTGGGTGAGGCGACGAAGACGGTGCCCTACATCACCGACGCGATGAAGGCCTACCGCTTTACCGTGCGGCTGGGGCAGGCGACCAACACCGATGACGCCGAGGGGGAGATCCTGCGCGAGAGCGCCGAGCGCCCCTCGGACGATCAGATCAAGGAAGCGCTGCACCAGTTCGTCGGCGACATCCAGCAGGTGCCGCCGCAGTTCTCGGCGGTGAAGGTGGACGGCCAGCGCGCCTACAAGCGTGCCCGCGACGGCGAGGAGATGGAGCTTTCGGCGCGTCCGCTTTGGGTGGAGTCGCTGATCATGCTGTCGCGCCCCGACGAAGACCACGTCGAACTGGAAATGGTCTGCGGCAAGGGCGGCTACGTGCGCTCGATCGCGCGCGATCTGGGAGAGGCGCTGGGGTGCTTCGGCCACGTGCTTTGGCTGCGCCGCGAATGGTCCGGCCCGTTCGAGGCCAAGGACGGCATTTCGGTCGAGGAGATCGACGCGCTGGCCAAGACGCCCGAACTGGACGCCAAGCTGCTGCCGACCGAGGTGGGGCTGGCCGATCTGCCCGAGTTGCGCTGCACGCCCGAGGGCGCGGCACGGCTGCGCAATGGGAACCCCGGCATGGTGATCCCCGGCGAGGCCGAGTACGGCGACGAGGCATGGGCCTCGTTTCAGGGCAAACCGGTGGCCGTGGGCATCTTCAAGGCTGGCGAGCTGCACCCCAGCCGGGTGTTCAACCTGAACTGAGCCTCAGCTCAGCATCTTCAGCCAGCGCGTCAGCGCGCTGAGCGACTCCGGCTCGTCCAGAAAAGGCACATGGCCGCGGCCGGGGATCTCGGCGGCGATCATGTCGGGGCGGCGGCGCTTCATTTCGGCGAAGGTTTCGGCGGTCAGCAGTGTCGAGCCATCGCCGCGCAGCGCGCAGAGCGGCAGCCCCTTGAGCGCCTCGAACAGCGGCCACAGATCGGCCACCGGCTGCGCCCCCGCTTCGAGCACCGCGTCGCGCAGGCGCGGATCGTATTGGATCTGCAGGCCCTCCGGGGTTTCGCGGTAGAACTTGCGCACTTCTTCCATCCAGCGCCCGGGCGGCACGTCCTTGAAGGCGGTCATGCCCTGCGCCATCTGCGCCGCCGCCTCGTCGTAGGTTTTCCAAGCCGGGTTGCGGCCGATGTAATCCTTGATGACCGCGAGGCCCTCGCCTCCGATCTCGGGCCCGATGTCGTTGAGCGCCACCCCCAGCAGCCGGTCCTTCGCGGTCGCGGCCAGCACCATGGCGATCAGCCCGCCGCGCGAGGTGCCGAGGATCGCTGCCTGCTTCAGCCCGAGGTGATCCAGAAGCTCTATGGCATCGCGCCCCTCGACGGGGATCGTGTAGGTGGCGTGATCGGTCCAGTCGGACTGGCCGCGGCCGCGGTAGTCCATGCGGATCATCCGCACCTTGGCCGGGTCGATATGCGGCGCGAGATAATCGAAGTCGCGACCGTCGCGGGTCAGCCCTGCAAGGCACAGCAGCGGCAGGCCGTGGCCCTCGTCGGTGTAGTGGACTTTCAGGCCGTCGGAGGTGGTGAATTCGGGCATCACAAAAGCTCCGGGAGTGAGGTGAGATCGGACAGGACGTGCTGCGGGCGTCCGGGAAGGCAATCCATCGGCTCCCCGGCGCGGTTCACCCAAACGGTGGTGAACCCGTAGGCGGCGGCGCCCGCGGCGTCCCAGCCATTGGAGGAGACGAAAAGTACCTGCGCCGGATCGGTGTCGAAGTGCTGGCCGACGAGGTCGTAGACCGGGCGGGCGGGTTTGAAGATGCCCACTTCTTCGACCGAGAGCACGGCGTCGAGGTCTTCGGCGACACCAGCGCTGGAGACGGCACCCTCCAGCATGTCGGGGCTGCCGTTCGAGAGGATGGCGCAGCGTTGGCCCTGTGCCTTCAGGTCGGCCAGAAGGCGCGGCACCTCGGGGTAGGCGGGCAGTTGCCAGTAGAGGCCGAGCAGGGTTTCGCGCAGGTCGGGATCGCTGAGGTCGTGGCGGGCCAGCGCCCAGTCGAGCCCGTCCTGCGTTACCTGCCAGAAACTGCAGTGATCGCCAGTGATGGCGCGCAGCCAGCTATACTCCAGTTGTTTGCGGCGCCAGTCGGCAGACAGCGCCGGCCAGATCGCGGCGAGACGATCCTGCCCCGGTGCCTCGGCGGCGCGCCGGGCGGCACCGGCCACGTCGAAGAGCGTGCCGTAGGCATCAAAGACGCAGGTGCTGATACTTGCCGGGGCCATGTGTCGCGCGCTCCTTTGGTAAATCCGGGGCAGGGTGGCATGCCGGGGGAGAGTCCGGAAACCCCGAAAATCGATGACGGCGCCTTGCTTTCCGGGAAACCGCGCGCGGCAGGGGGCGCGGCGCGCGCAGCCCTGAAAACTAGGGCGAGACGCCGTTTCGGACATCCTCTTTGCAATCCCGGGACAGGATGCTTAGGTTAGGGGGGAGAGCAAACGAGCACCCGCCGCGACAGGCGGCCTCGTCCCATCCATAGAACTTTCCCAAAAAGATCGGAGACACCCCATGACGCAGGTCAAGACCGGCGACACCGTGCGTATCCATTACACCGGCACCCTGAACGATGGCACCACCTTTGATTCCAGCGCTGGCCGTGACCCGCTGGAATTCGAAGTGGGCTCGGGCCAGATCATCCCCGGCCTCGACAAAGCGATGCCCGGCATGAGCGTCGGTGAGAAAAAGACCGTCGAGGTCACCTCGGAAGAAGCCTACGGCCCGATGCAGCCGGAAGCACGCCAGACCGTGCCGCGCACCGAGATCCCCGACGACATCCCGCTCGACCTCGGCACGCCGCTGCAGGTGCAGACGCCGACCGGCCAAGTGGTGCAGGTGACCGTGGCCGAAGTGACCGAGACCGAGGTCACGCTCGACGCCAACCACCCGCTCGCGGGCAAGGACCTGACCTTCGCCATCGAACTGGTCGAGATCGCCTGATCAAGGCTAAAGGCACGGGGCTGCGGCTCCGCCTGACATGAAAACGGCGCGGGGGGTCCCGCGCCGTTTTTGTTGTCGGAGGGGGTCCGGCTCGCGCCCTTATTCCAGCGTCAAGATCGTCTGGCCGGTGGTTTTGCGCGCTTCGAGGGCACGGTGCGCTTCGGCGACATCCTCGAGCGGGAAGCGCTGGTCGATGCGGATCTTTACATCGCCCGAGGCGACCTTGCCCATCAGCATCGCCGCCATCTCCTGACAGGCGGCGGGGTCGGCGATATGCGCGAACAGCGTGGGGCGCGTGACCTTCAGCGAGCCTTTCTGCGCCAGAACGCCGAGATTGAACGCCTCGACCGGGCCGGAGGCGTTGCCGAAGGAGATCATCATCCCGAGCGGCTTCAGGCAGTCCAGCGAGCCCATGAAGGTCGAGGCGCCGATCGAGTCCATCACCACGTCGACGCCCTTGCCGTCGGTCAGTTCGCGTGTGCGGGCGGTGAAATCCTCGGTGGTGTAGTTGATGCAGGCGTCGGCACCATGGTCCAGCGCCAGCTGGCATTTGGCGTCCGAGCCGGCGGTGCCGATCAGCCGGATGCCCTCGGATTTCGCCCATTGGCAGGCGATCAGGCCCACGCCCCCGGCAGCGGCGTGAAAGAGCACCGTGTCGCCCTTCTTCAGCGGCGTGGTGCGGTGGAAGAGATACTGCACGGTCAGCCCCTTCAGCATCATCGCTGCGCCTTCTTCAAAGGAGATCTCGTCGGGCAGCTTGCACACCTGTGCCGCCGACATCACCCGCGCCTCGGTATAGGCGCCGGGCGGTGTGGCGGCATAGGCGGCGCGGTCGCCGGGGGCGAGATGGGTGACACCCTCGCCCACCGCCTCAATCACGCCCGAGGCCTCCATGCCGAGCGCATGCGGCAGGTCCAGCGGGTAGAGGCCGGAACGCTGGTAGCAGTCGATGAAGTTGAGGCCGCAGGCCTTGTGGCGGATCAGAATTTCGCCGGGGCCGGGCTCGCCCACCGGCCAGTCGGCCAGTTTCAGGGCTTCGGGGCCGCCGTTTTCCTCGATGATGACGGTGCGGGCTGTTGCGGTCATCGGGGGGTCTCCTCCTTGATGCGTTTGGCGCAGACCCTGCGACGCGGACGGGGCAGGTGCAAGGGGCGGCGCGCGGTGCTGCCCGGGCGTCGCAGGCTCGTGATGCGCGGTGCGGGTGTTTCGTGCTACTCTGGGCCTACACACGCGCGGCCGATCCGTCCGGCCCTCGGCGCGTGCCATGGCCGGACCCGTGATTGGCGCTCTGCGCGACGCCAAGGGAGGAGGCTCATGGCACATACACCTCATACGATCGGAAACCCGCTAAGCTGGGCGGCGCAGCAGTTGTCGGCGGCGGGCTCGCATTTGTCCGCCTCGACGCGGGAGTTGGGCACGGATCATGCGCATACGCCGCGCCGGGTGCGGACCATGGCGATGTCAGACATTTCGGACTCGCTGCGCGCCGGGTGGGAGGACTTCAAGGCCTGCCGCAGCGACGTGCTGTTCATCGTGCTGATCTATCCCGTGATGGGGCTGCTGCTGATCGGCATGGCGTTTCATCAGGCGCTGCTGCCGCTGATGTTTCCCATGGCGGCGGGCTTCGCGCTGATCGGGCCAATGGCCGCGGTGGGGCTCTACGAGATGAGCCGCAAGCGCGAAATGGGGCAGGAGGCGACGTGGCGCGATGCCTTCGCGGTGCTGCGCTCGCCTGCCTTCGGTGCGATGCTGGTGATGGGGCTTTACCTGATCGCGCTGTTTTGCGCGTGGATGCTGGTGGCGCATTTCATCCATCTGGCGACCATGGGGCCGGCCGGGCGGGACAGCCTCGGGGCCTTCCTGTCAGACGTGTTCAACACCGCAGGCGGTTGGTGGATGATCGTGCTGGGCTGCGGCGTGGGCTTTGTCTTTGCGCTGGTGGCGCTGGCGGTCTCGGTGGTCTCGTTCCAGCTGCTGCTGCACCGGCACGTCGGTGCGCCGGTGGCGGTGATGACCTCTGTGCATGTGCTGCAGAAGAACCCGAAAGTGGTGCTCAGCTGGGGGGCGGTGATCGCCGTTCTGCTGGTGCTGGGCTCGCTGCCACTGCTGCTGGGGCTGATGGTTGTGCTGCCGCTGCTGGGCCACGCCAGCTGGCACTTCTACCGCCGGGCGGTGGCGTGAGCGGGGGCCGGGCGAAGCACTGACACGCCCGGCTTATGTAGCACTTGGATCAGGCGACCTTGAGGACGATCTTGCCGATGTGGGTCGAGCCTTCCATGCGGGCATGGGCATCCGAGGCCTGCGCGAGCGGGAAATCGGAATCCATCACCGGCGCGACGCGGCCCGCCTCCAGCAGCGGCCAGACATGGGTGCGCAGTGCGTCCGCGATTCGCGCCTTGGCCAGATCGCTCTGCGGGCGGAGGGTGGAGCCGGTGATCGTCAGCCGCCGCATCATCACCTGCGCGAAGTTCAGATCGGCCTTGGGACCCTGCAAAAAGGCGATCTGCACCAGTCGCCCCTCGTCGGCCAGCGCCTTGACGTCGCGCTTGATGTACTCGCCGCCGACCATGTCGAGGATCAGATTGGCGCCGCCTTCGGCGCGCAGCACCTCGACGAAATCCTCTTCGCGGTAATTGATCGCCCGCTCGGCCCCGAGCTTTTCGCAGGCGGCGCATTTGTCGGCCGAGCCGGCGGTGGCGAAGACCCGCGCGCCAAAGGCGCTGGCAAGCTGGATCGCCGTGGTGCCGATGCCGGACGAGCCGCCGTGCACGAGGAACCGCTCGCCCGCCTGCAGAGCGCCGCGCTGGAAGACGTTGCTCCAGACGGTGAAGAAGGTCTCGGGCAGGCAGGCGGCCTCGCGCAGACCCATGCCAGCCGGCACGGGCAGGCAATGCGCGGCGGGCGTGGCGACATATTCGGCATAACCGCCGCCGGGCAGCAGGGCGCAGACCTCATCGCCCATGGCGGGCCAGCTGACGCCGGGGCCGGTGGCCACCACCTCGCCGGAACATTCGAGGCCGGGCAGGTCCGAGGCTCCGGGCGGCGGCGCGTAGTTGCCCGCGCGTTGCAGCGCGTCGGGGCGATTGACCCCGGCATAGGCCACGCGGATCACCACCTGCCCATGGGTAGGGGAGGGGACGGGGCGCTCTGTCAGGCGCAGCACCTCGGGGCCGCCGGGCTGCGAGATCTCCACGGCGCGCATTGTCTCGGTCATGTCTTGTCCTGTCTTGCTGTCGTCCGGTGGTGGCGAAGGGCGCTTAGCGCGGCGCGGTCCAGCCACCGGGCAGGCCGTGTCGGATGTTGCGGGGCGAGCGGACCTTGCCGAGCATCTTTTCGGAGTTGGCAAAGACCTTGCCGAGCACGGGCGTCGAGCGGACCTTCGCCTTGGTCTTTTCGAACCGCATCACGTCCTCGATCCGGCGGTCGAGGAATTCCCAGGTGGCGTGATTGTCGAGCGAATCATCGCCCAGCCAGTAAAGCACCGTCGACGAGTAGACCGCGCTGAGCGTGGCACGTTTCGTGTACCAGTTGAAATCGCGGTCGGTGTCGCCCAGTTCCGTCCAGATGCGATCTGAGGTGCCCCAGATCAGCTTGGCGCCATCGGCGGCATACATCGGCAGGGCAAAGAGCGTGGTGCCGCGGCGCACCGCCTCGCGGTCGTCCACGGCCTCGATCCGCGTGCGCACGGCAAGCGCCACGCGGTCGCGGAAACGCATCTCGGACTGGTCAATATCCTTGAGCCTCTGGGACATAGCCTCGTCGCCGCGCCGGTGGAAGGCGATCGCCATGTCCACCGCGCCGCGCGGGTAGAGCCCGCGGGCCACCACCGGGTCGACCCCGGCATCGCTTACCGCCGCGCGGAAGGTCGTCTCGGACCAGCCGTCGAAGGCGACATGATTCAGCGCCGCATCAAGCAGGCGCCCGGCAATATCTTCACTCATGGGGCCTCTCCTTTGACTCAATGGGTAGGAGTCTAGACAAGATTGGCAAGGCTTGCTATAGACCGGCTTCCTGCAATTTCCTTGCAACTCAAACTTAGAAAGGTGGTGAAAACCACATGCAGGTTAGTGTTCGCGACAACAACGTCGATCAGGCGCTCCGCGCCCTGAAGAAGAAGCTGCAGCGCGAAGGCGTTTTCCGCGAAATGAAGCTCCGGCAGCATTTCGAGAAACCGTCCGAGAAGAAAGCTCGCGAGAAAGCCGAAGCCATCCGCCGTGCCCGCAAGCTGGCGCGCAAGAAGGCTCAGCGCGAAGGTCTCCTCTAAGGTTCGCCTTTGAGATCTTGCTCGTGAGGTCAGCCAGCTGACCTTCCGACACGGAAGAAATTGACGACCCCCGGGGCTCTGCCTTTCGGGGGTTTGTCGTTTTTTAAGGCCATCGTTTTTGGGGGAGGGGACTTTGTCGCCGTGCTACGGGCAAAAAGAACCCCGCAAAAAGAAACCCCGGGTGAACGCCCGGGGTTTCTATTGTTCGTCCTCGGGTCGGCGGGTCAGCTCGGCCCGATCATGAAGCAGGTGACCTGCCGGGCCTGCAGCCGGCGGCAGGCGAGATCGGCGGTCTCGCGCGTCAGCCCCATGAAGTTGGCGTCAAACCCGCTGGAGCGATCGACCACCTTGCGCAGCGAGCCGTCGAGTGTGGAGGTTTCCATCAGCGCCGTCTTCAGCAGGATCTTCTCGGCGGCGTAGCGGCTGGGATAACGGCCGACGTTGATGCCCCAGTGACGCCCGCCCGAGGTCGAGACGCGGGTCACAACCTCTTGGGTGTCCGGCTCGGCGATGGCGGCGGTCTCAATGCTGACCGGCTCCGAGGCGCTGGCCAGAAGCATCTGCTGCGGGCGGCGCATCGGCTTGATCGAGGCGTCGGGCGCGACGCCGGTGTCACCCTCGGCCATGGCGATGGCTTCTTCCACGGCGGCGGCCTCGATGTCAGGCTCGTCAACTTTTGCCACGTCGATGGTTTCGGGGGCGACGGCCACCGGCGGTTCGACCTTGGCGACCTGAACCGATTCAAGAACGCTGTTGATGTCTGCCTCGACCCCGGCCACCAGCGGCGCGACGTCGGTGCCGCGCACACCCGGGCGCAGCTTCGGACGCAGGCTTTTGGGCACGGCAGCTGCGGCGACGCGGATCGACTTCCCGCGCAGGCCGGAATCGTTGGGGTTGGCATCGGCGACCATCGTCTGGTTGCCAACGCGGCCCATGTAGGCCGGCTTGGCCGGGCGGCGCAGCGCGACGTTGGTCTTGGCGCGCTTGAAGCCGAGGTTCAGCAACTCGGCGCTTTTGGCGTTGCGCGCGGCGGTGGAGGTGCCGCCGAAGACCACCGAGATGATCCGCTCGCGCCCGCGCTCTGCCGAGGCGACAAGGTTGAACCCTGCGGCGCGGGTGTAGCCGGTCTTGATGCCATCGGCGCCTTTGTAGGCGGCGAGGAAGCGGCGGTTGGTGTTGGCCACTTCGCGCATGCCGGCATTGGTGGTGTGGCGCGAGAAGAGGTTATAGTATTCGGGATAATCGTAGAGGATGTGCCGGCCCATGATCGCCATGTCGTGGGCGGTCGACAGGTGACCGTCGGAGGTGAGGCCGTGGGCGTTCTTGTAGCTGGTGCGGGTCATCCCCAGCGCCTTGGCCGTGCGGTTCATGCGGCGGATGAAGGCGGATTCCGACCCTTCGATGGCCTCGCCGATGGCGGTGGCGGCATCATTGGCGGATTTCACGGCGGCGGCGCGGATCAGGTAGCGAAGCTTGATCTTCTGCCCCGAGCGCAGCCCCAGCTTCGAGGGCGGCTCTGCCGCCGCGTTGCGCGAGATGGTGACCAGAGTGTCGAGGCTGATCTCGCCGTGCTCGACCGCCTCGAAGGCGATGTAGAGCGTCATCATCTTGGTCAGAGAGGCGGGGTGGAGCCGGGTTTCGGCGTTCTCTGAAAAGAGCACCTCGCCTGATCTCGCATCCATCACCAGCGCTGCGTAGGGAGCAGCCCAAGCGCCCAGCGGGGCCACCAAGGTGAGCCAGATGAGTGTGAAAATATACAGGCCTGCTCGGCCCGGTCGCTGCATGCGCCGTCCCGTCACTGTTCTCGCCTCTTCTGCCTCTCGCCCCGGTTTTCCGGTGGCCAACTGTTCTAGTTTGGAAAAACGCTAGCACGGGGTGCCTAAAAAATAAAGTCTGTAGTGCCTTGATTTTTCGCAATTTTCCTGAATGTGATTTCCCATATATTGCGCTCTGCCAAGGAGTTACCCGCTAGGGAGGCGATTATGGCGAAAATGTGCAATCGCAATTAACCAAGCGCCGCGACAAGTTCCGCAAGGGCACCGAGATGGGGAATCTCCCGAAAACGTGGGTGCTCAAGACGCTCGTCATGCTCAAGGCTCCACGCCAGATCCTGCGGCACGAAGACGCCCCAGCTGCCCGCGCGGATGGCTGGGTTCACGTCGGACTTCAGCGAGTTGCCGACCATCATCGCGCCCTCTGCACCGCCGGGGCAGGTGGCAAAGATGCGCGCGTAGGTCTGCGGCTGCTTGTCCGAGACGATCTCGACCCGGTCGAAATGCTCGCCCAGCCCGGATTGCGCCAGCTTGCGCTCCTGATGCAGCAGATCGCCTTTGGTGATCAGCACGAGGTGATGATCGGGCGCCAGGGCTTCGACCGCCTCGCGCGCATGTGGCAGTAGTTCGATGGGATGCGCCAGCATGTCGCGTCCGGCCTCGAGGATCTGGCCGATGACCGTGCCGGGAACCTGCCCGTCGGTGACCTCGACCGCGGTTTCGATCATCGACAGGACGAAGCCCTTCACGCCGAACCCGTAGTGCCCGAGGTTGCGCTTTTCGGCCTCCAGCAGCCGCGCGTCGAGATGGTCGCGCGCGGCGTGGTCGGCGAGCAGATCGGCGAATCGCTCCTGCGTGGAATTGAAGAAACGCTCGTTGTGCCAGAGCGTATCGTCGGCATCGAACGCGATTGTTTGCAGTTTCCTGTCCATAATGACGCCTCTTGGGGCCGCGGGCCTTTCCTCCGGGGCTGCTTGGAATTATATAGTCCCTTCAAAGCCGGAACCGCAAAGCACACGCAAAGCAAAAGCGTCCTTGAGATGATACAATCCGTCACGGCCCATAAAACCCGCATGACAGACCCGACCGACCCCCGCGATGGTGAGGGCGGCGCTGACGTCGTGCTTGAGACCAAGCCGAAAACCAAGCGCCCGCCGCTGTACAAGGTTCTGCTGCTGAACGACGACTACACGCCGATGGAATTCGTCGTGCATGTGCTCGAACGGTTCTTTGGCATGACTCACGCGCAGGCCTTCGAAGTGATGCTGACCGTCCACAAGAAGGGCGTCGCCGTCGTTGGCGTGTTCAGCCACGAGATCGCGGAAACCAAGGTGGGGCAGGTGATGGATTTCGCCCGGCGCCACCAGCATCCGCTGCAATGCACCATGGAAAAGGAGTGATCCGCCCCTCGCGGCGGCTCGACCATGTCTGATACCCGATTGAGTTTCGCGCTCGAGGGAGGTCTCGACCTGCCCTCCGATGGGCGCATCCTGCTGCTGGGCGCCCCCGGTGATTTCGATGCCTCGGCGCTGCCGCGTGAGCGTTGCACTGTGGTGCAGCGGTCCGCCCCCGATTTCGCCGCATGGGAGCGCCGTGGCTGGGATGTTGCCACCGCGCCCGAAGGCACCTTTGCCGCCGCCATCGTGTTCTTGCCGCGCGCCCGCGACCGGGCCGAGGGCTGGATCGCCGAGGCCTGCGCCGCCGTCAAGGACGGGCTGGTGATTGTCGACGGACAGAAGATCGACGGCATCGACACCGCGCTGAAGGCCGCGCGCAAGCGCACCGAGCTTGCCGGTCATGTGTCCAAGGCGCATGGCAAGACCTTCTGGTTCGCGGCCACGGACGCGTTTGCCGACTGGGCACGCGGCCCGGCGCAGCTGTCCGGCGGTCAATGGACCGCGCCGGGCGTGTTTTCCGCAGACGGCCCCGATCCGGCGAGCGAGGCGCTGCTGGCGGCGCTGCCGCAGAAGCTGGGCACCAATGTCGCCGATCTTGGCGCGGGGTGGGGCGGTCTGGCCAATGGCCTTCTGACCCGCGAGAAGATCGGCACGCTGCATCTGGTCGAGGCCGATCTGGTGGCGCTCGACTGCGCACGGCGCAATGTCACCGACCCGCGGGCGCAGTTCCACTGGGCCGACGCGCTGAGCTGGACGCCTCCGGCGCTGCTGGACGCCGTGGTGATGAACCCGCCGTTCCACACCAACCGCCGCAAGGCCGAACCCTCGCTTGGTCAGGCCTTCATCGATGCGGCGGCGCGTATGCTGAAACCTTCGGGGCAGCTTTGGCTGGTGGCTAACCGGCACCTGCCCTACGAGACCCGCCTTGCCGAACGCTTCCGCAATTCCGAGGAAATCGCCGGGGACACCCGGTTCAAGATCCTCCATGCCTCTCGCCCAGGGCGTTGATCGCGGTTAGCGTGGCGCAAACATTCAAGGGATTCCCATGAGTTTTTCCATCGAAGGCAAGACCGCCATCGTGACCGGCGCCGCCAATGGCGTGGGGCTGGCCATCGCCCGGCACTTTGCGGCGCGCGGCGCCAACGTCATGTTTGCGGACATGGATGAGAACCGGCTCGCCAAGGAATGCGGCAAGGTCGAAGAAGACAGCAACATGCGTTACTTCGCCGGCGACCTGCGCGAGAAGCTGACGCTTGCCAACCTGCTGTCGGCGACGCTGGATGCCTATGACCGGGTCGATATTCTGGTCAACGGCGCGCGGCAGATCCTGCCGACCAACGTGCACGACTGCGAGGATGCCTCGCTCGAGACGATGCTGGGCCAGAACCTGCTGCCAGCAATGCGGCTCAGCCAAATCGTGGCCAAGCGGATGATCAAACAGGCCGAGGGCCACGAAGACCGCTGCGCTGGCACGATCATCAATATCTCGTCGATCGCCGCCTGCCGGACCAACCCGCATCTGCTGGGGTATTCGGTGTCGGTCGCGGCGCTGGATCAGCTGACGCGGTCGATGGCGGTGTCGCTCGCCGATCAGCGCATTCGGGTGAACTCGGTGGCCTTCGGCTCGCTGATGTCCTCGAGCCTGAAGAACATCCTCAAAGAGCACCCCGGCTACCGCGAAGAGATCGAAAAGCACACGCCCGCGGGCCGCATCGCCGGGCCCGGCGAAGTGTGTGAGGCGGTGCAATTCCTCGCCTCCGAGGCGTCGGGCTTTATGACCGGACAGATCATGACCGTCGACGGTGGCCGCACGCTGGTCGACCCGGTCGGCGCGCCGATGCACTGAGCCGGGCAGGAGAGACCAGATGACCGACGTGTTCGACGCGCAGAAGACCCGCGCCTCGCATTGGTTTCGCGCCCTGCGCGACGAGATCGTGGAGGCGTTTGAGGCGCTGGAGGACAGCCATGCCGAAGGGCCGCTGTCCGACCATACGGCGGGCCGCTTCACGGTGACACCGACCACGCGCACCGCCGACGACGGCAGCGATGCGGGCGGCGGGCTGATGAGCGTGATGCGCGGCGGCCGGGTGTTCGAGAAGGTCGGGGTGAACGTCTCGACCGTCTACGGCACGCTGGGCGAGGCAGCGCAGAAATCCATGGCGGCGCGTGGTGTGCCGGGGATCGAGGACGATCCGCGCTTCTGGGCCTCTGGCATCAGCCTCGTGGCCCATATGCAGAACCCGCATGCCCCCGCGGTGCACATGAACACCCGCATGTTCTGGACGCCGGGGGCGTGGTGGTTCGGCGGCGGATCGGACCTCAACCCCTGCCTCGAGTACGACGAGGACACCGCGCATTTCCATGCCACGCAAAAAGAGTACCTCGATCCGCATGGCGAGACGCTCTATCCCGAGTTGAAGGCCTGGGCGGACGAATACTTCTACATCCCACACCGCAAGCGGGCGCGCGGCGTCGGCGGCATCTTCATGGATGATCGCAACACCGGCGACTGGGAGGCGGATTTCGCATTGGTGCAAGACATCGGCCGGGCGTTCCTGCCGGCCTACCTGCCACTGGTCGAAAAGCGCCGGGGCATGGCGTTCGGCGAGGCCGAGAAGGACGCGCAGCTTGTGCATCGCGGCCTCTATGCGGAATACAACCTCGTCTACGATCGGGGCACCAAATTCGGCCTCGCCACCGGGCACGACCCGGATGCGGTGCTGATGAGCCTGCCGCCGCTGGCGAAATGGGTGTGAGCTGAGGGTCAGGCGGGCGCGCTCGCGCGCCGCCCGCCCATCAGCACTTCGGTGGCCATGCCGCCGAGCCACATGCAAAACAGCGCCAGCCACGCTGTCCCGGCAAAGATCGAGCCGCCGGTGACCCCAGCGCCAATGGCGCAGCCGCCCGCCAGCATCCCGCCGAAGCCCATCAGCGCCGCGCCGATCATCGCGTTGCGTAGCGGGGTCGGGCCCTCGAAGCCCTGAAGTTTCAGGTCGCGCGCCCATGCGGCGGCCAACAGCGCGCCGAGGAAAACGCCGGCGATCAGCCCGACGTCGAAATCCACCACCGCCGGGCGCTGCAGGAACACCATCAGCGTATGCGCCGAGGGGCCCGTGAACGTTGCGCTTTCCACCTGAACCGGGTCGAAGGCGACATTCGACAGCGCAAAGGTCAGCCCCCACCCCAGCGCCACCGCAAAGCCGACGCCAGACGCGAAGACCAGCCGCGGCAGGCCGATGCGATTGCGCCGCGCCAGTTCCAGCGCCAGCAGCGCGATGCCAAGCCCAAGCGCCAGCCCCGCGCCGCGCGGCAGATGCAGGGCCGAGAGCAGGTCCATGTTGCGCCCGCCTTCGGTGATCCAGAGCGCGGCCAGCCGGTCGCGCCACGGCGCCAGCAGCCCCGAGAGCGACATCTGCGCCACCACGGCAAAGATCAGCCCGGAGATCACCGACCGCAGGTTGCCCGTCGCGGCGAGGACCAGCAGCCGCCCCGAACATCCATTGGCCAGCACCATGCCCGCGCCGAACATCAGCCCGCCAAGGATCGCGCCGGACCAGCTTCCGGGCACCGCCATCATCCGCGCGTTGCCAGCATCGAACAGCCCCAGAAGCTGCAAGCCCTGCACCCAGACCAGCGCGGTCGAGAAGGTCAGCAGCCAGACCGCCAGCTTGTCGCCCATGCTGCCCCGCGCAAATTCCACCACCGCCGCCCGCAGGCAGAAGCGCGAACGCTGCGCGGCGATGCCGAATATGGTTCCGGTGAGCAGGCCAAACAGTGCGGCGGTCGGGCCCTCTCCGATCGCGTCGACGAGTGAGACGAGTTGCATATCCGTCCTCCTCCTAGGCTGTGGAACCAATCACAGAAGTGGAATGTGATGGCATTGATCCAGATCACGGCGCTGCGATCCGCCCGCGACATCGCTGTCGCAAACTGGCGCGACCGATGCGCGCTTGGCCGGCAGGCTTGGGGCAGTTGGGCCCTTGTTGGGGAGACGCGCCATGACCACGCCAATGCACGACATGCTTTCCAGTGCTCTGCTCTCCGGGATCCCGGTTGTCGCCAACGCGGACCATGCCCCGCTTGAAGGTGGCGAAGACCCTGCGTTTGGCACGGTCCGCTGGCGCACGCTGTTCTGTGCTGACCGCACCGCCACCGCAGGCATGGTGATGGGCATCGCCGAGTTCGGCGCCTTCGGCACGCTCAAAGCGCATCGCCATGGACCGGCCGAGATGTACTTTGGCCTCGCGGGGTCTGGCATCGTCACCATCGACGGCAATGCACATGAGATCGGACCCAACGTGGCGCTGTTCATCCCTCATGAGGCCGAGCATGGCACCGTGGCGGGCGAGGAGGGGCTGCGATTCCTCTACGTCTTTCCGCGCGATCGCTTTTCCGATGTCGAGTACCGCTTTTCGGAAAGCTGAGCCGCGGGCGCCTTGCCTCTCGCCAAGGCGCCGCAAACCGCTTATCGCAAGGGGATGACCCGTATCGTGCCCCTTGGGCAGGCGCGGGCGCTGCCGCTCTGGCGCCGCCCTGTGACGCTGCTGTTCCTCATGGCGATCGCCATGCCTTTGAGCTTTGCCACATGGTCGGCGCTGCTCAACAACTTTGTCATCGAGGCGGCGCAATTCGACGGCTCGGACATTGGCTGGCTGCACACGGTTCGCGAGATACCCGGCTTTCTTGCGATAGGGGTGATCGCAGTGCTGCTGGTGATGCGCGAGCAGGTGCTGGCGCTGATCGCGCTTTCGCTGCTGGGCGTGGCGACGGCGGTGACCGCGTGGTTCCCCAGCATGGGCGGGCTGCTGATGGTCACGCTGCTAAGCTCCATCGGGTTTCACTATTACGAGACGGTGAACCAGTCGCTGCAACTGCAATGGCTGCCGAAAGATCGCGCGCCGCAGATGCTGGGCTGGTTGCTGGCCGCCGCCTCGGGGGCGACGCTGATCGCCTATGTTGCGATCGTGATGACATGGGAGGCGTTCGATCTTTCATACAATTTCGTCTACCTCGTCTCTGGTGGGCTGACGCTGGCGATCACCGGCTATTGCGCGCTGGCCTTCCCGCAGTTCGAAAGCCCGAACCCGCAGCGCAAGTCCTTCGTGCTGCGCCGCCGCTACTGGCTCTACTACGCGCTGCAGTTCATGTCGGGGGCGCGGCGGCAGATCTTCGTGGTCTTTGCCGGGTTCATGATGGTCGAGCGCTTCGGCTTTGCGGTGCACGAGGTGACGGCGCTTTATCTGATCAACCTCATGGCCAATATGGCCTTCGCGCCGCTGCTGGGCAAAGCGGTGCACCGCTACGGCGAGCGTCGGGTGCTGCTGTTCGAATACGCCGGGCTGGTGATGGTCTTTCTCGCCTATGGCGGGCTCTACTGGTTTCACTGGGGCGTGGTGCTGGCCTCGGTCCTTTATGTGATCGACCATATCTTCTTTGCCCTCGCGCTGGCGCTGAAGACCTACTTCCAAAAGATCGCCGATCCGGGCGACATCGCCCCCACCGCCGCCGTCGCCTTTACCATCAACCATATCGCGGCGGTGTTTCTGCCCTTCGCACTGGGGTATCTGTGGCTGGTCTCGCCCGGCGCGGTGTTCGGTCTGGCGGCGGGCATGGCGCTGGTGTCGCTGGCGCTGGCGCTGATGATCCCGCGCCATCCCAGCCCCGGCTACGAGACCATCTTTGCACCGCGCCTGCCGCCGCAGCCTGCCGAGTGAACCGCAGCCAAGGGCCGTTGTGGCGCACGGCAAGGCTGGCGCTGACGCGGCAAACGCGCTATCGGGCAGGCCAACCCTGAACGGAGAGCATCACATGGCCAAGACCTGGACCGCCTTCACCAAGCTGAGCGACAAGACCGCCGCCGAGGCCCTGGGCGAGGCCATCGAAGATCTCGAGCCTGAGCCCACCGGCGTTGGCGTCTTCGAGATCGAGGACGGCACCGGCACGTGGGAAGTGGGTGGCTACTTCCTCGAACCGCCGAGCGACGTGGAACTGGCGCTGCTGTCTGCAGCCTATGGCGCCGCGCCTTTCGTGGTGTCGGAAGTGCCGGATCAGGACTGGGTCGACAAGGTGCGCCGCGAACTGACCCCGGTCGAGGCCGGGCGCTTCTTTGTTTACGGCTCGCATGACGCCGACAAGATCCCCGAAGGCGCCGAGCCGCTGCTGATCGAGGCGGCCATGGCCTTTGGCACCGGGCACCACGGCACCACTCTGGGCTGTTTGCGGGCGCTGGACCGGCTGGCGAACGAGGGTATGGTTGGCGAAAATGTGGCCGATATCGGCTGCGGCACTGCCGTGCTGGGCATGGCCGCCGCGCGCATCTGGCCGAACCCGGTGATCGTGTCGGACATCGACGAGGTGGCGGTCGAGGTGGCCGAGGCCAACGTCCGCGCCAACAATCTGACCGACAAGGTGATCTGCGTCGAAGCCGCGGGTTTTGGCCATCCCGACCTTGCTGCCCGCGCACCCTTCGATCTGGTTTTCGCCAATATCCTCAAGCAACCGCTGATCGATCTGGCGCCCGACATGGCGGCGCATCTGGCGCCGGGCGGCTATGCGATCCTGTCGGGAATCCTGATCCGTCAGGCCGACGAGGTGATCGACGCCTATGCCAAGGCGGGTGTCGAGAAGGTTCTGCGCGACGAAATCGGGGAATGGGTTACGTTGACGCTGCGCAAGCCTTTGTGAACGAAAAAGGGCGCAATAGACGCTATTTTGCCTAAATTTTGCCGCGGTTCCCTTCCAAATACGCCCCGTATTTAATTGGTTAGAGGGGTTCCGCGGTATGGAAAGCGCTCTCAAAAGTTTCGAGCGTCGTCAGCGTGCAGTGACGCAAAAGCACCGCAAGCTGGCACAGGGCTATGTCACCAAGATCAACCGGAACGGCAATTTCGAACACCGTCCGATCCGCCGCCTGTCGCCGATACGGCTGCCGGGTCTGCTGCTGACGCTGCTTGGTTTTCTGGTGTTCAAGGGCGTGATGCTCGCCAATCTGGGGCCGGCGAATTACGCCGAGCATCTGTCGCATCTCGCCGATGGCAATCTCGCGGACAAATTGGGCGCTTGGGTGCTGGGCGTCGATCCGGTCACGCTGTGGATCGGCATCGGTCTGCAGGCGCTGCTGACCTAAGCCCTCGGGCAATACTCGAAGCGATCATCGCATCGCTCCAAAAGGAAAGGCCGCCGTCCTCTTCAGGACCGCGGCCTTTGCGCTTGATCTGTCATGTGATCAGCGACGGCGTGCGATGGCAGCGATGTCGCCACGGGTCAGGCCGATATCGTCGAGTTCACGGTCGCTCAGAGCTTCGAGGCTCTTGCGGGTCAGGCGCGTGTCGTTCCATTCGGCGACGATGCCGAAGAGGGTCGCGAAGAGGCCAGCCGAGCGCGGGGTCTGGTCAGCGATGGGAGCGAAGCCGGAAACGAAAACGTTGCCGATGCGGCCTGCGAGGCCTGCGGCGCCGGATGCGTCGCGCGAGTAGTCATAGACGGCCATTGGTCAGTGTCCTTGTCTGGAAGTTTTCAAAGTGCCTGAAATCTAATCGCCAGATAGAGGTGGGCAGCATTTGCGACAAGCTGGGAAAAATGCATGGGTGGGCTGCAGTTTTCACATAGCAAACGAATTGAGCAAAACGCCGAGAGAACAGCTTATTATCCAGGCTCTGCGCGTCGGCCATTGGCGCCAGAATGTCGTGTTTCGGAGGTGATCGTGGCGCGGTGAACGCAACTGCTCTGCGCTCGGGCAATTGCACAGGGGCGAGGGCTTGGCGGATGTTCGCGTTTCGTGCTAACTGCGTGGTAGAAAAACAACATTGGGCAGTGATGGAATGCGGGTCATCGGAATCGATCCGGGCCTTCGGCACCTCGGCTGGGGGGTGATCGAGGCCGACGGAAGCCGTTTGCGGCATATCGCCAACGGAACATGCGATTCGGGGCAGGGTACTTTGGCCGCGCGTTTGCTGACCCTGCACGAACAGCTGACCGATGTGCTGCACCGCTGGCAGCCGCAGATCGCGGCGGTGGAGCAGACCTTCGTGAACCGCGACGGCGCCGGGACGCTGAAGCTGGGGCAGGCGCGCGGCATCGCCATGCTGGTGCCGGCGCAGTTCGGGCTGGAGATTGGCGAATACGCGCCCAACACGGTGAAGAAAACGGTGGTCGGCGTCGGCCACGCGGATAAGACACAGGTGGATCACATGGTGAAGATGCAACTGCCGGGCGTGGTCATCCACGGTCCCGACGCGGCGGATGCGCTGGCCATCGCGATTTGCCACGCGCACCATCAGGGCGCGCAGAGAATGAAGGTGAAGGCATGATCGGACGTATCGCCGGACGGGTGGACTACAAGGGCGATGATCACGCGCTGATCGACGTGCGCGGCGTGGGCTATGTGGTCTATTGCTCGGACCGCGTGCTGGCGACGCTGGCACCCGGCGAGGCGGCGGCGCTTTATACTGACCTTCTGGTGCGCGAGGACCTGCTGCAACTCTACGGCTTTCCAACGCTGGTGGAAAAGGAATGGTTTCGGCTGCTGATGTCGGTGCAGGGGGTCGGGGCCAAGGCGTCGCTGGCGATCCTCGGCACGCTGGGGCCGGACGGCGTCAGCCGCGCTATCGCGCTTGGCGACTGGACAGCAGTGAAGGCGGCGAAGGGCATCGGGCCGAAGACCGCGCAGCGGGTGATCAACGAACTCAAGGACAAGGCGCCGATGGTCATGGCCATGGGGGCGGGGCAGGCGGCCTCGGCCGCAGATGTGGTGATCGAAGACGATCCTGCGCCGACGCCTGTGCCTGCCGCGCCGCGCAAGGCCCCCGCCGCGAAACCCAACGCCTCGGCCCAATCCGAGGCGCTCTCAGCGTTGAGCAACCTTGGCTATGGTCCCGGCGAAGCGGCCTCGGCGGTGGCGCAGGCGGCTGGCGAGGACCCGGAGGCCGAGACCTCCGGCCTGATCCGCGCCGCGCTGCGGCTGCTGGCGCCGAAAGGGTAACGCATGGTCGAGAGCGATCCCACGTTGCGCCCCGACCCGCTGCCCGAGGACGAGGGCCGCGCGCTGCGCCCGCAGATGCTGGGCGATTTCATCGGTCAGGCCGAGGCGCGCGCCAACCTGCGGGTGTTCATCCAGTCCGCGCGGTCGCGCGGCGAGTCGATGGACCACACGCTGTTTCACGGACCTCCGGGGCTTGGCAAAACGACGCTGGCGCAGATCATGGCGCGCGAGCTTGGGGTGGGCTTTCGCATGACCTCCGGGCCGGTGCTGGCCAAGGCCGGCGATCTGGCGGCGATCCTGACCAACCTAGAGGCGCGCGATGTGCTGTTCATCGACGAGATCCACCGGCTCAATCCGGCGGTCGAGGAGGTGCTCTACCCGGCGATGGAAGACTACGAGCTTGATCTGGTGATCGGCGAGGGCCCGGCGGCACGCACCGTGCGGATCGAACTGCAGCCTTTCACGCTGGTCGGAGCGACCACCCGTCTCGGCCTTCTGACCACGCCGCTGCGCGATCGTTTCGGCATTCCGACGCGCCTGCAATTCTACACCGAGGATGAGCTCAACGAGATCGTCAGCCGCAATGCGGTGAAGCTGGGCGTGCGGGCAGAGCCCGATGGTGCGCGCGAGATTGCCCGCCGCGCCCGCGGCACGCCGCGGATCGCCGGGCGGCTGCTGCGCCGCGTGGTGGACTTCGCCGTGGTCGAGGGCGACGGCGTGGTCACCCGCGAACTGGCAGATGGCGCGCTGACCCGGCTCGGGGTCGATCAGCTTGGGCTCGACGGGGCCGACCGGCGATATCTGACGCTGATGGCCGAGAATTATTCCGGCGGGCCGGTGGGCATCGAGACGCTGTCGGCGGCGCTGTCGGAAAGCCGCGACGCGCTGGAGGAGGTGATCGAGCCCTATCTGCTGCAGCAGGGGCTGATCCAGCGCACCCCGCGCGGGCGCATGCTGGCGCAGCGGGCGTGGGATCATCTCGGGTTGCCGGTGCCGCGACCGCAGACGCCGGGGCAGGGGTCGCTCTTCGACGGCTGACGCGCCTCGGGGTGTGCCGTGCATCTTGCGCGGCGGCGCCCGGCGTGGCAGGTGGAGCGCCGCGTGGCGCGTGCCGCGCTATGCGTATTTGCCAAAGAGAAGAAGGGGCGAGCCATGGACGCGGCCGAGGTCGAAGCGCTGTTTACCCGCGATGACGGGACCTACCTGTGCGCCCGTTGGGGGCGGCCGCTGGTGCCCATCGTCTTCGGCGTCGAGGATGCGACGCTCTCGGTGGTCAAGGGCGCCTTCGAGGTGGTCTGCGCCATGTCGGGCCACAAGATGGCCGAGCACGATCCCGAGCTTGGCGCCAATGTCATGGTGTTCTTCTTCCGCGACTGGGCCGAGCTGCTGGACCTGCCGGACCTCGGGCGAATGATCGACGGGCTGCCGCAGATGGTTGAACGGCTGCAGGCAAGCGAGGCGAACCAGTACCGGGTGTTCCGCTTTGACAGCGACGGGTCGATCAAGGCGGCCTTTGTCTTCCTGCGGATGGATGCGAGCCTGACCAACATGCCTGCCGAGGATCTGGCTCTGGCGCAAGTGGCGCAGGTGATGCTGACTTGGGGCAATGGCGCTTTTGCGGCGCGCTCGCCGTTGGGGCGGCTGGAAGATGGCCGCGTCGTGCTGAAGCCGGAGATCGGTGCGCTGATCCGGGCCGCCTATGATCCGGTGATGCCGGTGGCCGCGCAGGACGCCAGCCACGCGTTGCGGCTGGCGGCGCGGGTTGCGCTAGGCTGAGACGCCCGCCACCCGGCGCGCGATCGCGCGCAGATGGCGCAGGTCGGTGCCGCAGCAGCCCCCGAGCACCCGCAGCCCCGGGTGGCTGCGCTGCAGCTCGGCGAGCTGCGCGGCAAGCTCCTCGGGGTCGCCGTCGTCCAGCGTCTCGCAGGCGTCGAGCTCGGCGTGGCTCTGGCGTGAGGCATTGGCGACGATGCCCGCCAGATGGGCCTCCCACTCGCCGCCGTCAAAGGCCTCGGCGATATGCTCCGGATGGGCGCAGTTGACCATGATCGCCGCAGGTTCGGTGGCCCCGGCGAGACGCTGCACGGCTTCCGACAGCAGCGCGCCGTCGGCCAGCCGGCCATCGGTTTCCACGGTGAAGGCGATGAGCGCGGGGATGCCTGCCTCTTCCGCGGCCTTGGCGATGCCGATCGCCTCTCCGGCGGCGCCAAGCGTGTAGGCGCTGATCATGTCGGCCCCGGCGTCGGCGGCGGCGCGGACCTGCGGGCCGTGATAGGCGGCAGAGGCCTCGGCGGCGGTCATGCCGGGCTGGTAGCCATCGCCCTGCGGACCGATCTGCACGCTGATCCGCGTGGCGACGTCGAGGTGGGTCGCGGTCCTCTCGCGCAGCAGCGCCACCGTCTCTTGCGTCACGCGGGCGAGGTCGTCGGCGGTGTAGCCGACGGGCGCGGCGCGGTCGGGGTTGGCCATCCATGTCGGCGTGTCGAGGATGACGCCAACGCCGGTGTCGCGACCAATGCCGATCAGCGCCTCGGCATAGCCGCGCAGCCGGGCCCGGCCCTCGGTCTCGTCGATCATCGGGAAGGCGGCGAAATGCGGCAGGTCGACACCGTGGTTGAAGATCAGATCGGTTTCCATCCCGGTCCATGCGATCCACGTGCGATCGGGGGTAAGTGTCATCGCGTAGGTCCTCCCTCAAGCCCAGGGCGATGGATGGGCGCTGGATGGGCGATGGTGGGCAGTGTAGCACGAAAAGCGCGGCCTGCCGCCGGACGCGTCGTGGCGGGCCCCGAAAGGCGAAAGGCCGCCCCTTGGACGGCCTTACAGGTGCAGGTCGACAGTGGCTGTGGCGCCTTGTCGGGTCTTGTCAGGTCTTGGCAGGTCTTGTCAGGCCTTGGCGCCGACCATGCCGACGATCTCGTAGGTCTTTTCGAGGATCGGGTCGGCGATCTTGCGAGCACGGCCTGCGCCATCGGCGAGGATCGCGTCGATCTGCGCCGGGTCCTGCATCAGCCGCGCCATCTCGCTGGAGATCGGCGCCAGTTTGTCGACCGCCAGATCCACCAGCATCGGCTTGAACTCCGAGAACTGCTTGCCGCCAGCCACGGCCAGAACCTCGTCGACGCTTTGCCCGGCAAGGGCGGCGTAGATGTTGACGAGGTTGCGCGCCTCGGGCCGGCCTTCGAGGCCCTTGGCCTCCGACGGCAGCCCGTCCGGATCGGTCTTGGCCTTGCGGATCTTCTTGGCGATGGCGTCGGCGTCATCGGTCATGTTGATGCGCGAAGCGTCCGAGGGATCGGATTTCGACATCTTCTTGGAACCGTCTCGCAAGCTCATCACGCGGGTGGCCGCGCCCTCGATCACCGGCGCGGTCATCGGAAAGAACTCGGTGCCGTAGTCGTGGTTGAACTTCGCCGCGATGTCGCGGGTCAGTTCGACGTGCTGCTTCTGGTCCTCGCCCACGGGCACGTGGGTGGCGTGGTAGAGCAGAATGTCGGCGGCCATCAGCGCGGGATAGGCATAAAGGCCCAGCGAGGCCTTCTCGGCGTTCTTGCCGGCCTTGTCCTTGAACTGGGTCATCCGGTTCATCCAGCCGAGCCGCGCGACGCAGTTGAAGATCCAGCCAAGCTGGGCGTGGCCGGGCACTTGGCTTTGGTTGAACAGGATCGATTTCTGCGGATCGAGGCCAGCGGCCAGATAGCCGGCGGTCAACTCGCGGGTCTGGCGGCGCAGCGCCTCGGGGTCCTGCCAGACGGTGATCGCATGCATGTCGACGACGCAGTAGATCGTCTCGACCCCGCTGTCCTGCATGTCGACGAAACGCTTGATCGCGCCAAGGTAGTTGCCCAGCGTCAGCCCGCCCGAGGGCTGGATGCCGGAAAACACGCGTGGCGTGAAAGCGGAATTGATGTCGCCCGCGTCGGACATGGGCTTCCTCCGTCTGGAAATTCTGTCTTGGCTGGCTTACCCATGGCCCGACATGCCGTCAAGAAAGAGGCCACCATGGCGCACCAGCACAATGTCTCGCCGTTCAATTCGCTGCCGCCCGTGATCGTGGCGCTGGCCGTGGTGATCGTGGGGGTCGAAGCGGCCTTCTCGCTCGGCGCGCGCGGGCTGCTGGGCGGGCCCGGCGCCGTCGGCTGGCGGCTCGACGCGCTGCAGCGTTTCGCCTTTTCGGGCGAGATATGGCACTGGATGCTGTCGACCGGGCAGTTCCCGGCGCAGCATCTGATCCGGTTCTTCAGCTATCCCTTCGTGCACGGCAGCTTCAGCCATGCGCTGTTTGCCGCCGTTATGCTGCTGGCGCTTGGCAAGATGGTGGGCGAGGCGCTGGGAAGCTGGCGCACGCTGGCGATCCTTGCGGTGTCGAGCTTTGGCGGGGCGCTGGCCTATGGGTTCGTCAGCACGCCGGTGCCACTGATCGGGGCGTTTCCCCCGGTGTACGGGCTGATCGGCGGCTTCACCTACCTGCTGTGGCTGCGGCTGGGGCAGATGGGCGCGCAGCAGGCGCGGGCGTTTTCGCTGATCGGCATCCTGCTGGGCATTCAGCTGCTGTTCGGGCTGCTGTTCGGCGGCAGTCTCGACTGGGTGGCCGATTTGGGCGGTTTCGCCTCCGGCTTCGTGTTGACCGTGGTTCTGGTGCCGGGCGGCTGGGGGCGGCTGCGGCAGCGCTTGCGTCAGCGCCGCTGAGCGCCACCCTTGTCTTATATGCCGCCCGTCAAAACATGTCGGCGGGCAGCACTGGCAGTGGCTTGGAGAAGGCGCGCCCTTCGGCCTGCGGGTAGGGCAGCACAAAGCCCTCGCGGTTCTCCGGCGGATGCGCGGCATTGGCCAGCGCGGCCTGACGCCACGTACGGGCGCTGACCGGGTCATGGCCGTTCAGGTGGTCGCCGAGCCATGTACGGGCCAGCTGCCGCTGCAGATTATGCACTGCGTCCGGGCGCCTGAACAGCACCGAGGCTTCGGTGTCCCAGCGCAGCGAGCGGCCGTTGAGATTGGCCGAGCCGACGAGGCCGACCCGGTCGTCCACCAGAGTCACCTTCGAGTGCACGTAGATCGGGCCTGAGCCAAGCAGATCGGGGATGTCCTCGCGCGACTCGCTGTGCTGGCCCGGCGAGACGAAGGCGGCGCGGTCGCCGAAGGCCTTCGCCACTTTTGCCACCGCCTCGGTCTGCAGTGCATGACCATGGCGCGTGTCCCAGCCCTCATGGCCCTCGTAGAGCACCCGGTCGGGGAAAGAGGGCATGAGCACGATCAGTTGCAGGTCGCCGTGCCGCTGGCCGGCTTTGGCAAGTGCCTCTGCGACCGGGCGATGCCGCAGGAACTGGGTTTCGATGTAGATGTGCCGCTTGGCCTCGCCGATCATGTCGATCACGGTTTTTTCGTGCTCGGTGATCGCGGCGCGCGGCGACAGCCGCGCCGGGCCGCTGCAGGGGGCCGAGAAGGTGCGCACGACGCGCAGGTCGGCGGGTGCCTGCGGACGTTTGGCAGTGTCAAACCGTTCGGCCTTGCCGGTGAGGCAGGGCGTGTTGCAGTCCAGCGCGGCGTTCCAGCATTCGCCGAAATGGTGGCGCAGCGCGGCGGAGAAATCCGCATCATCCACCCGCATCGACACGTCGTGCCATGTCTCGTCGGCGGGGCGGTCGTGCTCGGGCGTGTCAAAGCGCCGTTCGTTGATGTCGAGCCCGCCGATCACCGAGGCCTTGCCGTCGGCGACGGCGAACTTCTGATGGATCGTCACAGGGCGCAGCGCGACGGCGCCTTTTAGAACGGCGCGCTGCACCGGGGTGAGGCTGCTTTGCTCTTCCTGACGGAGCTTTTGCATGTGGCGGGCGATGGGCCCGCGCATCGCCAGTCGCCAGACCCAGCCGGCGTTCTGCCCGTGCGGGGCGCAGAGGATTTCCGTGTCAGTGCCCTGAAGGCGCTCGGCGAAGGTGCTGGCAGAGCGCCATGCATTGCGGTGCAGCGTAGAGGTGAAGACCGGATCGAAGTCGGAGATGATCAGACGCAGCTTCACGCCGCGGCCGGCGACATCGGCCAGCAGGTCAGCCCAGTTTTCGAGGCCCTTCGCGCGCAGCTCGGGGGTGCGGATTTTGGTTCGAGGGTCGAGGATGCGAAAGCTCATCACGAGCTCGTCTTGCGCGTCATTGCACAGCCTCTCCAGGGCGGGAAACCCCTCGGCGGCAGTGATCAGCGGTGTCAGCGTCATGTATTAGCCCTTGCGGCGAAAAGCGGTGCGGAACTCGGACAGGCGGAATGCCCCGACCGCCTGCCCCGCGATCCCGTAAGAAAGGATCCCAACGAGGATCAGGCCGACAAGGGCGAGGCTCCGCCAATAGCTTCTCTCAAGCAACGGTCCGAGGGCGGTCATAGTTCCCCATAGGATGACCCCCATGATGACAGAGGCAAGACAGATGCGCAGAATTCTCTGGCGGAAGCGCGCATCGAAGCGTGCCACCTCGCCCAGTTTGCGCCCGCCCCAGGCCAGCTGCGCCACCATGGTCCATGCCGCGCAGGTGGTGGCGATGGCGGGCGCGTACCAGCCCAGAACCGGCGCGAGGCCAATCGCCAGCACCGCGTTCACCGCCATAGACCACAGCGCGTAGCGAAAGGGCGTTCGGGTGTCCTCGCGGGCAAAGAACAGAGGTTGCAGCACCTTTTGCAGAACGAAGGCGGGTAGCCCCAGCCCGTAGATGGCGACGGCGAAGGCGATGGCCTGCGCATCGGCCATGGAGGTGGCGCCGCGCTGGAACAGCACCGCGACGATCGGCAGCGGCACGACGATCAGCGCCACGGCGGCAGGCACGGTCAGCGCCAGTGACAGCTCTCCGGCGCGCGAAAAGGCGTGGCGGGCGCCGGATTCGTCCTGCGCTTTCAATCGTCTGGATAGATCGGGCAGCAGTACGATGCCGACCGCAATGCCGACGACGCCGAGGGGGAGTTGATAGAGACGGTCGGCGGCGTAGAGCCATCCCACCGCCTTCTCGAAGTTCGAGGCGACCTGCTGGCCGACCAGCAGGTTGACCTGCATGACCCCCCCTGCGAGGGCTGCGGGCACGGCAACGCGGACCAGTCGTTTCATGTCGGCGTTCCAGCGCGGACGACCGGGGCGCAGCTTGATCCCGGCGCGTTCGGCAGCGACCCAGACGAGCCCAAGCTGCGCCACGCCCGCCAGCGGAATCGTCCAGACAAGCCATTGAATTATATCGCCATCCAGCGCCTTTCCGGCGACCATTGCCAGCACCACGAAGATGTTCAGCAGCACCGGGGCCGCGGCGGCGGCGGCGAAATGGCCGGTGGCGTTCAGAGCGCCCGAGAACAGTGCGGCGAGCGAGATGAAGAAGATGTAGGGAAAGACGATACGCCCGTAGCCGACCGTCAGGTCAAAGCGGTTATCTGCGGCAAAGCCTCCGGCGGTGGCCCAGACCAGCGCGGGCATGAAGATCAGCGCCAACGCCGAGAGCAGCAACAGCACGAAGGCAAGGCCGTTCATCGCTTGGCTGCCGAACTTCAGCGGGTCTTCCTCGCCTTCGTACTTCTTTGAAAATATTGGCACAAACGCGGCGTTGAAGGCGCCTTCGGCAAAAAAGCGGCGGAACATGTTGGGCAGGCGGAAGGCGGCCACGAAAGCGTCCATCACCGGGCCCGGGCCGATATAGGCGAGAATGAAAATCTCGCGCGCAACGCCGAGGACGCGGCTGGCCAGCGTCCAGAAGCCGACCGTGAGGATGCCGGAAATCAGGCGGATGGGTTTCATGATGGCGGCGCCCTTCAGGATAATCGCAAGCGCCAGAGGTAGACCATCGGCAGCGCCCGAGAAAGGGGGCACAGGGCATGCACATCGCATGCACAAACCATGCATACGCCTTGCGGTCGTCGTGGCGCCGGACCGCTCATTGCTGCGGCTGCAAAGAAGCCGATTGTGCCTTTGGAAAAAGTGGAGTTGAAATCGGCGCAGTTCTGCCCCGGTCGGGCAGAGCGCTGCGCCGGGCAATCGAGAGCACGCGGTCATGAGCTTCATCTATTTCATCAACGGATTGGTCTGCGTGTTCTTCGCCGCGCTGATGGGCGTGGTGGCGTTGGTCTTTCCTGCCACCTCCGGGGTCTTTGGCGTTTCGGCAGTGCTGGTCGGCATGGTCGGCGTGGGGGTGAGCCTGTCGACGTGGTCGGAATTTCTTGACCTGAACCGGCTGCACACCTTCCTGCTGACCTCCTCGGTCTGGGTGACTGCCGCCGTCGCCGGGGCGGTGCCGCTTTGGCAATGGGGGCTGTCGCCGGTCGACGCGGTGTTTGAGGCGATGTCGGGGATCACCACCACCGGCTCGACGGTGATGAGCGGGCTTGATGGCACGCCGCATGGCATCATCCTGTGGCGCGCGCTGTTGCAGGCGGTGGGCGGTGTCGGGTTTATCGTGACGGGCATTGCTATGCTGCCGATGCTGCAGGTGGGCGGGATGCAACTGTTCCGCACCGAAAGCTCGGACAAGGGCGAGAAGGAACTGCGCAGTGCCGCCTCTTTCGCCTCGGCGACGTTGAGCATTTATCTGGCGCTGATGGCGGTCTGCGGCGTGCTCTACCTTGTTGGGGGCATGGGGCCGTTCGATGCGCTGACCCATGCGATGACCACGCTCTCGACCGGCGGCTATTCGGGCTATGATGCCTCGTTCGGGCATTTCACCAGCCCGTTTCTGCAGTGGACGGCGACGGTCTTCATGCTTCTGGGGGCGCTGCCGTTCGCGTGGTACGTGCGCGGGCTGCACCGCCGCGCGCTGCGCAGCGAGCAGGTCGAGGCGTTGGTGAAGGGGCTGGTGGTGGTGATCGCCGTGCTGTCGATCTGGCTGGTGGTCGACGAGGGGATGCGTCCTTTCGAGGCGGCCACGGCGGTGGCCTTCAACGTGGTCTCGGTGGTGACCACCACCGGCTATGCCACCACCGACTACACGCTTTGGGGGCCGTTCGCCGCCGTCGCCTTCTTTCTGCTGACTGCGGCGGGGGGCTGTACCGGATCGACCGCGGGCGGTGCCAAAGCGATGCGCTGGGTGCTGTTCGCGCGCGCGGTGAAGGCCAAGATGCAGACCATCCGCGCGCCGCACGCGGTGACCGCGATCCGCTACGAGGGCCGCCGGGTGGACGAGGACACCATGCGCAGCGTCATCGTCTTCATGATGTTCTACGGGCTGACCTTTGGCGGCTTTACCATCGTGCTGGATTTCTTCGGGCTGGATTTCTCGACCTCCGCGAGCGCAGCACTGACCGCGCTGGCCAACGTCGGGCCGGGGGTTGGGCCGATCATCGGGCCGGCGGGGAATTTCGCCACGCTGAGCGACCCGGTGAAGCTGATCCTCGCCTTTGCCATGTACCTAGGCCGGCTGGAGATGATCACCGTCTACGTTCTGCTGACCCCTCTGTTCTGGCGCGAGCTGAGCGATATGCGAAGCAGGTGAACATCGCCAGCGGCGGATTTTCTCTTCTCGTCGAATTACGCCCTCAGGCCTTACGTAGAATTGCGTCAGATCAACTTTGTGCGAGACTGCAGTCGCTATGGTTGCATAGGCGCGGCACATGGGAGGGATTTCGATGCGGATGATTGCAGGCAGCACGGCGCTGCTGATGACGGTATTTGGCTCGGCAGGGGTGCTGGCGCAGGAGGTTGCGGACACCATCTATTCCGGCGGGCCGATTCTTACGATCAATGACACGCAGCCGACCGCCGAGGCGGTTGCCGAGAAGGATGGGACGATCCTTGCCGTCGGCTCCATGGAGGACGTCTCGGCGCTGCAGGGCGAAGGGACCGAGATGTACGATCTGGGCGGCAGAACGATGCTGCCCGGTTTTGTCGACAGCCATGGCCACGTGGTGCTGGGCGGCATTCAGGCGCTCTCGGCCAACATGCTGGCACCGCCCGACGGTGACGTGACGGATATCGCCAGCCTGCAACAAGGGCTGCGCGACTGGGCGGAAGAGAACCGCGAGGCGGTGGAGGCGGTGAACCTCATCGTCGGCTTCGGCTATGACAACGCGCAACTGGCCGAGTTGCGCCATCCCACGCGCGACGATCTGGATGCGGTGTCGCGCGACATTCCGGTCTTGATCATCCACCAGTCGGGGCACTTGGGCGTGGCGAATTCAAAGGCGCTGGAACTTGCCGGGATTACCGACGACTCGGAGAACCCGCCGGGCGGGGTGATCCGCCGCGGCGCAGACGGGCGGCCCAACGGCGTGCTCGAGGAATACGCGTTCTTCGGCACGCTTGTGCCGTTGCTGGGGCAATTGGGGCCCGAGGGCTTTGAGACCTTTGCCAAGGCCGGGGCAGAGCTTTGGGCACGCTTTGGCTATACCACCGGTCAGGAGGGCCGCTCGAGCGCGGGCAATGTCGAGGCGCTGCGGGCGGTGGATGCCAAGGGAGAGCTTCCGATCGACGTGGTGGCCTTTCCCGATGTGCTGGAAGCACGGGACTTCATCGAGGCGAATTTCTCCCATGACTATGACGGCCACGTGCGGGTGGGCGGCTGCAAGCTGACCATCGACGGCTCGCCTCAGGGGTTCACCGCGCTGCGCGACCGCCCCTACTACGATCCGGTCGGGGATTACCCGCCGGGCTACAAGGGCTATGCGGCGATCACCGAGGAGCAGGTGGCGGATGCTGTGGACTGGTGCTTTGGCCACGACTACCAGATCATCACCCATGCCAATGGCGAGGGCGCGTCGGACATGCTGATCGCGGCCATTGGCGCTGCGGAAGAGAAATACGGGGCGCCGACCAACCGCCCGGTGCTGGTGCACGGCCAGTTCCTGCGCGAAGATCAGGTGGACAGCATCCAGCGGCTGGGGATTTTCCCGTCGCTGTTTCCCATGCACACATTCTATTGGGGCGACTGGCACCGCGATCACACCGTTGGCCCGGTCCGTGCCGACAATATCTCGCCCACCGGCTGGGTGCGGCAGCGCGGGATGATGTTCGGCTCGCACCATGATGCGCCGGTGGCCTTCCCCGACAGCATGCGGATCCTCTCGGCCACGGTGACGCGGCGGACGCGCTCGGGCGATATCCTCGGCCCGGCGCAGCGGGTGAGCGTGATGGAGGGGCTGAAGGCGCTGACCATCTGGCCCGCGTGGCAGCATTTCGAAGAAGGCAGCAAAGGCTCGATCGAAGTGGGCAAACGGGCGGATTTCGTGATCCTGTCGGACGACCCGATGGCGGTGGACCCCGAGACGCTGGCCGAGATCGATGTGCTGGCGACGATCAAGGATGGTGCCGTGATCTATGAAGCCGCGGAGGGCGAGCAGAAGACCGAACTGCGCGATGGTCAGTTCTTTGGCGATCCGGTTCTGGCGCACCGCGTGCTGCACGCGATGAACGAAGCGATTGGGGTGGAGCGCCCGGTGGCCTGCATGCTTGCGGCGGAGGATTGCAGACGGTTGTTCGGGGGCTTCGTGGCGCCGATGTAGGCGGGGTGTGCGCCGTTCGACCTGACAGGCAAAAGGCGCGGAGAACCTCCGCGCCTTTTTCATGTTTCCTAAAGCTGGGCCAGATCAGGCCTAAGCGTGCGCCTTGGCGCGGCTGCCTCCGCCGCCACCGCCGCTGCGGCGGCCACGGCCCCCGCGCGAGCGG
>NZ_JBSWYX010000027.1:0-62722 GCF_056161345.1 Salipiger sp. ABF4_146 | reverse complement strand
CCTAGCAAATTAAACGTGCCGCGCCAGCGAGCGCATTAGCGCATTCGACCGGACGATCGGTGGCCGCCGAACGGGTTATCGGAGGTCTCCACCTCGTTTGCGGCCGGGCGCGGCGCCGGGCCTGTGGGAAATCCGCCGCGACACATCACCGTCACATCGCGCTCGGTTGCCAAATCGGCGGCGCGGACGCAAAGTCACCCGCATGCAAATCTACCTCCCCATCGCCGAGGTCTCGGTCAATGTCTTCCTGCTCTTTGGCCTGGGCGGGATCGTCGGCATTCTGTCGGGCATGTTCGGCGTCGGAGGCGGCTTTCTGATCACCCCGCTGCTGTTCTTCATGGGCATCCCGCCCGCGGTGGCGGTGGCCACAGGGGCCAACCAGATCGTCGCAAGCTCGATCTCCGGCGTGTTGGCGCATCTCAAGCGAAAGACGGTGGACCTGCGCATGGGTCTGGTGCTGCTTGCGGGGGGGCTTATCGGCGCGGCGCTGGGGGTGTGGATCTTCAACCTGCTGAAGGGGCTGGGGCAGGTCGATTTGCTGGTGCGGCTGTGCTACGTCGTTTTCCTCGGGATCATCGGCGGGCTGATGTTCGTCGAGAGCCTCAATGCCATCTTCAAGTCGCGCAAGGGCACCGCGCCGAAGCGCCGCCATCACGGCTGGGTGCACGGGCTGCCGTTCAAGATGCGCTTTCGCACCTCGGGGCTTTATATTTCGGCGATCCCGCCGATGCTGGTGGGCCTGTCGGTGGGGGTGCTTTCGGCGATCATGGGGGTCGGTGGCGGCTTCATCATGGTGCCGGCGATGATCTACCTGCTGGGCATGCCCACAAAGGTGGTGGTGGGCACCTCGCTGTTCCAGATCATCTTCGTCACCGCCTTCACCACGCTGCTGCACGCCACCACCAACTACACGGTGGACATCATGCTGGCGCTGGTGCTGATCCTTGGCGGCGTCATCGGCGCGCAGATCGGCACCGTCTTCGGCACCCGCCTGAAGGCCGAGCAATTGCGCATCGCGCTGGCCTCGCTGGTGCTGCTGGTGTGCGGCAAGCTGGCGCTGGATCTGTTCATCACCCCGTCCGAAATCTACGAATTGGTGGCGCCATGAGACTTCTCGCCGCGCTCCTTCTGCTGATCGCCGCGCTGCCCGCGCGGGCCGAAGAGGTGGTCATGGGGCTGTCGCGCAGCAACGTGTCGATCACCACCGATTTTGACGGCTCGGAGATTCTCATCTTCGGCGCGGTGAAGCGCGAGGTGGCGATCCAGCGCGATCCGCCGCTGCAGGTGATCGTCACGGTCGAGGGCCCGCTGGAGCCGGTGACCGTGTGGCGCAAAGCGCGCAAGCTGGGGATCTGGGTCAACGCCGAGGCGGTGGAGATCGACAGCGCACCGAGCTTCTACGCCGTGGCCACCTCGGCGCCGTGGAACGAGACCATCTCGGCGGTCGACGATCTGCGCCACGAGGTGTCGATCCCGCGGGCCATCCGCTCGGTCGGCGCGCCGATGGACATCATGGATTCCGAGGCCTTCACCGAGGCGCTGATCCGCGTCCGGGAAGCGCAGGGCCTTTACCGCGTCGAAGAGAACAGCGTCGAGCTGCGCGACAGCACGCTGTTCGACACCTCGATCACCATGCCCGCGAATATCTCCGAAGGCCGCTATCTCACCCGCGTGCTGCTGACCCGCGACGGCACGGTGGTGGCCGAGCACGACAGCGAACTTCAGGTCGGCAAGGTCGGGCTCGAGCGGTGGCTTTTCACCCTGTCGCGGCAGATGCCGCTGGTCTACGGGCTGATGTCCTTGGCCATCGCGGCGATTGCCGGCTGGGGCGCCTCGGCAGTGTTCCGGGCGATCCGCTCGGGATGAGCCGCGCCGCGCCGTCCCGCCGCGCCGCGTATCGCGCGTTCTTTGCCATTCCCACGCGGTGGGAGGACAATGACGCCTACGGGCATCTCAACAACGCCGCCTATCATTCGTTCATCGACACGGCGGTGACGCTCTGGCAGATCGACCGTGGCATCGCCATCGAGGGGCCGGACGCGCTGCGCTCGCTGGTGGTGGAGAACGGCTGCACCTACCATGCCGAGGCGCGGTTTCCCGACCTTTTGCACGCCGGGCTGCGTTGCGGGCACCTTGGGCGCAGTTCTTCGCGCTTCGAAGTGGGGCTGTTCCGCAACGATGACGCGCAGGCCTGCGCCGAGGGCTTCGTGGTGCATGTGGCCGCCGACGCCGAGAACCGCCCGACCCCAATTCCACCAAAGTATCGCGCGGCGCTCGAGGCGATCCTGATCGCCCGCTGAGCCCGCCTAACGCCATCCAAGGAGACCGCCATGACCGGCATTCCCGTGAACCCCGAACGCTTTTTGTCCGATCTGCACATGCTGCGCAGCTTCGGGGCCACCGGGGTTGGCAAAGGGGTCTGCCGCCCGGCTTTCTCCGAGGCCGATATTGCCGCGCGCGACTGGCTGGCGGGACGCATGGAAGAGGCCGGGCTGCGCAGTCATTTCGACCCCGTCGGCTCGCTCTTCGGGCTTACCGATGGGCCCTCGCTGCTGATCGGCTCGCATTCCGACAGCCAGGTCGAAGGCGGCTGGCTCGATGGCGCGCTGGGGGTGATCGCCGGGCTTGAAGTGGCGCGCGCGTCGCAGGAGGCGGGCGGCCCGCCGGTGTCCTGCGTGTCGTTTCAGGACGAGGAGGGGCGCTTTGGCGTGACCACCGGCAGCGCCATCTGGGGCGGCAATATCAGCCTCGCCGAAGCCGACAAGCTGCAGGGCCCGGACGGGGTGACGCTGGCCGAGGCGCGCAAGGGGCTGGGCGCGCGCGCGGGGGCGTTTCTTGATCCCGATCGCTTCACCGGCTTTCTTGAGATGCACATCGAACAGGGCCCGGTGCTGGACACTGAAGGCGGCAGCCTTGGCGTGGTCGAGGCCATCGTCGGCATGCGCAACCAGACCATGGTGCTGAAGGGCGAGCAGAACCACGCCGGCACCACGCCGATGCGGCTGCGCAAGGACGCGTTTCAGGGGCTTGCGAGCTTTACCACCCGGCTCAACGAGCGGCTGCGCAATGTGGTCACCCCCTCGACGGTCTGGACCATCGGTCATGTAGAGGTACATCCCAACGCGCATGCCATCGTGCCGGGGGAAGTGCGCTTCACCCTGCAGTGGCGCGACGGCGATGCAGGCCGGCTCGACCGGATCGAGGCCGTCGCCCGCGAGACGATCAACGAGATCTGCGCCGAGACCGGGCTCGAGCTGACGCTCGCGCCGAAGCTGGAACTGGCCCCGGTGACCATGGACGCGCGGCTGCGCGCGGCGTTGGAGCAGGGCGCAGAGGCCGCCGCCCCGGGGGCATGGCGCGTGATGCCTTCGGGCGCGCTGCACGATGCCACGAACTTGTCGAACCTGATGCCGGTGGCGATGCTTTTCGTGCCGTCGATCGGCGGGATCAGCCACGATTTTGCAGAGGATACGGCCGAAGCCGACCTCGTGACCGGCCTCAGCGCGCTGGCAGAGGCGGTCGCGGCGCTCGGCTAAGGCGCGCCGGGAGGCGCTGGCACGGGAACCGGCGGGGCGCAGGCACGTTTAATCGGTGACACAACCGGAGGACCTTGCCATGAAGGATGTCCCGAGAGAGCAGCAGGCGGTCACCGCCAGTGCCCGCCAGCTTGACCTGCTGAACCACCTGCAGGCCCGATCCGTCGGCGCCCGTGCGTGGTTTGAAGAGATGGCCGAGAAGGCCGAGCCAGAGTTTCGTTTCGTCGCTCTGCGCTTCCACGGGCTGCACGTGGAGCAGGTGCAACGGCTGACCGCGCTGATCACCGCCGTTGGCGGCGAGGCTGATCCGTCGGACACGGTGAGCGCGGCGATGAAGCGGGCTGGCCTGTCGGTGCGCTCTGTCTTCGGCGGCATCGACGGCGACATGATGGACCGGATCCGCGCCTCGGAGGCCAAGGTTCTTGCCGGGTTCACCGAGGTGATCAAAGCCATGGACGCGTCGCGCTACCGCGACGAGCTGGTGCAGATGCAGGGCGAACTGCAAGACCTGCTGAGCGGGGTGCAGGGAGAAGAGCGCTCGCTGCCCGAGGCACCCAAGGAAGACTGAGCGCCGGTCAGGCCAGGTCACTCCCAGTCCACGTCGCCCAGAAAGATATATCCCGCGCCGTAGATCGTCTTGATCAGGCGGGGGTTTTTGGGATCCTCGCGCAGCTTTGTGCGCAGGCGCGAGATGCGCACATCCATCGCCCTGTCAAAGCTCTCGCCTGCCGCGCCGCCCAAGTTTTCCTGCATGTGCGCGCGAGTGATCAGCCGTTTCGGGCTTTCCAGAAAGAGCCGCAGCACCTCGCCCTCGGCGTGCGAAAAGGGCGTCTCGGTGCCGCTGGCATCTTCCAGCACGTAGCGATCAAAATGTGCGGTCCACCCGGCGAAGCGGGCGGTCTCGCTGCGCGCGGGGGCGCTGCGCGGCGCGCGCAGGCGGGCGCGGACACGGGCGACGACCTCGGCAGGATCGAAAGGTTTAATGATGTAGTCATCGGCGCCCAGTTCCAGCCCGGTCACCCGGTCCTGCACCTGCGCCCGCCCCGACACGATGATCACCGAGGCGCCCAGTTCCAGTGCCAGCCGGTGCACGAGGCTGAGCCCGTCGCGGTCGGGCAGGCCGAGATCGACAAGACAGACATCCGGCGTGTTGCGCTTCAGCGCGGCCTCGAACTCGGTGGCGCGGCCGAAGGCCATGGTGCGGAAGCCGGCCTCGGTCAGCGCGTCCGACAGGATCGCGCGGATCGCCGGCTCGTCGTCGAGGATGGAAATAAGCGGCGCGCTCATGCCGGTACCATGCCGAGGAAGGCCGCAAGCTGACCGGCGCTGAACGGTTTGGCGATCACCGGCGCGGCTGCTTCAGCCTCGATGCGGCGCGGATCGCCGGGCGGCAGCGAGGTCATCAGCCGCACATCAAGGCGGGGCAGCGCGGCGGGCAGCGCCGAGCCGGGGGTGCCGCCTTCAAGCAGCACGTCCGACAGCACAAGCTCGATCTGCAGCCCCTCGGCCAACGCCTGCGCCTCGGCGACCGAGCTTGCCTCAACCACCGCATGCCCAAGGGCGGTGAGCATGTCGCGCAGTTGCTCGCGTAGCTCGGCATCGTCCTCGACCAGCAGCGCCAGCCCGCGGGCGCGCGGCGGCAGGGCAGGGGCCGGGCGCAGGGGAAGCCGCAGCGTGACCCGCGCGCCGGTGCCGGTGTTGGCCAGCTTGATCGTGCCGCCCGCAAGCTTGGCCATGTCATAGACCATGGCAAGCCCCAGCCCCGACCCCGCGCCGCCCTTGGTGGTGAAGAAGGGATCAAGTCCGTGGCGCAGCGCCTCTTCGGAGAAGCCGTGGCCGCTGTCGCAGACCGCCAGTTCCAGCCACGTGTCCTGCACCGCACGCATTTCCAGCCGGATCCGCCCGCCCGCCGCGCCGCAGGCGTCGCGCGCGTTCAGAACCAGATTGAGCGCCGCGTCCTGCAGCAGCCCCGGATCAAGAAGGAAGGCGCCCTCTGGCGCCGGGGCGACCTCGAGGGTCACGCTGTCGGGCAGCGCAGGGCTGGCGAGCGTGCGCAGGTCGCGCAGGAAGGGCCCAAGCGCAACGGGCTCGGGGGTCCACGCCCGCGGCGCGGTGATCCCGGCGATCCGGTCGAGCAGCGCGCCGCCGCGCCGCGCGGCCTGCAGCGTCCCGCTGACCAGCGGCACCGCGTCGTCGGGCAGGTCCATGCGGGCAAGCTTCGACTGCATGCCCAAGATAATGGTCAGCAAATTGGAAAAGTCATGCGCCAGCCCCGAGGTCAGCTGTGCGGCCAGTTCGCGCCGCCGCGCCTGCTGCAACGCCGCGCGGGCCTGCGTTTCCTCGGTGACGTCGAGCGACAGGATATAAACGCCGCGCTCGGCCGGATCGGGGGTGAAGACCGCGCGGATGCGCCGCGATGACCCAGCGTCGGTGAATTCGAAGATGCTCTGCTCGCCGTCCAGCGCGCGCTGCAGATGCGGGCGCACCTTCTCGTAGGCGGCGCCGAGCGCCTCGGAGATATGTAGCCCGGTGATCTCGGACGGGCGTCCGGGCATCACCTGCGACAGCCGGCGATTGGAATAGGTATAGCAGCCTTCGGCATCAACGCGGGCGATATGCGCCGGCATCATCTCGGTGGTCAGCCGGGTGCGCGCCTCCATCTCGGTCAGTTCGCGCCGGGCCTCTTCCAGCGCGGCGTTGGTGGCCGCAAGTTCGCGGTTGCTGGCAGCCAGCGCCTCGGCGCGGCGGATGACCTCTTCGGACAGCAATTCCGAGCGGGTGCGCAGCAGTTCTTCCTGCGCTTTCACGGCGGTGATGTCGGTGTAGACGGTGACCCATCCGCCCTGCGGCAAGGGTGCCCCCTCGACAGAGATCGTGCGCCCGTTGGCGCGGCTGCGTTCCATGTAATGCGGTGCGAAGGCGCGGGCCTGTTCGACGCGGGCGCGCAGAAAGGCCTCCGGGTCTTCGACCTCGCCGTACTCGCCAGCCTCGATCAGATGTCGCACCGTGTCCTCAAAGCTCGCGCCGGGGCGGGTCAGCCGCTCGGGCAGGTCGAACATCTCGGCAAAGCGGCGGTTGCACACCGCCAGCCGCAGCTCGCGGTCGTAGATCGACAGCGCCTGCTGAATGAGATTCAGCCCGGCCTGCGTCAGCGCATCCTTGTCCATTCGGCGTGGTCCACCCCTGTCTCCTCCAGCCCTAGGGCTAGCACCGCGAATGGCCGGAGAGAAGCGTGGCGCGACGTCGCGCCACGCTCAAAGGGCGGTGGGGGCAGGCCGGCGTCTCACTCCCAGCAGTTCACGGCCACCGTCATGTCGCGGGCGGCGGCGGTGAGGTCTTCGGGGGCCATCGCGCCCTCGCCCTGCATGGTGGTGCCCGAAATGCCTGCGCCGCGCAGGAACTCCATCAGCGCCGCGGCGTCGGTGGCAAAGGCGACATCCTCGGGCAGTTGCTTGCCACCGGCATCGCGCGGCATCAGCAGGCCGACCACCGCGCCGCCGGTGTCGAGCACCGGACCGCCCGCGTCACCGGGGGTGACATCCACCGTCAGCCGCGCCAGCGTTTCCTCGCCGCCCAGCCCCTTGCTGTCTTGCAGGGCGCCAAAGCTGAGCGTTGGCGCGCTAAGCACACCGCCATAAGGGAAACCGGCCACGGCCACTTCGGAATTGAGCCGCGGCGGATCGGTGCGCAGGCGGGCCACGCCGCGCGGAGCCAGCGCCGCAGAAGGCCGCAGCAGCGCCACGCCAAGCGCCGCGTCGCTTTGTAGAAGCTCTGCGTCGTAGCTGCCGTCGAGAGTGAGCCTGCTGCAGTTCTGCACCGCCCCGGCGGTGGTCAGCACCGTGCCGCGGCCATCGACGAAAAAGCCCGCCACCGTGGCGCGTGGGGTGCGGATCGGCAGGCCGGAAACCAAATCGAGCGTCTGGCCGTTGTCGCTGATCTCGGCAGGATCGAGCACGCCGGGAGTAGCTCGGAAACTGGCCGACATCGCCCCGGTGATCCGTTCGAACCGGGCGTCATCGCCTGCCGGCCAGACCAGCGTCCAGCCCTTGATCTCGCCGCCCTGCAGGGTCACTTCGGTGTGGCTGGCAAGGCGAGCGTTTTCGCCGGAGATGCTGAAGCCGTCGCGGCGCAGGTTGCGCGGCCCGTCGAGCGGTACGATCTCCAGCGTCTGCAGGATCTCATAGAGCCCGCCCATCGTCTGGCGGTTGCCGGGCTGGCTGATCAGAAGCACCTGCGCGTTTTCGATCTCGCCGGTTCCGTTATAGATGGCGAACGGCGCTTCGTAGCGGTCGAACTCGACAACCTCGGTGGGCATGCGGACTGCGACGCCGGCTTGCGCATCGGTCACTTCGGCCATGCCCATGCCCTCGAGAACGGCGTTGTACTGACCAAGCAGATCGGCGCGCTGCCGGGTCGTCAGAACGCCGGTGACCTCATAGCCGTTGTCGCGCTGCCACGCGCCCATTGCACTGCGCGTGCCGCGCCCGAACGCACCGTCGATGGCGCTGTCGTAATGGCCCGACCAGCGCAGCGCGACCTGCAACTGCTGCCGCTCGGCGCCGGTGAGGCTCTGTTCGCTGCGGCGGGCCTGCGAAACGGTCTCATAGGGAATTTCGGGCTCGGCGGGGTCCGCCTCGGCCTCGGCCAATGCTGCGGCCAGTTCCTCGTCGGAGGTGGCGCCGGGAGCCTCGTCTGCCTGCGCTTGCTCGGCCGAGGGCTGGGCGGGGGCGTTTTGCGCCGCGCCTGCTCCGGCACCCACCGGCCAGAACTGCCGCCCGTATTCCCCTGCGGCGGCGAGATAGGAGTCGCGCGGGATTTGCCCCGCCGCGCGCAGGGCGCGCAGCCGGTCCGCCGCGACCTCTGGATCGAACGGGCCAAGCGCGATGCCGTACCAGCCGCCGCCAAGCGAAAAGCCATTCACGTTCTGCAGACCGCCCGCATAGTCGCGCAGCCGGGCTTCGGCCTCGGTCAGACTGGGCTGGGCCTCGATCTGGATATAGACCACGTCGCCCTGCTGCGCCGCCGCGCCCTGCGCCAGCATCAGCGCCGCCGTGCCTGCAAAAAGAATGGATCTCAACATCAATAAACTCGCTCCTCGGGCCGGACGTCTGCGCGCCGTTTCTCGTCTCTGTCTGCCGTTCAGGAAAAGGATGTAGCAGACGCCCGCCTCGCGTCATCTCAAAAGATGGTCAGGGCTGCGCATTGACCCTTGACCGTTGCACGCATAATCAGGCAGCCGATCAATCGACGAGCGGCGCACGCCCTGTGCCGCGGGCGAGGACGCTAGGAAAAGGATGCCATGACGATGCCCAGCATGAGCGAGAGCAGCAAGCCGCGCAGTTTTCAGGAGATCATCCTGCGTCTGCAGACCTACTGGGCCAGCAAGGGGTGCGCCGTGTTGCAGCCCTACGACATGGAGGTCGGCGCGGGCACCTTCCACCCGGCGACCACGCTGCGCGCGCTCGGCTCGAAGCCCTGGGCCGCGGCCTACGTGCAGCCCTCGCGCCGCCCCACCGATGGGCGCTATGGCGAGAACCCCAACCGCCTGCAGCATTATTACCAGTTTCAGGTGCTGATCAAACCGAGCCCGCCGGACCTGCAGGCGCTCTACCTCGGCTCGCTCGAAGCGATCGGCATCGACATGGCCAGCCACGACATCCGATTTGTCGAGGACGACTGGGAAAGCCCGACACTGGGCGCATGGGGCCTTGGCTGGGAGGTCTGGTGCGACGGCATGGAGGTGTCGCAGTTCACCTATTTCCAGCAGGTCGGCGGGCACGACTGCCACCCGGTCTCGGGCGAGCTGACCTACGGGCTCGAACGGCTCGCCATGTACGTGCTTGGCATCGACCACGTTATGGAAATGCCGTTCAATGACCCCGACGCGCCGATCGCGTTGAAATACGGCGATGTGTTCCGCCAGACCGAAGAGGAATACTCGCGCTTCAACTTCGACGTCGCCGACACCGACGTGCTGCTGCGCCACTTCGAAGAGGCCGAAGCGGAATGCGAGGCGATCCTTGCCCGTGAAGAGAGCGATCCGAAGACCGGCAAGCGCATCGTCATGGCGCACCCGGCCTATGATCAGTGCATCAAGGCCTCGCATCTGTTCAACCTGCTCGACGCGCGTGGCGTGATCTCGGTCACCGAGCGGCAGGCCTACATCGGGCGCGTGCGGGCGCTGGCGAAGAAATGCGCCGATGCCTTCGTCAGCACCGAGGCCGGCGGCTGGACCCCCGAGGCGGCGGAAAGCGCCGCATGAGCGGCAAGATCCTCGGGATCGGCATTCTTGCGGCCGCGCTCATTTTTGGCGCGGTCGTCTATTACACGCAGGTCTTTTATTACTATTACGACCTGCCGGCAGAGGAGGCGGAGGTTCTTCTGACCCCGCGCGATGGCGCTGCACCCCGTGCCATCGCCTTTGAAGGTTTCGAAGGGATCGATGCGACCTCCTCGCCCATCCGCTACCGCGCCTGTTTCGCCACCTCGGAGACTCCCGAGACGCTTGATCCCCTGTTCGAGCGCTACGAAGGCGCCGAGCCGCGCAATGCGCCGTTCTGGTTCGGCTGTTTCGACGCCGAGGAGATTGGCGACGAGATCGCCGCGGGCACCGCGCATGTCTACGCTTCGCAGCGAAACATCGAGTTTGGCATCGACCGAGTGGTGGCGGTGACCGAGGACGGGCGTGGCTATATCTGGGAAGAGATCAACGACTGTGGCGACAAGGCCTATGACGGCACGCCGCTGGGTGAGGATTGCCCGGAGCGGTAAATCGCCAGTTGTGTGGCAGGAGCCGGGCGAGCGCCGTCCCGTGGGAGGGCGCACCGGCATCTGAGCGAGGCGCTTTATGCCTGCCAAATCCGAATGACATCGGAACTTTGCGCGCGGGTGAAAGAGCGCCATCCCGTGGGGACGGCGTCGTCCATCGGGCTTGAACCGATGGCGCCAGAATAGACGACCGCTCGCCCGGCGGCTTCGCCTTGATTCCGGGCGAGTTTAGCCCTCGCGCCAGTCGAAGAACCCGTCACCCGCCTGCGCCAGAAGCTCGCGCGCCAGATCGGCGCCCATGCGCGTGCCCTCGGCGATCGGGCCGCGGCGCTCGCCCTTCAGGGCCTCGCTGCCGTCGGTGCGCAGGATCTCGCCGCGCAGCCAGATCTCGTCTTCGTCGAGCAGCGCCAGCCCGGCAATCGGTGTCTCGCAGCTGCCATCGAGCGTGGCGAGGAAGGCGCGTTCCGCGTCCAGCCGGTGCTGCGTCGGGCGGTGGTGTATCGCCGAGAGCATCGCGGCCACGCGGGCGTCGCTGGTGCGCCGCTCGATGCCGATGGCGCCCTGCGCGATGGCCGGCAGCATGTCCTCGGGGGCGATCGGCGTCATGTGCTCGCCCGCCATGTTCATGCGGTTGAGCCCGGCCATGGCAAGGAAACTACAGGCGGCGACACCGTCCTCGAGCTTTTTCAGGCGGGTTTGCACGTTGCCGCGGAAATCCACCACCTTCAGGTCGGGTCGGCGGTTGAGCAGTTGTGCGCGGCGGCGCAGCGACGAGGTGCCGACCACCGTGCCCTCGGGCAGATCGGCGATCGCCGCATGCGTCGGCGAGATGAAACAGTCGCGCACGTCCTCGCGCGGGAGGTAGCAATCGAGGATCAGCCCCTCGGGTTGCTCGGTCGGCATGTCCTTCATCGAGTGCACCGCGATGTCGATGCCGCCCGACAGAAGCTGCTCTTCGATCTCGCGGGTGAACAGGCCCTTGTTGCCGATCTCCTTCAGAGGCCGGTCGGCGGCGATCATCGCGCGATCATCGCCCATGGTCTTGATCACCTTTACCTCGAAGGCGTCGGCGGGCAGGTCGAAATGCGCGGCCAGACGGTCGCGGGTCTCATGGGCCTGCGCCAGCGCCAGCGGCGAGCCGCGGGTGCCGATCTTCAGCGGGGCGTCGGGCGAGGGCAGGGCGATGGGGGTCTCGATTGTCATGGGCAGAGCTTTATGTCGCGGGAAGAGATGTGGCAATGGGGGGCGTTTTGACATATTGCCGCCCCGACGAGATAGGCAATTCAGACGGGGGTTTCCCATGACCAAGACGATCCTGCGCGCACTGGCTGGCGAGACCCTGCCGACCCCGCCGATCTGGATGATGCGACAGGCCGGGCGCTACCTGCCCGAGTACCGCGCCACCCGCGCCGAGGCCGGGGATTTCCTGTCGCTGTGCTACAATCCGCAGCTTGCCGCCGAGGTGACGCTGCAGCCGATCCGCCGCTACGGTTTCGATGCGGCGATCCTCTTTGCCGACATCCTGCTGCTGCCGCAGGCGCTGGGGCTTGATCTGTGGTTCGTTACCGGCGAGGGGCCGCGGCTGTCGACCATCCAGAGCGATGCGGATTTCGATGCGCTGAAGCCGGTGTCGGCGATCCACGACACGCTGAACCCGATCTACGACACCGTCGGCATCCTGTCGCGCGAGTTGCCGAAAGACACCACGCTGATCGGCTTCGCCGGGGCGCCGTGGACCGTGGCGACCTATATGATCGCCGGGCGCGGCACCAAGGATCAGGGCCCGGCGCATGCGCTCAAGGCCGAGAACCGCGCTTTGTTCGAGAAGGTCATCGACCGGCTCACCGAGGGCACCATCGAGTACCTGTCAAAACAGGTCGAGGCGGGCGCCGAGGTGGTGAAGATCTTCGACAGCTGGGCCGGATCGCTCGAGGGCGACGATTTCCGCAGATATGCGCTCGAGCCCGCCAAGGTGATCACGCAGGAGCTGAAATCGCGCTATCCCGGCCTGCCGGTCATCGTCTTCCCGCGTCAGGCGGGTGAGAATTACATCGGTTTCCACGAGGCCACCGGCGCCGATTGCGTCGCTGTCGATGACAGCGTGTCGCCGGAATGGGCTGCGGCGAACGTGCAGACCTCGGGGTGCGTGCAGGGCAATTTGGCCTCGTCGCATATGGTTACCGGCGGCGAGGATCTGGTCCGCGAGACGCAGCGCGTGGTGCAGGCCTTTTCGAAGGGGCCGCATATCTTCAACCTCGGCCATGGCATCACCCCCGATGCCGACCCCGAGAACGTCAAGCTGATGATCGACACCGTGCGCAGCACGGTCACCGTCTGATCAGCGCCTGATCAGGAACTGACCCTCAACGCCTGACGGCGGTGCTGCCGCGCCGCCGTCCCGGCTGTGGCCGGGCCTTGGCGCGTTCGCGCAGGAACACCATCAGACCAGCACCGACGATCAGCGCGCAGCCCGCCCATGTGGCGGGCACCGGCCATTCGCCGAACATCGTCCAGCCCCAGAAGATTGCCAGCGGCAGGCCGACGTATTCGAACGGTGCGATCACCGCCGCATCGGCCAGCCGGTACGAGGCGCTCAGCGCGTAGCCGACGAAGCCGGAAATGCAGCCGAGCGCCACAAAGACCAGCATGTCCTGAGCGCCGGGCATGACCCATGGGCGCAGCAGAAAGCGCACCGCGTCGCTTTCGAAACTGTCCATGTAGCGCCCGTCTCCGGCGAAGATGTAGAACGCTGCCGATACCACGAGGAACATCACCTGCAGGTGGACCGCCAGCGCCGATGCGCGCGAGGTGACCCCCAACTTGCGCGTCAGCACCTGCAGCAGCGCGTAGAGCAGCGCCGAGAGCACCGGCAGCAGCAGAACCAGCCGCGCGCCGCCCGCGGTCTCCTGCCAAGGCTGCTGCATGATGATCACCCCGGCAAAGCCTGCGCAGACCGCGCCAAGCCGCCATGGCCCGACCTTTTCGCCCAAAAGCGGCACCGACAGCAGCGTGATGAACAGCGGCGCGACAAAGAACAGCGCCGTCGCCTGTCCCAGCGGCATCACCGCCACCGAGGCGTAGAAGGTCATGTTGGCCAGAACCACCAGAACGCCGCGCGCCAGATGCAGCCACGGTGTGCTGCTGCGCAGCAGCCGCCAGCCGCCTTCGATCTGCAGCATCACAAGGATGATGCACAGCCCCACCGCCGAGCGCGTACCGACGATCTGGTGCAGCGGATAGCCATCCGACAGCATCTTGATCAGCATGTCGTTGATCGAAATTCCGACAACGCCCGCGCAGATCAGCGCGATGCCGACGCCGGGGCGATTGAGGCTGGAGATTTGGGTCGCTGTGCTCATACCACGGCTCTAGCCCGGTGCGCTGCTCCGCGTCACGGGAATTTTCGCGACGGTGTGGTACGCGCCTGCGGGCGTGAATCGCCGAACTGGCGAAGATGGCGGGACGCGCGGCGGATGAATCGCCGTGCAGCAGACGGCCGGGGGCGCCGCGGCAGCGCCCTCGGCCGGGGCATCTGCTTTGATCCTGCCCGCAAATCTTGCGCAAGGGCCGTGGTATGCGGTCATATGGTTGTGAAACACAATCTTTTACTTGCGTTCAGGGGCGCTGTCCGGGCGTGATGCCCCCGATGACATGCACAGGTTTGCCTTGATGACGGCTTCTGACCCGCCGCAGGACGATCCGCCGATCGAAATTGGCGGCCTTAGGATAGACATCCTTGAAGGGGCTTTGAGCTGGTACATCCGGTCTCTGGATACGGCGGTCTCGCGCGATCTCGACAGGCGCATGGCGCATCTGGAGATCGCCAAAGGCAAGGGCAAGATCACCACGCTGCTGCTGGTCGACGACTACCCCGGCATCCGCCCGTCGCAGATCGCCGAGGTGCTGCTGCGCGACCGCCCGGCGACCGGGCGGATCATCGACCGCATGGTCGAGGCCGGGTTGATCCGCCGCGAGACCGCGTCCGACGATCAACGCGCCCAAGCGCTGTTCATTACTGACCGGGGCCACGCGCTGTCGCAGGAGGTGCGCGAGATCGTCCGTCAGCAGGAAGCGGAGTTCTTCGACTTCATCGCGCCGGAGGACCGCGAGCAATTCATGCGCATGCTCAAGCGCGCCTATCTGAACATGAGGACAAAATGGAACTGACATCCCAGCGCGTCGCGCTTGTTTCCGGTGCCGCACGCGGCATTGGTGCCGCCACCGCCAAGGCTTTGTTCGATGCGGGCTGGACCGTGTCGCTGGGCATGCGCCGCCTGGAGATGCCGGACTGGGCGCAAGCGGCGCCGGAGCGGGTGCATCTTTACACCTATGAGGCGACGGACCCGGCCACCGCCACTGGCTGGGCGCAGGACGTCATGGACAAGCTGGGCCGCATCGATGCAGTGGTCGCCAGCGCGGGGATCTCGCTGCGCAAGACCCCGGTCGAGATCACCGACGAAGAGATGGCCCACCTGCTTGAGGTCAACGTGCAGGGACCGCGCCGCCTCGCGGCGGCCTGCTGGGAGCCGCTCGCTGCCTCGGGGCGTGGCCGGGTGGTTTTGCTGGGATCGCTGTCGGGCAAGCGGATCAAATCGGCCGGAGCCGGGTCTTATGCGGTGTCGAAGTTCGCCGTCGTCGGGCTGGCGCATGCGCTGCGCCACGCAGGGTACGAGCAGGGCATTCGGGCCGTTGCTGTCTGTCCTGGGTTCGTGGCCACCGATATGGCGACCGCTGTCGCTGGCCGCGACGCCGCAAGCATGACTCAGCCCGAGGATCTGGCCCGGGTCATCCATATGCTGATCGATTTGCCCAACGAGGCGAGCGTCGCCGAGTTTCACGTCAACTGTCAGCTTGGGGAAACCTTCTGATATTTCCAAGCTCGAAGTTGCGCGCTTAGCGCGCGCTGCTTTGCCCGGCACCGATCCAAGCGGCTTGGGCAGAGCAAGAAAGACCCATGGCGCGCAAGGCGCCGAACTAGGAGAAAGACGATGCCAGGACCGACACCGGATCCGGTAGAAAGCAGTGCTGCGCTGCCCGAACGCGCCGACGTCGTGATCATCGGTGGCGGGATCGCCGGGGTTTGCGCAGGGCTGGAACTGGCCGATCAGGGGCTGAAGGTGGCGATCTGCGAGAAGGGCCACGTGGCGGGTGAGCAGTCGAGCCGCAACTGGGGCTGGGTGCGCCTGACGCATCGCGACACCCGCGAGCTGCCGCTGATGGTTGAAGCGCAGCGCATCTGGCAGGGGCTGGACGCGCGTATCGGTGCGGACACGGGCTATACCCGCTGCGGCGCGACCTTCACGGTGACCACCGACGCGGGTCTTGCCTACGAGCGCGAGTCGCTCGACGAGTTGCAACCCTATCAGATCCCCGCGCGGATGCTGGGCCGCGACGAGGTGCTTGGCATGTTTCCGGGCCTGTCGCTCGACATCAAGGGCGCGCTGCACAACCCGTATGACGGCCGCGCCGAACCGCAGAAGGCCGCCCCGGCCATCGCCCGTGCGGTGCAGGCCCGCGCCGGCACCGTGCATCAGAATTGCGCGGTGCGGGTTGTGGAGACCGAAGCGGGCCGGGTGTCTGGCGTCGTGACGGAAAAGGGCCGCATCGCCTGTTCAGCCGTGCTTGTGGCCGGGGGCGTCTGGTCGCGGCTCTTCCTTGGCAATCTCGGGATCGACCTGCCGCAGCTGCGCACCAAGGGCAATGTGCTGCGCACCGATCCGGTGCCAGGCGGGCCCGAGGGCACGCTCAAATACCCCGAGTTCGCCATGCGCAAGCGTGCCGACGGCGGCTATACCATCGCCTCGTCGCTGCCGAGCCGTTACCAGCTCACGCCCGACAGCTTTCGCCTGCTGAAATCCTTCTTGCCCGCGCTCAGGAACGAATGGCGCAGCATCAACCTCGGGGTCGGCCCGTCGTTCTTTGAAGCGCTGCGCACACCGCGTCATTGGAGCGGTGCCGAGGTGAGCCCGTTCGAGAAGACCCGGGTGCTCGACCCCGCGCCTGACAGCACGCTGATCGACCGCGCGTTGCAGGTGGTCACATCGTCTTATCCGGCCTTCGCCAAGGCCACTGTGGCGCAGAAATGGGCCGGATACATCGACGTTCTGCCCGACATCATTCCGGTGATCTCTGCCACCGAGGGCGTGAAGAACGGCATTCCGGGGCTTTACGTGGCAAGCGGCTTCTCTGGGCATGGTTTCGGTTTGGGCACCGGCGCCGGGCGGTTGGCGGCGGATCTGATCGCCGGCCGTAGCCCGGTCGTCGACCCCGCGCCGTTCCGCCTGCACCGCTTCTCGGACGGCTCGAAGATCAGTCCCAAGGCGGGCGTCATTCAGCGCTGAGGGGCGGGCGGAACCTTCCGGCTGCACATTTCCGCTTCGTGCGTTTACACCGGCGGTAGCCTGCGGTCAGATCGACCGGATTTCCCAAAGCTGCCGAAAGCGCGAAGAAGAGCATGAGCGAAGAAGACAACATCCGCCACACCGAGAAGATGAAGAAGATCAAGGCAGCCCGCGACAAGATGATCGCCGGCATGACCGAGGAGAAGGGCCTCATCCTCGTGCACACCGGCCCCGGCAAGGGCAAGTCGTCCTCGGGGTTCGGGATGATCATGCGCTGCATCGCGCATGGCATGCCCTGCGCCGTGGTGCAGTTCATCAAGGGCACATGGGTCACCGGCGAGTCCAAGATGCTGCGTGAGAGATTCTCGGACGAGTGTCGTTTCTTCGTATCGGGCGAGGGCTTCACGTGGGAGACGCAGGACCGAGAGCGCGACATCGCGGCAGCGCAGCGCGGCTGGAAGATCGCGCAGGAGCAGATCCTCGACCCCGAAAACCGCTTCGTGCTGCTGGACGAGATCAACATCGCCCTGCGCTATGACTATCTGGACATCGACGAGGTCGTGTCCTTCCTGCTCGAGCACAAGCCGCCGATGACCCATGTCTGCCTCACCGGCCGCAACGCCAAGCCCGAACTGATCGAGGCGGCGGATCTGGTCACCGAGATGACCATGGTCAAGCACCCGTTCCGCGATGGCATCAAGGCGCAGCAAGGCGTCGAGTTCTGAGCCGCTAAAGCGCGGCGAAGGCGTCTTCAAGCTGCGGCCAGCCTGCCGACGGTGGCAGTCCGATGCGGAGCCAGTTGCCGGAATAGGGAAAGATGCGGGTCCAGACGCGCTGCGCCGCGAGCCTGCGCTGCGCGGTGGGCGCATCCGGGCAGGCGTAGGTTCGAAACAGTGCCGAGGCCCCGATGCGCTGCCATCCTGCCGCAGCCGCCAGCGCATCCAGCCGACGCACGTCGGTGTCGAGGCGGGCTGTGGTTTCGGTCTGCCAGCGGCGGTCGGTGAGCGCGGCGCTGGCGATCTCGATCGCCGGGCCGGAGACAGGCCATGGCCCGGTGAGGTCGGCCACCCTTTGGCCCAAGGGCGCCTCGGCGAGCGCAAATCCCAGTCGCAGACCTGCGAGCCCGTAGAACTTGCCGAAAGAGCGCAACACCACGACGTTCGGCAGCGCGGAGCCGAGGCGGGGCGCGATGGAGAGATCCGGCTCGGGATCGGCGAAGCTCTCGTCGACCACCAGCAGCCCGACCCGTCCCGCCAGCGCGCAAAGCGCTTCGGGGGATGTGCGCCGCCCGTCGGGATTGTTCGGATTGACCACCACGGCCAGATCGGTGCCTGTCAGCGCGGCCATGTCGGCAACCTCGGTGACCTTCCATCCGCCCGTCCGCAGCGCCGCGGCGTGTTCGTTGTAGGTCGGCGCCAGCACTGCGGCGCGCCCGGGCGCGCGCAGCATGGGCACCATCTGGATCGCACCTTGCGCGCCATTCATCGGCACGATGCGGGCTGTGCAGCCATAAGCGTCGCGCGCGGCAGCGATGAGCCGGTCCATATCTGTCTTGCGGGGCAAGGCGGCCCATGCCTCTGCGGGGATCGCGGGCACGGGGTAAGGCTCTGGGTTGATCCCGGTCGAGAGATCGAGCCAGTCGGCGCGATGGCCGCCGAAGCGCGCTATCGCGGCATCGAGATTGCCGCCGTGGTCGCGGGGCTTGGTCTGGGGGCGCACTGTCATGCGGCGCAGCGGAACAGGATCAGCGCCAAGAGCGCAAGGGCACAGAGCGCCATCGTGCGCCGGTAGAGGCGCAGCGCATCGGCAAGATCGCTCGGCGTCGGGTCTGGGGCGGTGGCGTTGAGCCACGGCTCATCGGCGACATGTGTGCCGTAGATCCTTGGCCCCGAGAGGCGCACATCAAGCGCCGCCGCCATGGCGCCCTCGGGCCAGCCGGCGTTGGGCGAACGGTGTTTTGGCGCGTCGCGGCGCATCACCCGCAGCCCCTGCCTCGCGCGCGGTCCCGAAGCAATGGCAAAGAGCGCACCGGTCAGCCGTGCCGGAATCCAGTTCGCCGCGTCGTCGAGCCGGGCGGCGCATTTCCCGAAAGCCTCGAACCGCGCGCTGCGGTGGCCGATCATCGAGTCGAGCGTGTTGATCGCCTTGTAGCCCGCGATACCGGGCAGCCCTGCCACAGCGCCCCAGAACAGCGGCGCGACGATTCCGTCCGAGGTGTTCTCGGCCAAGCTTTCGATGGCGGCCCGGGCGATGCCCGGGGCGTTCAGCTGTGCCGGATCGCGCCCGACGATCATCGCTACGGCGTGTCGCGCGCCCGCCAGATCCCCGCGCGATAGCGGCGTGGCCACCGCCGCGACATGCGTGTGCATCGATCGCATGGCGATCAGCGGCCATGCCAGTAGGGCGCCGATCATGTTGCCCGCCAAACTGTCCGGCAGGGCATTCTGCACGGCCAGTGCCGGAAGCATCGCCAGCGCCACGATCAGCGCGGTTGCGAGCGCCCCGAGCGCCAACTTCCGGCGTCGCCTGCCATTATTCCAGCGCTGCTCGAGCACGGTGATCGCCCGGCCGAGCCATGTCACCGGGTGGCCGATCCTCGCATAGAGGCGATCCGGCCAGCCCATAGCGAGATCGAGCGCGAGCCCGCCCAGCATCATCAGCGCAAAACTCATGCCGTCCCCGCCCGAAAGCTGAGGATGCGAGTCAGCCCGGCCTCGGCCAAAGTTTTGGCGCCATGCGGGGGAAGAGACCCTGCCGCAAAGATCAGCCCACGGGCCGATCCGGTGTGGGCGCGCAGCCAGCCAAGCGCGCCGAGCGCGCGCGCAAGCTCGGGCATCGGGCAGGCGGGCCCGCGGCGGGCGGTGCAGCGACGCGCCGACTCGGAGGCCATCGCAGCCCGCCGCTCGAGGCTGGCAGAGGGATGGGACCAGTCCGCCACAAGGTCGGAGATATCGTCAAATTCGCCATCGGCAGGGTCGGTCTGCTGAGGCGCGCCCCAAAAGCCGCCAAGGATCTCACACGTTGGAACCGGGGGCAGGCGGCGCAGCACCCGCGTCTCGCGCGAGGCCCAGAGCAGGCGGTCGGGGTGGGGATACATCAGCGGATCGGTCGCGCCCTCGATGGCCAAGCAGGCGCGGGCGAGAGTCTCTGGATCGCCGCGAAAGCCAGATGCGCGGGCCAAGGCGACCAGCGTGGCGGTGGAGGCCCCGGCACCAAGCCCGGGCGCAAAGTTGCGCGCCGCGTCGGGCAAGTCACCGGCAATGCCCAGCAGCCGGGCAAAGTGGTCACGCGCCGCGGGGCTGAATATTTGCGGGTCGGTGCCTGCTTCGGTCGGTGCCTGTACAGTGAGCTTGGGGCAGGGAAGCGTGACCAGAGCCACTGGCCCGTCCGGGCCCATGCGCCCTTGCAGCCACTCACCGAAATGGCCGAAAACCGTGACTGCGGCCTTCATAGGCTACCGCTCCCGATCACCGAGACCGGCCCTGCAGGGCCGCAGCGCAGCCGGGTCACCGAGAGCGGCGCGACTTCGAAAGCGAGCCCGGCGTGGACCGCGCCGCAGACCTGAGACAGCGCCGCTCGGACCACTCCGGCGTGCACCATCAGGATCACCGGCGCGCGAAGGTCCGCCGCCACGCGGCCATGCTCGATGAGCGCGGGCGATACACGGCTGCAGAGATCTGCAAAGCTTTCGCCCTCGGGCGGACGCCAGCGCGCCAGATCGGGGCCCTCCAGCGTGCCGATATCGGGAAGCTCGTCGAACCGCAGCCCGTCATGGGCACCAAAATCCTGCTCCCACAGCCGCGCGTCCGGCTGCGCGTGCAGGCCGGGCCAGAGCGCCGCGGCGGTCTGCTGGCAGCGCTGGGCGGGGCTGCAGATCAGCGCGGTGGGCGCGGGAAGGCGGGCGCGCAGCGCGGCGATGTCCGCCGCCGCGATGCGCGCGGCGGCATCGGTGCGGCCAAACAGCCGTCCGGCTTCGGCGAGCGGGGCATGACGGATCAGGATCAGCTCTGCTGTGCGGGGCGGGCGGTTGTGCAACGGACTGCTTTGGCCTTTTCTTTTTCCAACTTTGGTGGTTTCCCATGCGGTGATGAAAAGGTCGATCCTCATTACCGGCGGGGCCCGCTCTGGCAAATCGACCCTTGCGGAACGCAAGGCGCTGTCGGCGTGCGGGCAGGCCATCTATATCGCCACCGCAAGGATTTACGAGGGCGATGCGGAGATGGAAGCGCGGATCGCCGAACACCGGGCCCGGCGCGGGGCCGCGTGGCAGACGCTGCACGCGCCGCGCGACCTGTGTGACGCGCTTGACGCCAGCGATGACGGCGACGGCGGGCGGCCCCGGCTGGTTGATTGCCTGACGCTGTGGCTGACCAACTTGCTGCTCGAAGAGGCCGACTGGCGCGACGAGACGCAGGCGCTGGTCACTGCAATTGCGCGGCAGCGCGCGCCGGTGATTTTCGTCACCAATGAGGTGGGCGCGGGGATCGTGCCGGAGAACCGCCTCGCGCGGGAGTTCCGCGACGCGGCGGGATGGATGAATCAGGCTGTCGCCACGGCCTGCGACGAGGTCTGGCTGGCGGTGGCCGGGTATCCAATGAAGGTGAAACCGAATGAGCATTCTTTCTGAGGTGACCTCGCTGGCCGCAGTGGCCGGGCTTGGCGAAACGCTGCCCGTAGCCGATGAGGCCGCGGCGCAGGCCGCGCGCACGCGGCAGATGAGCCTGACCAAGCCGCCGGGCTCGCTGGGGCGTCTGGAGGATTTGGCGGTGTTCATGGCCGGCTGGCAAGGCACGCCGCGCCCCGAAATCAACCACGCGCAGGCCTTGGTCTTTGCCGGAAACCACGGCGTCTGCGCGCAGGGGGTGAACCCGTTCCCGCAGGAGGTCACGGCGCAGATGGTGGCCAATTTCGAGGCTGGCGGTGCGGCGATCAACCAATTGTGCCGCGCGTCGGGCGCCGAACTGGCGGTCATCGCCTGCGATCTCGACCGGCCCACCGCCGACATCACCGAAAGCGCCGCGATGACCGAGGCAGAGACGCTGGCCGAGATGCGCCGCGGCGCCGATGCGGTGCCTGCCGGGGCGCAGGTGCTGGTCCTTGGCGAGATGGGCATCGGCAATTCGACCATTGCCGCGGCCCTGGCCTGTGCCAGCTTCGGCGGCGATGTCGAGAGTTGGATCGGGCGGGGCACGGGCTCGGATACGGCCGGGCTGGCGCGCAAGGCGGACGCTGTGCGCCGAGCCTGCGCGCGTCATGCGGATGTGACCGGCGCGGGCCTGCTGGCGGCTCTGGGCGGGCGTGAGCAGGCCGCGATCTGCGGCGCGGTTCTGGAGGCGCGGGCGCAGCGCATTCCGGTGCTCCTTGACGGGTTCATCTGCACGGCGGCGACGGCGCCGCTCTACAAGGCCGATCCGACGCTGCTGGATCATTGCCTGGTTGGCCATGTCAGCCGCGAGCCGGGGCATGCGCGGCTGCTTGAGGCGATGGGGAAATCGCCTGTGCTGGCGCTCGACATGGCGCTTGGCGAAGGCTCGGGCGCGGCGCTGGCGCTTGGGGTGCTGCGCGCGGCGTTGGAATGCCACAACGGCATGGCGACCTTTGCCGAGGCCGGAGTCGCGGGCGGATGAGCGGCCTGCGCGAGCGGCGGCGCGAGGTGCAGGTGGCGCTGATGCTGCTGACGCGTCTGCCCGCGGGGCGCCTGACCGGGACCGCGCCGTCGCTGCGGGATGCCCGCTGGGCGTTTCCTTTGGTGGGCGCTTTGATCGGCCTGATTGGCTGGGCGGTATTCGCCGGCGCGTTGGCCGCTGGCGCCTCGGGTCTGCTGGCCGCGCTTTTGTGCCTGACGATCACTGTGCTGGTGACCGGCGCGCTGCATGTGGACGGGCTGGCGGATTTCGCCGATGGCATCGGCGGCGGGCGCGACCGCGCCCATGCTCTGGAAATCATGCGCGACAGCCGCATCGGCAGCTACGGTGTTATAGCGTTGATCCTTGCCGCCGGACTTTGGGGGGCTGCGCTGGCCGATCTGGGGCACGCCGCGGGGCCTGAGGTCTTTGCGGCGATCGGGGCGCTCAGCCGCGGCGCGATGGTGGTCTTGCAGGAAACTCTGCCTCCGGCGCGCGTGGATGGCATGGGCCACCTCGCGGCAGGGCGCAGCCGCGCGGGACGGGTGGCCGTGATCGGCGCGGCGCTGATCGTCGTGCTGGTTTGCGGTGCTGCCGGGATCGTGTTGGCCGCGACATGCGGCTTCGTGGCGCTGGCGCTTGGCGCGCTCGCGCGGCGGCGCTTGGGCGGGATCACCGGCGACGTGCTGGGCGCGGCGCAGCTGTTGTCGGAAGTTGCCTCGTGGACGTTGCTGGCGATCCTGTTGACCGGCTGATTTTGCTTAGCGCGCCCGGCCCATCGGCTGGAACACCGGCCCGTCGGGGGTTTGCGCGTGATAGGCGGTGATGCCGAAGCCGCGCGCCAGAAGGTCGTCGGTCAGCACGTCTTCGGGCCTGCCGTCGGCCAGCAGTCCGCCCTCGGCCAGCAGCACCAGCCGTGTGCAGTGCCGCGCGGCCAAGCCAATGTCATGCAGAGATAGCAGCACGCCGCGGCCTTCCGCGGCGAGATCGCGGAACACTTCCATCGTGGCGATCTGATGCGCCGGATCGAGCCCGGCGTTGGGCTCGTCGGCCATCAGCAGCGGCGTCTCCTGCGCCAGCGCACGGGCGATCAGCGCGCGCGCCTGTTCGCCGCCCGAGAGGTTGGTGGCGCGGCGCTTGCGCAGCGGGCCGAGCCCCATCTTGGCAATCGCCGCCTCGACCGGCGCGGTCGCGCGGTCGCCATGCGGCAGGCGCCCCAGCGCCACGAGGTCTTCGACCTTTACCGGCCACGCGATTTCGCGCGCCTGCGGCATCCATGCGGCGGCCTTGGCGCGTTGCTCCGGGGTAAGGGCGGCCAGCGAGCTGTGGCCCTGCGCCGGGATCAGCCCGAGCGCGGCGCGCATGAGGCTGGTCTTGCCCGCGCCGTTCGGGCCGATAAGGCCGACCACCTCGCGTTCGGCAATGTCCAGCGAGAGGCCCGAAAAGACCGGGCGGTTGCGCAGGGTGACTGACAGGTCGGAGAGGCTGAGCAGGGTCATGCGCGCTCTCCGCGGCTGCGCCAGACGAGATGCAGGAAGAAGGGGGCACCGACCAGCGCGGTCAGCACGCCGAGCTTCAGGTCCCGCTCGGGGGCGACCAGCCGCACAGCGATATCGGCAGCCAGCAGCATCGCCGCGCCGCCCGCCGCCGAGACCCAGAGCAGCGGTCCGGGCCGACCGCCGACCGCGCCGCGCAGCAAATGCGGCACGACAAGCCCGACAAAGCCGATCGCTCCGGCCACCGCGGTGCCCGCGCCCACCACGCAGGCGGTGCCCAGCACCACGCGCAGCCGCAGCCGCTGCAGGTTAACCCCCATGGAGGCGGCGGCGTCCTCGCCCAAGGTCAGCGCGTCCAGCCCCCGTCCGACGCCTGCCAGCAGCAGCGCGCCCACCACCATGAACGGCAGCGCCAGCCAGACGTGCAGCATCGAGCGGTCGGCCAGCGAGCCCATCATCCAGAACACGATCTCGCTGGCGGCAAAGGGGTTGGGCGACAGGTTCAGCACCAGCTGCGTCAGTGCGCCCGCCACCGCCGAAAGCGCGATCCCGGCGAGGATCAGCGTCAGCGTCTCGCCGCGGCGCCCCGCCAGCACCAGCAGGATCAGCACGGCGACCACCGCCGCCGCCAATGCGCTCAGCGGCAGGGCGAGGGCGAAGGCGGCGGATAGCCCGGTCTGGATCGCCAGAACGGCGCCGAGCGCGGCGCTGGCGGAGATGCCCAGCAATCCCGGTTCGGCCAGCGGATTGCGCAGATAGCCCTGCAGCGCTGCGCCCGCCAGCCCCAGCGAGCCACCGATCATCAGCGCCAGCAGCATGCGCGGCAGACGGATTTCGCGCATCACCATCGGCAGCGGGCCATCGCCCCCGGCGACAAGCGCGCGTAGGCTGTCGGGCAGGGTCGCCTCGGCCGGGCCGAGCGACAGGGAGATCCCCGCGAGGGCCAGCACCAGCGGCAGAAGGAGCGCGAGGGCGCGGATCATTTGATCTCCTTGCGGAAGTCGCTCAGGTCGTTGATCGCCCGTAGCACGTGCGGGGTGCCGCAGATCCAGTCACTGCCGGTCATCGTGTGCCCGGCGCGTGCCTCGCGGATTTGCCGCAGCACCGGGTGTTCAAGGATTTCCTCGGACCGCGAAGCGCCGGGGTAGGGCCGGGCGGTGATCAGTGCGTCGGGGTCCGCCATGGCCAGCGCCTCGAGCGGCAGGTGACCGCCGCCGCCGGGACCGGCGATATTGTCGAACCCGGCGGCTAGCAGGATCTCCCCGGCGAGCGTGTTGTCCCCGGTGGTGTAGCCATTGGCGTAATAGAGCGCTGCCGAAGGGTGCTGTGTGGTCTCGTCGCGCAGTGCCGTCAGCCGTGCCTCGAACTCGGCGATCAGCGCCTCGGCCTGCGGCTCGCGCCCCAGCGCCTTGCCGACGCTGCGGATGCGATCGGGCACGTCGTCGAGTGAATAGGCGGGGGGCAGCGTCAGCACCTCGGTGCCCAGACGGCGCAGCATTTGTACCGCCGCCTGTGCGGTGAAACTGCCCGAGAGCACCAGATCGGGGCTCAGCAGCCAGATTTGCTCGGCCTGCCCGTGGTTGGCGGGATAGCCGCGCGCTTGCTCGGCCATGGCGGAACTGTGTGGGTCTTGCGCGAGATGGGAAACCGACACGAGTTGCCCCGGCCCAGCAAGCAGCATTGCCAGTTGATCCGTGCAGAGGTTCATCGACACGACGCGCGCCGGTGCTGTGCCCGTCGCCTCCTCCGCCGCGCCCGCAAGCGGGGCGGTGGCAAGGCTCAGGCAAACCAGCGCGCGCCGCAACATCAGAAGCTGCCCCGGACGCCGAAGTAGGCGGCGCGGTCGGACGTGCCGTAGCCGGTCACCGTCTGATACTGCTCGTCGAAGAGGTTCTCGACCCGCAGATAGAGTTCGGCGCTGCCGCTCAGCGCGTAGCGCAGGTTCATGTCGGCGACGGTGTAGTCGGGCAGCGAGGCGTTGGTGTCTTCGACCCCGGCCACATGGCGCACGCGCAGCGCGCCGCGGAACGCGTCGGTGAACTCGGCATCCAGCGTCAGCGCCAGATCATGCAGTGGGACGCGGGTCATCCGATCACCGGTTCCGGCGTCTTCGCTGTCCGTCCACGTGTAGGCCGCGGCGAGGCCAAACCGATCGGTGATTTGCGTGCCCGCCGAAAGCTCAAGCCCCTGCATCCAGCTTGTCCCGTCGACCTGAGAGTAGGCGTAGGTGTCGTAGTTGTAGTCGATCAGGTCGGTGATCTCGGTCCGGAACAGCGTGGCGGCGATCTTGCCACTCTCGAAGCGCTTCTCGGCGCCAAGCTCGTAGCTGAGCGAGGTTTCCGCTTCGAGGTCGGGGTTGCCCGCGTAGCCGTTGTAGCGCTCGTAAAGCGACGGCGCGCGGAAGCCGGTGCCGACGCTGGCGCGCAGGGTCACATCGTCGCTGGGCAGATAGGCCAGCGAGACGCGGCCGGTGGTCTTGCCGCCGAAGTCGGAATGGTCGTCATGGCGCAGGGCGGTCACCAGCTCGAGCTGCTCCGACAGGTGCCAGTTGGCCTGGCCCCAGATGCCGTAGGTGTCCTGATCGCCGTCGTCCGCCTCGTTCTCATAGCTCTCACGCGTGGCGTCGGCGCCGAAGGTGAGCGTCGTGGCCGACAATTCTGCCTGACCTTGGTAGCCCAGCGTCCAGCGCTGCCCGAAGAACGGGTACTCAATGCCATCGCCCCAGCTCGACCGGTCATTCTCGAAGTACTGCGCCGAAAATTCATGGCTGAGCGCGCCTGCGTCGACGCGGGCAAACCCGCGCAAGCCGTATTGGTCGCTTTCCGTGAACTCGTCATGTGTGCCATCGGCAAGCACCGGGTAGCTTTCGTCATACTCGGTTTCGGTTTCCTGCCAGAAGCCCGAAGCGCCCAGTGTGACCGTGTCGGTCAGCGCGTAATCCCCCGCGAAGCTGAGGCGGGTGGATTCGTGCCCGTCCGCCTCGTCGTTGCCGTCGTTCTCGTCGGCGGCAGAGAACCCGTCGGTTTCAACCCGGCTCAGGGTGGTGGCAAAGCTGCCGCGCTCGCCCAGATAGCCGAGGTTGTAGCTCAGCTTGCGGGTGTTGTAGCTGCCGTATTCGGCGGCGATGTTCTGGCTCAGGCCCGGCTCGGTCGGGCGCGCGGTGGTGATGTTGATCACCCCGGCGATCGCCTCGGAGCCGTAAAGCGCCGATTGCGAGCCCTTCAGCACCTCGATGCGGCTGATGTCGGTGGTGGTCAGCGCGCCGAAGTCATACTCCATCTGCGTGCCCGAAGGGTCGTTGACGTTGATCCCGTCAATGTAGACGCCGATGTACTGGCCGCTGGCGCCACGAATGCGCAGCGCGGTGTTGGTGCCGATACCGCCGTTGGTGGTGACGCTGATCCCCGGCAGGCTGGCGAGGTAGTCGGCGACGCGGGTCTCGCCGGTCTGGTCGAGGTCCTGCTTGGTGATCACCTCCACCGTCGCGCCGCTGCGCTCGAGTTCGGTGCTTTCGCCGCGGTTGGCGCTCAGCGTGATGGTGCCAAGATCATAGCCATCCTGCGCGAAGGCCGCGCCGGAGAGGCTGACTGCCGTAAGGGCAGTGGCGGCGCGCAGGCCGAATAGGGTGGGTCGCTTCATGGTCCCTTTTCCGTTCTTTATATGTCGCGGGAAGGGACTCGTCCCTCCGCAGACGGTTAGCGTGATGCCACCTCTACGGAAGGTCCGTTGCCCGCGGCGCTCCCCGCACCGGGACTGGGTGATCGGCTTCGGCAGGTCTCCTGACTTGCGGGTCACAGCTTCGCCGGGTCTTCCCGCCCCCGAAAGGAGCAGTGACATGGTCCGGCCTCGCTCTCCGCCTACAGTTGCGGGGGCAGTCGCGGAGTTGGGCCGTGGCCCGCACCGCATTCCCTATTCACCGAGCGGCAGGCCGCCCGGAACCGAAGCAGCCACCGAATAGCGACTTGCCCCCCGCCGCGCAACAATCACAAACGGTCAAGGGCTGTGAAATCAGCGGCCAGATGTCGCGGCCCGGGCGGTGCGCGCGGCGGGGCGGCCTTCAGTATCCTGCGCGTTCTGGGCTGTGCGCCTGCGGCGCAAACCCCTCGCGATCAACCTCGGCGTGGATCCAGTCGGAAAATTCGCGGATCATCGGATCGTCGCCACGGGCCTCGGGGAAGGCCACCGAGTAGATCACGAAGGGCATCACCACGGTGTCGAAGAGGCGCACCAACCGGCCTTCGCGCAAAGTGCCCTGCACCACCGCATCATAGGCCAGCGCAACCCCTTGGCCACGTTCGGCGGCGGTGGTGGCGAGCTCGCAATTGGGGAAGGTGGGGCCACGGGGAAACACCGGCGGCGAAAGTCCGGCGGCCTCGAACCAACTGCCCCATGCATCCATCGTTTCGTCATGCATCAGCGTCAGCCGGGCAAGGTCGGCGGGTTCGCTCACGCCTTCACGGTCGCGCAGTTCCGGGCTGATCACCGGGTAGCGCCCCGATTGCATCAGCGGTAGCGTCACCACGCCCGACACCGGATCATCCGCCCATTGGATCACAAGATCGGCGTCGTTCGAGGCAAAGTCGAGGGAGGGGGCGCCGTCGGACACCCGCAGCCGCACACGGTCGCCAAAGCTCAGACGGTCGAGCCGGGGGACGAGCCAGCGCGCGGCGAACCCCGGGGTCGAGAGCACACGGAAGGGGCGATGCCCCGCCTCCCGCACTGCGCGTGTCGACTCGTCGAACGCGTCCAACAGCCGGGTCATCTTGCCTGCATAGGCGCGGCCGGTCAGAGTCAGCGCAAGCCTGTTGCCGCTGCGCTCGAAGAGCGCGGTGTCGAAATAGCCTTCCAGCGCGCGGATCTGATGGCTCACCGCCGAGGGGCTGAGGCAGAGTTCCTCGGCTGCGGCGGTGACGCTCAGATGTCGCGCGACCGCCTCGAACGCTCGTACCGCTGCAAAGGGGGGAAGTTTCCGTGCCATGTGGCGGCGCCCTCCGGTCTGCGTCGTCGCGGATGTCGGGTCAGACTAACATGCCCGCCCGGCGGGACAAAATTCCGGTTTGTGCCGGATGTCTGGGGCGCGCCTGAATCCCTTTCAACCTTCATTGAAAAAGACGCATTCGGCGGGGGCGCTTGGGGCTGCTAGCGTCGGGTCATACCAAAAAATCTTTTGAATAAGGGAGTTCACCATGCCGCGTCATCTTCAGGTCATACCCACCGGTGCGCTGTGCGCCATCGTTGGCGCCGCCGCCGTCTCCGCGCCTATCGCGCTCGCGCAGATGTCCGGGCCGTCCGAACACGCGGGCCTTGCCGTGGATCTGCTCGAGGAATTGCCAGCCGAGACCATGGCAGCGACCATCGGTCTGGAGGGGTACACGCTGCGGATGCGGGCGATCGAGATCGCGCCGGGGGGACAGATCGCCGAACACGGCCATGCCGAGCGTCCGGGGATCGTCACGGTCATCGATGGCGCGTGGGTCGAAGGCCGGCCCTCGGGGGAACGGACCTTTGAGTCCGCCAGCCTCGGCACCTTTCCTGAGAAGGAGGATACTGTGCATTGGGTTTACAACCGCAGCGATGCTCCGGCGACCGCTCTGGTCTGCGACATCGCGAAAGTGGAGTAGCCCGCGGGCTGCGAGGGCCAATGCGGCCCTCGCCGGGAGCGCGCCGGTACAATTCTGCTCCCTGCCAGCGCGCTTCCCTCAATTCGTCGCCGCTATATATCTCGGGCCGCCCCGAAAGGCGGCCCGTTCAGCTGCGAAGTCCGTCGACCACCGGCTGGCGCAGCACCACGGCGGCGGGCAGCAGCGATAGTAGCATGGTCACCGACACGAAGCCGGCGAGGAAATGCAGCTCGCCCCATCCCAGCGGCGCGGAAATGGCGATGTCGGTGCGCGCCGTGACCAGCTTCGAGAGCAGCTGTGCCGCGCCCCAGCCGACGCCCAGGCCCAGCACCGCACCACTCAGCAGCAGCGCCGCGCTGAACGCCCAGACCGTGGCAAAGACAAAGCGGCGCGGCGCCCCGAGTGCGCGGAGCAGCGCGATCTGGCGACGGAACAGGCGCGTGAGTATGAACAGGCCCAGCAGAACCGACGCGGCAACCAGCACCTGCGTGACCAGCGCCATCAGCGACATCGCCTGCCGGACATCGCCCATCACCCGGTAAAGCCCGGCCAATACGGCTCCGGGGAAGAAGGCCATCGTCTCGCCGTCGCGGGTGAACTCCGAGCGCAGGGCATAGTTCGCCCAAAGCTCGTTCGAGCGGATCACCACCGCAGGGGTGCCGGGAAAATACTCGGGATCGAAGGGCGGGCCGATTTGCGCCTCTCGCTCCGGCGCATGGCCGTTGGCAAGGCCATGGACTTCCCAGACGAATTCGACGGGTATAAGGATTGCCCGGTCCCAAGGCGTGCCGGTGGCGGCCATGCGCCCGGTCACGCTGATGCCGCCGTCGTGGTCGTGATCGCCGCCGTGCGCGTCTGCATCGGCGGCATCGCCGACTCCATGTGCTGGGGTGAACCGCGCGCCGATCTCCAGCGGGACAAGCGCACCGACCACCGCTTCGGTGTGGTCCTCCCAGAGCCTGCCTTCGATCCGATCCTCCGAAAGATGACGCAGGAACTGCGCCGTGGTGCCCACCACTGGCGCAGTTCCGTAGCTGTCGCCAAAGGCCAGCGGCGCGGCAATGGACACGTGTTCGTGGTTCTCGATCTCTGCGTAGGCAGGCCCCGAGATGAGCGCCATGTCGGACGGCTGCAGGAACACCGATGCGAAAAGCGCAGTGAGTTCGCTGCCCGGCGCAGCGACGATGAGGTCGAACTTGTCGGCAGCCTGCGCGGTGCCATGGCGCAGCCCGCGTTCCTGCGCCAGAAGTCCGACGCCCATGCCAACCGAGATGGCGATGAGCAGAACAAAGAGCGCGGCGCTGGTGCGAAACCGCCCAAGAAAGCCACGCAGCAGCGGCCAAGGCGCGTAGCCGCGCAGGACCAACGCGCCGGTGATCAGTGCGGGCAGCAGCAGCAGGATCAGAAGCATAATGTCTTGCGCCAGCGCCGGCAGAGAGTCCCAGAGCAGCCTCATGCCGCCACCTCGTCCTGCACAAGCCGCCCGTCCGCGATGGTCAGAACCCGGTCCATGCGTGCCAGCAGGGCGGCATCGTGGCTGACGGCGATCAGCGTCGTGCCCTGCCTGCGCACAAGTGGCACCAGATCGTCGATCAGCCGGTCGGCGTTGGGGCGGTCAAGGCTTGCCGTCGGCTCGTCGGCCAACAGCACCGGCGCCTCGGCGGCCATGGCCCGTGCGATGGCCACCCGCTGACGTTCGCCGCCGGAGAAGCTGGTGACGCGCCGGTCGGTGTCGGCGAGGCCAAGCGCGGCGAGGCGCTGGGCGGCACGTTGGCGCAGGGCGCTGCGTTCGGCGCGGGGATGGAAGAGCGCGGTGAGCGCCGCGTTGTCCAATGCGCCAAGCTCTTCGAAGAGAAGGAAGTCTTGGAAAATCATGCCGATGTTGGATGCGCGAAAACGGGCGCGGCGTTCGGGGCTCTGCGCCAGCAGCTCGGTCTCGCCCCAGCAGATGGCGCCGTCTGCCCGCTCCAGCAGTCCGGCAAGGGCGTAGAGCAAGGTGGATTTGCCAGCGCCAGAGGCGCCGCGGATGCCGATCAGCGCGCCGGCGGGCACGTGGAGGCTGGGCACATCCAGCAGCAGCCGGCCGCGCGGGCTGCGCACCGACAGGCCGGAGATCTCGAGAGGCAGGGACATCAGCTCAGCCGTAGGTCGCGTCGGTGAGGCGCATCATGCTGACAAAGCCGGTGTCGGGGTCGGTGTACGCCCCCAGTTCCAGAACGCCGCTGGTGACGATCTTCACGTTGAACGGGATCACGTCGACGATGCGCTTGGTGTAGACGGCGACGATGTCGTTGGGCCATTCGGCCTCGGTTTCGCAGAACGGGCAGACCGCCATGGGCATCTTCGTGAGCACGAAAAACCGGCTCTGGGCTTTCAGGGGCGGCGCCATGAAGCCCTCGACGGTCAGCCGCTTCCCGGTGCTGGTCTTGGCGAGGTCCGACAGGCCGCGACCCTTGGCCTGATAAAGCTCGCGCACTTTCAGGGGGTCTTCGGCCGCGGCGGTGGAGGCAATGAAGGGCGTGGCGATGGCGGAGGCGATCAGCCTGCGGCGGGTCAGCATAAGCGGTACCTATTGGTCGGAACGGCAGCGGGGGCGGTTGGTGCCGCCCCCGCGCATCCTATCAGATCGTGATCACTCGGCGGTGACGGCGTGGTGCATCACGTGGAAGATCACGTTCTGCTCGATGGTGCCGTCGAACAGATGCGCCCAAGGGCCCTTGGCATAGACGGCGACGTCTTCGCCCGAGTGGCTTTCCGACGACTTGGGGATCAGTGCCTGCTGGACATAGTCCAGATCGGTTGCGTCTTCCTGCGTCACGTCGGGGCGCGAGCCGGAGTAATCGTTCTCGCCTTCGCCCGCCTTGAGGACCGAGCCCGAGCCGTTCAGGAAGCCGATCACGGTGTAGGGCTTGCCATCGTCGGCAAGCACCAGCTCGCCGGAGTGCTTGTCGCCCTTTTGGGCCACATCGTAGCACAGGCCGTCGATCGGGGTGCCGCGACCGCAGTAGCCGTTGAAGGCGATCGAGTGCTCGTGGTCGGCGGTGACGATGATCAGCGTGTCGGCGTCATCGGTCAGCTCGTCGGCCATGGCGACGGCGTCGGCGAAGGCCATGCCGTCGATCATCGTGCGCTTGGCGTTGCCGGCGTGGTTGGCGTGGTCGACGCGGCCTGCTTCGATCTCGAGGTAATAGCCGTTTTCATTGTTCGACAGGTATTCGATCGCCGCCTTGGTCATATCGGCCAGCGACGGCTCGTCATCGTCGGCGCGGTCGGCTTCGTATTCCATGTGGCTGTCGTTGAAGAGGGCCAGCACCGGGGTTTCGCCGTCGAGGCTCAGAGCGTCGAAGGTTTCGGTGTTCCACGCGTATTGCGCGCCCATGCCGGTGGCCGTCTCGATCAGGTTGGCGCCGTCGGCGCGGCGACCCGAGCCACCCTCGTCGGTCTCGGCGCCCTCGGGGACGAAATGGCGGCGCCCGCCGCCCATGGCGAGATCGACGACACCGGCCTCCATCTGGTCGATCAGCTGGCTGGCGATGTCTTTCTGGGCGGTGCAGCCCTCGGGCACGGCGTCTTCCCAGTTGCGGTTGGCGGTCTTGGCGTAGACGCCCGCGGGGGTGGCGTGGGTGAGGCGTGCGGTCGACACGACGCCCACCGATTTGTCCATGCCGGTGACGATCTCGCCGAAGGTGGTCAGCTCGTTGCCTTCTACGGTCGAGCAATCATCGTGGATCGCATCGCCGCCGAGGTTGATCAGGTTGAAGCGCTGCTTCACGCCGGTGTTCATCGCGCCCGCGGTCGGGGCGGAGTCGGGGGTCTGGGCGTTGATGTTGTAGGTCTTCACCAGCGCGCTGTGAAAATCGGGCGTCTCGTAGGGCAGCACGTGCTCTTCGCCCAGCTGGCCTTGCTGCTGACCGGCGAAGAGGCGGGTGGCGTAGTTGGTGCCGACGCCGTTGCCGTCAGCGACGAGCAGAATGACGTTCTTGGCGCGGCCGGTGTTCATCTCGCGGTCGATGATCGCCTGAATGGCGTCCTGACCGGCGGTGAACCACGCGCTGTCGGCCTGCGGCAGGTCTTGGGCGCTGGCCGCGCCGGCGGCGAGGATCATGGCGAGAGAAGTGGTGGTGAAGATCGATTTCACGGCTGTGACGCTCCGAAGTTCGGGGGCAGGGCCCATTGCACGGTTGAAGGTGTCAGGTGCCTGAGACCGCAACTTCGTCACGAGCATGTGATGTCTGGATGACAAGACGATGACAGCTCACGCCGCCGCCCCCAAAGATTGGAGCCGGGCGCAATTCCTGTGCAAAATACCACCTGGGCACGAGCCATTTGCAGCGTCAGTACAGGTTGATTTGGTTATGATATAACATGCCCATGCGTCTGTCGAGACTCACCGGCGCCTGTTTCGCTCTACTGGAAGAAATACTGCGCGTAGATCGGTGCGCAGGCGGCGCCGAGGGCACGGGCATTGGCGCCGACCTGCGCCGCCTCGGGGCGCGGCGGCAGCATGCCGCGGGTGTCGAGCCGGTCGAGCGCCTCTTGCGTATGCGCCACCACCCGCGCGCGCACGTCGTCCGGCATTGCGCCGTCGATCAGCGCCACCTCGAAATCCATCACCGAACCAATCGAGCGGATCGCGTGGGCCAGCGCGTCGCCGGTGCGCGCCACCCATGGGCCGATCTGCGCCTCGAAGGCGCGCCAGTCCTGCGGCTGCGTCCAGAGCGCCGAGGCGTCGAGTCCGTCGGCGACGATCGCGGCCTCCAGCAGGTAGAGCGAGGCGGCATCCAGAAGCGGCACCTCGCCGCCGTCCGGCGCCGGAACGCGCAGCGAGCCGAAGGCGCCGGCATTGTTGTGCGCGCCGACGGTGACGCTGGAATTGAGCACCACGCCGCCGCCGATGAAGGAGCCGATAAAGAAATACGCGTAGTCGCCGAACTCGCGACCCCGGCCAAAGACGTGCTCGGCGCGGCAGGCGGCGGTGCCGTCATTTTCAGTGAAGAGCGGCAGGTCCGAGGTCTTGGCAATTTCTTGCTGTACGTCGATCTCGGCCCAGACGCTGAAATCGACCGGCGCGCCCAGAACCTCGGTCCAGCTCCATATCTCGGAGGGGGCGGCGATGCCGATGCCGCACAGGCGCTCGCGCTGATAGGCGCTCAGGCCCTGCGAGAGCGCCTCCATCCCGGCGCCGAGGTAGTCAAAGATCTCGGCCGGCATCGGGTAGCGGTAGGTGGTCTGCGACTGGCCCAGCACATCGCCCAGCAGGTTCATCACCACGAGGTCTGCAGACCGACGGCCGATTTTCAGCCCGAAGGACAGCGCCGCGTCAGGGTTCAGCGTCATCGGCACCGAGGGCTTGCCGACACGGCCGCGTTTCGGCTCGCCGCGCAGCAGGAACTCCTCGGCTTCGAGCTTGCGCAGGATGTTCGACACGGTCTGCGCCGACAGGCCCGTGTGCTTGGCGATGTCGCTGCCGGGCAGGGCGCCGTAGCGCTGGATCAGCGACAGGATCAGCCGCTCGTTATGAGCGCGCACACCGATCTGGTTGGCGCCGTCGCTGAGCTTGCGGATCTCGCAAATGTCCATGGTCCGTGCCTCCTCGTGATCGGGCTCAGACTAACCGCTCGGGTTAATAAATCAATTTTAATTATTTATTGACGCGAAGTCAGAATCGCCGCTATCAACGGGGCAATCCGTTGGAGGACGGAGATGTTTCGCAACGGCCAAGCGCCGCGCGACGACCAAGAGGGAGGAGAAGACCCAATGAACAAGCTGCTTTCCGTCAGCGCATTTGCGCTGCTCGCATCCACCGCCGGTGCCTATGCGCAGGAAGGTGCCAGCGCCTGCCTGATCACCAAGACCGACACCAACCCGTTCTTCGTGAAGATGCGCGAAGGTGCGTCTGCTAAGGCCGAGGAGCTGGGCATGACGCTCAACTCCTATGCCGGCAAAGTGGATGGCGATAACGAGACACAGGTGGCCGCTGTCGAGACCTGTATCGCCAATGGCGTCGACGGGATCCTGATCACCGCGTCCAGCACCTCGGCCATTGTGCCTTCAATCCAGCAGGCGCGCGACGCGGGCATTCTGGTGATCGCGCTCGACACGCCGCTCGATCCGATCGACGCCGCCGACATGACCTTCGCCACCGACAACTACCTTGCTGGCGAGCTGATCGGCCAATGGGCGGCGGCAAAGCTCGGTGACGCGGCTGCGGATGCGAAGATCGCCTTCCTCGATCTCGACGTCAGCCAGCCCACGGTGGGCGTGCTGCGCGATCAGGGCTTCATGTCGGGCTTCGGCATCGACACCGGCGACGAGAACAAATGGGGCGACGAGGACGACCCGCGCATCGTCGGCCACGACGTGACGCAGGGCAACGAGGAGGGTGGCCGCAAGGCGATGGAGAACCTTCTCGCCACCGACCCGATGATCAACGTGGTCTACACGATCAACGAACCCGCCGCCGCCGGCGCCTATGAGGCGCTGAAGTCGATCGGCCGCGAAGGCGACGTGCTGATCGTTTCGGTCGATGGCGGCTGCCCCGGTGTGCAGAACGTCGCCGACGGTGTGATCGGTGCCACCTCGCAGCAATACCCGCTGCTCATGGCCTCGAAGGGCATGGAAGCGATCGCCGCCTACGCCAAGGACGGCACCAAGCCCGAGGCCACCGAAGGCAAGAACTTCTTCGACACCGGCGTGGCGCTGGTGACCGATCAGCCCGTCGAGGGCGTCGACTCGATCTCGGTCGAGGAAGGCACGGACCTCTGCTGGGGCTGAACCCGGCAGGCGCGGCCCGTCCCTGACCGGGGCGGGCCGGGTCCGATCATTCGCAATTCATTCGCGCGGCTGCCGGTGAGGGGCCGCCGCGCAAACGCGAGAGGAGGGGCTCCAGATGGCCAGCTCGGACAGATACGAAGACGTTGTCCGAACCCGCAGCGACGAGAAGTTCGCGGAGTTCGAGGATACCGGCAAGGGCTTGTGGGGGCGGTTTCACGAACTGCTGCACACCACCCCGGCCATCGTGCCGCTGATCGTGCTGATCGGCGCCGGCGTGGTGTTCGGGCTGGTGCTGGGCTCGAAATTCTTCTCGCCCTTCGCGCTGACGCTGATCTTGCAGCAGGTGCAGATCGTCGGCGTTCTGGCTGCGGCGCAGGCGCTGATCATCCTGACCGCCGGCATCGACCTGTCCGTCGGCGCGGTGGCGGTGCTCTGCTCGGTGATCATGGGGCAGGTGACCTTCCGCTATGGCGTGCCCGCCGGGCTTGCTGTGCCCATCGGGCTGGCCTGCGGTACCGCCATCGGCGCGGTCAACGGCTGGCTGGTCAGCAAAGTGAAGCTGCCGCCCTTCATCGTCACCCTCGGCATGTGGCAGATTGTGCTTGCAGTGAACTACCTCTACTCGGCCAACGAGACGATCCGCGCGCAGGACATCGAGGCCCAAGCCCCGTTCCTGCAGTTCCTCGGCACCAAGTTCAACGTCGGCGGCGCGGTGTTCACCCTTGGCGTGGTGCTGATGCTCGGTCTCGTGCTGGTGCTGGCCTATGCGCTGCGTTCGACCTCGTGGGGGCGGCACGTCTATGCCGTGGGCGATGACCCCGAGGCGGCACAGCTGGCGGGTGTCGACCGCCACAAGACAATTATGTCGGTCTACATGCTGGTCGGCTTTATTTGCGGCCTTGCAGGCTGGGTGATGATCGGACGTTTCGGCTCGGTCTCGCCTTCGGCCACGACCGGCGTCATCGGCAATATTCAGGCGATCACCGCAGTGGTGATCGGGGGCATCTCGCTCTTCGGCGGGCGCGGCTCGATCCTCGGGGCTTTCTTCGGGGCGCTGATCGTCGGCGTGTTCGAGCTTGGCCTGCGCATGGCCGGGGCCGACCCGCAGTGGACCTATCTTCTCATCGGCGTGCTGATCATCGGCGCGGTGACCGTGGACCAGTGGATCAGGAAGGTGACGGCATGAGCTCTGCAGATCAGACCAAACCCATTCTCGAAGGCCGGGGCCTCGTGAAGCGCTACGGCAAGGTGACCGCCCTTGATCATTGCGATTTCGACCTGATGCCGGGGGAAATCCTCGCCGTCATCGGCGACAATGGGGCCGGCAAGTCGACGCTGATCAAGGCGCTCTCGGGCGCGATCCAGCCCAACGCGGGGGAAATCTTCCTCGAGGGGCGACCGGTTGCCTTCGACTCGCCCAATGATGCCCGCGCCGAGGGGATCGAGACGGTCTACCAGACCCTCGCCATGTCGCCCGCGTTGTCTATCGCCGACAATATGTTTATGGGGCGCGAACTGCGCATGCCGGGGGTGATGGGCTCGGTCTTCCGCAAGCTCGACCGCAAGCGCATGGAGGATTTTTCGCGGCAGAAGCTGGCCGAACTGGGACTGATGACCATCCAGAACATCAACCAGCCGGTGGAAACCCTCTCGGGCGGCCAGCGGCAGGGCGTGGCGGTGGCGCGTGCAGCGGCCTTCGGCTCGCGCGTGGTGATCCTCGACGAGCCGACGGCGGCCTTGGGTGTGAAAGAAAGCCGCCGGGTGCTCGACCTGATCCAAGAGGTGCGGGCGCGGGGAATTCCGATCATCCTGATCTCGCACAATATGCCGCATGTCTTCGAAGTGGCCGACCGGGTGCATGTGCACCGTCTGGGCAAACGGTTGTGCGTGATCGACCCCAAGCAGCACAGCATGTCCGACGCGGTGGCCTATATGACCGGCGCGGCGGTGCCCGAAGGCGTGGCCGAGCCCGCCTGACAGCGGCGCGACCTTTGGCATGGACTTGGAGGGGCGGCCTTGCGGCGGCCCCTCTTTGCGTATGTGGGTGCCAGGGAAAGCGGTATTGCACCGCGTAGAGTTGCGGGTGCCCGCGTTTCACCTTGAAACTCAACCGCCTGCCTGTCTAGCTGGCTCCGAGGAACGGCGCGTCCGCGCCAGTGAGGAGACCCCCGTGATCATGCCCAACGCCGAAATGCCCCGACCCTCTGCCGCTCAGACCCTCGGAGGGAGGCGCTAATGGACGCTGTTGTCATCCACGCCCCCAAGGATCTGCGGCTCGACACGATCACGGCGGCGCCCGCCCCCGGCCCCGGCGAAGTGCGGATCGCGGTCAGCCACGGCGGCATCTGCGGCTCGGACCTGCACTACTACCTGCACGGAGGCTTTGGCACGATCCGCATCCGCGAGCCGATGGCGCTGGGGCACGAGGTGTCGGGGATCATCACGGATATCGGTGCCGGGGTCAGCGGGCTGTCGGAGGGGGACAAGGTGGCGATCAACCCCTCGCGCCCCTGCGGCGAGTGCGAGTACTGCCTGCGCGGCATGGCCAACCACTGCCTCGATATGCGCTTTGCCGGCTCGGCGATGCGCATGCCGCATGAACAGGGGTTCTTCCGGGCGCAGCTGACCCTGCCGGCGCGGCAGGCGGTGCTGCTGTCGCATGGTGCCGATCTGGCGCTCACCGCCATGTCCGAGCCACTCGCCGTTTGTCTGCACGCGGTGCGGCAGGCGGGCAGCCTCATCGGCAAACGCGTTGCAGTCTCGGGCTGCGGCCCCATCGGCTGCCTGACCATCGCGGCGGCAAAGCTCGCCGGGGCAGAGGAGATCATCGCCACCGACATCTCCGCTGCAGCGCTGGAGGCGGCAAAAACCATGGGTGCGGACCGGGTGCTGAACCTTGCAGAGCACGAGGGGGCGCTGACGCCGCTGCAGGCGGGCAAAGGGCAGGTCGACGTGGTGTTCGAGTGCTCCGGCGCGCCGGTTGCGGTGGGCGCGGCCTGCTCGATCCTGCGCCCGCGCGGCGCACTGGTGAGCGTGGGCCTTGGCCCCGAGACGCCGCTGCCGATGACGGTGATCGTCTCGAAGGAACTACGGCTTATGGGCAGCTTCCGCTTCGATCCCGAGTTTGCGACCGCCGCGCGGCTGATCGACAGCGGGCGGCTCGACGTGAAGCCGCTGCTCACCGGCGTGCTGCCGGTGGCGCAGGCGCAGGAGGCGTTTGAACTGGCCGCCGACAAAAGCCGGGCGATGAAAGTGCAGATCGCCTTCCCGGCACCGTAACTGCGCGTCTTACCCCTGCGCCGAAGCCCGGCGGGTGAGGATTATGCGCCGGGCCAGCGCCGCGAGGAACATCGCAGTGAGGATCAGGATGATCGTCGGCGCCGGAGCACTGTCGATGTGAAAGCTCAGGTAGGTGCCGGCCAGCATCGCCGACAAGCAGGCCGCGCAGGCCGCCGCCATCATCTTGCCGAAGCTGCGGGTCAACAGAAAGCCGATGGCGCCCGGCGCGATCAGCAGCCCCACGGCGAGGATCAGCCCGGTGGCCGCAAGTGTCGCCACGATGGTCAGCGAGATCAGCGTCAGCAGCCCGTAGTGCAGCAGGGCCACAGGCAGGCCGCTGGCCTGCGCTTGCGCCGGGTCGAAGGCGTGCAGAAGCAGGTCCTTCCACTTCAAAAATAGCGCAGCGCTGACGAACAGAGAGATCAGTCCGGCGGACCAGAGGTCCTCCGCGCCCACGCCCAGCATGTTGCCAAAGAGGATGTGGTCGAGGTGCACATTGGTGTGGATCTGCGTGTAAAGCACGATCCCCAGCGCAAACATCCCCGAGAAGACCACGCCCATCACCGTATCCTGCTTCACCCGGCTGTTGCCCGCAAGAAATCCGGTGGCCAGCGCCGTGATCATGCCGGCGGCGAAGGCGCCGAGGATCAGCGGCAGGTTCAGGATATAGGCCAGCACCACGCCGGGGAGGATGGCATGGCTGACCGCATCGCCCATCAGCGCCCAGCCCTTGAGCACCAGAAAGCACGAGAGCAGCGCAGTAGGAATGGCGACGAGCACGCAGATCGCGAAGGCATTCTGCATGAAGGGAAACTGGAAGGGCAGGGTAAGCGTCTCCATCATGCCGCGTCCTCCAGCGCAGCGCGCGCCTTGCGTTTCGCCGCAAGGCGCCCGTGTTTCGGTGCGAAGACGAAGGTCAGCAGGAAGATCAGCGTCTGCAGCAGCACGATGATGCCGCCGGTCGCGCCGTCGAGGAAGTAACTGAGATAGGCGCCGGCGAAGCTGGTCACCGTGCCGATCGCCACCGAGGCAATGATCAGCCGCGGAAACCGGTCGCACAGCAGGTAGGCGGTGGCCCCAGGCGTGACCACCATAGCGACCACCAGAAACGCGCCCACCGTCTGCATCGCCGCCACCACGCAGGCCGAGAGCAGCACGAAGAACAGCGCCTTCAGCAGCCCCGGTCGCAGCCCGATCGAGCGCGCGTGGCTCTCGTCGAAGAATACGACCATCAGGTCTTTCCACTTGGCTAGAAGTACCGTCAGCGACACCACGCCGATGATCGCCAGCTGCAACGTGTCGCCCGGCGTGATGGCTAGGATGTTGCCCATGGTGATGGTCTGGATCGACACCGCCATGGGGTTCACCGAGGCCATGAACAGACCCAGGCCGAAAAAGGAGGTGAAGATCAGCCCGATAATCACGTCGCTCTTCAGCCCCGAGCGGTCCGACAGCAGCAGCATCGCCGCCGCCGCCAGCCCGCCCGACAAGAAGGCCCCCAGGGCGAAGGGCAGGCCAAGCATGTAGGCGCCGGCAACCCCCGGCACCACCGAGTGTGAAAGCGCGTCGCCGATCAGCGACCAGCCTTTGAGCATCAGATAACTCGACAGAAAGGCACAGACCGCGCCGACCAGCGCCGAGACCCACATGGCGTTGGTCATGTAGCCGTAGGTGAAAGGCTCAAGCAGGCTCATTCCTCGCGCTCCTTGGCGGCGCGGCGGGTTTCGCCGCCGTAGCGCACCAGCGGGCGCTCGTCGTCGGTGAGGATCGACACGCGGCGCGGGTCTTCGTCGTCGTGCAGGTCCGGCCCTTCGATGGTGAAATGCCGCAGCACCCCGCCAAAGGCTTCCTCCAGCGCGGCGCGGGTGAACGTGGTTTCCGTCGGGCCGTGGGCAAGCACCGTGCCCTTCACCAGCACCGTGCGGTCGCAAAATTCGGGAACCGTGCCGAGGTTGTGGGTCGACACCAGCATGACGCGGCCCTCGGCCTTCAGTTCGCGCAGCAGGGCGATGATCTGCGCCTCGGTCTTCACATCAACGCCGGTGAAGGGCTCGTCGAGCAAGATCACCTGCCCCTCCTGCGCCAGCGCGCGGGCGAGGAAGACGCGCTTCTTCTGCCCGCCCGACAGCTCGCCGATCTGACGGTGGCGAAAGTCGCTCATGTTGACCCGCGCCAGCGCTGCCTCGACCGCGGCATAATCGGTCTTTGACGGGCGGCGCAGAAAGCCCATATGTCCGTAGCGGCCCATCATCACCACGTCTTCGACCAGCACCGGGAAGGACCAGTCGACCTCTTCCGACTGCGGCACATAGGCGACGAGGTTGCGCTTCAGCGCCGCCTTCACCGACTGGCCAAGCAGGGTGATATCGCCCTGTGCCACCGGCACAAAACCCATGATCGCCTTGAACAGCGTCGATTTGCCCGCGCCGTTGACCCCCACGAGCGCGGTGATCGTGCCGCGTGGGATCTCGAAACTGGCGCGGCGCAGGGCGGTGTGGCCGTTGCGGTAGGTGACGGTGACGTCCGCGACGCGGAGGCCGTCCCCGGTGCTGACTGGGCTGTCCTTCATCCTAGCCTCCCCGGGCTTTAGGGTCATTGCGCCGCGATGCCGTCCGAAAGACCCGTGGCGATGGTCTCGGAGGTCACGCGCAGCAGATCAAGGTAGCTCGGCACCGGGCCGCCGGGCTCCGACAGGCTGTCGACATAGAGCACGCCGCCATAGGCGGCGCCGGTCTCGCGCGCCACTTGCTCGGCGGGGCGGGTGCTGACCGTGCTCTCGCAGAACACCGTTGGAATATCGTTGTCTCGGACTCCGTCGATCACCGCGCGCACCTGCTGTGGCGTGCCCATCTGGTCGGCGTTCATCGGCCAGAGGTACAGTTCCTGCATGCCGAAATCGCGCGCCAGATAGCTGAAGGCGCCCTCGCAGGTGACCAGCCAGCGCTGCGCCTCCGGGATTTGCGCGATCTGATCGCGCAGCGGCTCGATCGTGCCCCGCAGCCGCGCCTTGTACGCTTCGGCGTTGGCCGCGTAGGTGTCGGCGTTTTCCGGGTCCTGTTCGGCGAAGGCGGCGGCAATGTTGTCGATATAGACTTGCGCGTTCTCCAGCCCCATCCATGCGTGCGGATTGGGCTGGCCCTCGTAAGCGCCCGCCGCGATCGGGATGGGATCGATGCCGTCCGACAAGGTGACCGAGGGCACGTCTCTGAGGTTCGAAAGGAATTGCTCGAACCACAGTTCGAGGTTCAGCCCGTTCCACAACACCAGATCGGCGCCTTGTGCCCGGACAATGTCGCGCGGCGTCGGGGCGTAGCCGTGGATCTCGGCGCCCGGCTTGGTGATCGAGACCACCTCGGCGGCATCGCCGGCCACCTGTGCCGCCATGTCGGCCAGCACCGTGAACGTGGTGACGACCTTCAGCTTTTCCTCCGCCGCGGCCTGCTGGGCGACGAGCAAGCCAAGCGCGGTGAGCGCGGCGATGTGGCGAGGGGTGGCGGGCATGGGGCTCTCCTGGGCAGTTCGATATCAGATGTAAATGCGAGGCATTCGCAGAAGTCAAGGCAGATGCGAGCCGTTCGCATCTTTTTGTGGAGCCTCCGCTGCGGCGTGGTTGCCTCGCCATGGGGCAGGAGATAGAAAACGGCTCTGAACAGGAGATGCTCATGACCTCGGTGTCATCGGATTTTGCACAGGCGCTGCGGGATGCGGGGCTGCGCGTGACGCAGCAACGCATGATCGTGCTGTCGGTGCTGATGGAATCCGGGGATCATCCCAACGCCGACGAGCTTTTCGCCCGCACCAAGGTGATCGATGGCTCGGTGTCCTTCGCCACCGTTTACCGCACGCTTTCGGCGCTGGAAGAGGCGGGGTTGATCCGCAAGCTCAGCTTTGAGCACGAACCGGCGCGCTTTGAACTGACCCCGGCGGCCGAGCACGATCATCTGGTCGACGTCGACACCGGGGAGGTGATCGAGATTGAGAGCGAGGAGATCGAACGTCTGCGCCGCGATCTGGTCGAGCGCCTCGGCTACGAGATCATCAGTCACAATACGCTGATCCGCGCTCGCAAGAAGCCGCGCTCGTGAGGATCTGTTTGGGAGATCTGATCTTTCATTGTTCTAAGAAAACGCATGGCATTCGCTTCGGCCAATGCGGCACCACGCGTATTTCGGGAACAATGAAGTCAGGGGCGATTTGCTCTGCCGTCGGGCTCGGCTAGGGTCAGAATATGGATTCGGGGATGGATTGGCACTGGGCCCGCGCGGCGCTCGACTGGCAGGTCGAACTGGGCATCGACGAGGCGATCGGCGAGGCGCCGGTGGACCGTTTCGCGCATGAAGCGGCAGAGCAGGCGGCGCGCGCCGCGCCCGCCGCCGCGCCCGAGCCTCAGGGCGGTGGCGTTGCGCCGCCCCCAGCCGAGCCGGCTGGTCCCGATCCCGTGGCGCTGGCCCGCGATGCCGCGCGTGGTGCCGGCAGTCTCGAGGCGCTGCGCGAGGCGATGGCGGCGTTCGAGCATTGCGAGCTTCGCCGCGGCGCGCGCAACCTTGTGTTCTGCGATGGTGTGCCCGAGGCGCGGGTGATGATCGTCGGAGAGGCACCGGGACGCGACGAGGATCGGCAGGGCAAACCCTTCGTCGGTCGCGCCGGTCAGTTGCTGGACCGCATGCTGGAGGCCATTGGGCTCAGCCGGTCCCAGTCGGTCTATATCACCAACGTTCTGCCGTGGCGTCCGCCACAGAACCGCGATCCGCGCCCCGACGAGATCGCCATGATGACGCCGTTCCTGCTGCGGCACATCGAACTGGCCGACCCCGATCTGCTGGTGATCATGGGCAATATTTCCTGCGATGCGCTCTTGGGCAAACGCGGCATCACCCGCCTGCGCGGCACGTGGGCCGAGACGGCGGGCCGGCCGGCGATGCCGATGTTCCACCCCGCCTACCTGCTGCGCCAACCGGGCATGAAGCGGCACGCCTGGGCCGATCTGCTGGAGCTTCAGGCCAAGCTCAAGGCGTTGGGGTGAGGCCGCCTGCGGCGCGCGCCGGGGCCGGGTTGCTCTGCGTCCTGCTGGGCGGCGGGTTGGCGGCGGGCGCGTTCGCGAAAACCGAGGCGCGGGGCTTTCAGCCCGACTTCGAGGCGCTTTTCGCGGATCACTCTGGCCAAGTTGCGTCTCCGGCGCCGGGGGTGGAGGTGCTGGAACTGCCGGGGCCGGTGATCGTCACCCGCAGTAGCGGGCGGCACGTCCGCGCCGAAGACCAGAGTGGCCATGGCCGCGCCGGATGCGCGCTGGAGCGGCTGATCGAGATCACCGCCGCGGTTCAGATATGTCCCGAGCTGCTGAGCCAGCACGCGCGCGACCGGTTGGCGAGCCTTCTGCTGCGCGCCGCCGCGTTCGCGGGCCGCAACACCTATCCGCCGCTCACTTCAACGGAGCAGAAGAGCGCGCTGCGCGCGGCGCTCGCCACCGCGCGAAAGGACGAGGCCGGTCTGTGTCCGGCGCCCGACGCCGATTGGGTGCGCTTCGCCCGTAACTTGGCCACTGACGCGGCGGCGCGCCGTTTCGATCGTATCTTCTCGGTGCCGCGCCTGCCGCTGGCGCAGCCCTGTCCCTGACCCCCAGACCTGCGGAGGCCGTATGAGCCGTATCGACGAAACCCAAGAGTTCATCCCCGTGCGCATCGCCGTGCTGACCGTGAGCGACACCCGCAGCCTTGCCGACGACCGCTCGGGCGACACGCTGGTGGCGCGGCTGACCGACGCGGGGCATAAGCTGGCGGATCGCGCAATCGTGAAGGACGACCGCGCGGGAATTGCCGAGCAATTGCGGGTCTGGATCGCGGATCCGGACGTGGATGTGATCCTGTCCACCGGTGGCACCGGGCTGACCGGGCGCGACGTCACCGTCGAAGCGCATCGCGACGTCTACGAAAAGGAAATCGAAGCGTTTGGCACCGTCTTCACCATTGTTTCCGTGCAGAAAATCGGCACCTCTGCGGTGCAGTCGCGGGCCACGGGCGGGGTTGCGGGCGGCACCTATCTGTTCGCTTTGCCCGGCAGCACCGGGGCCTGCAAGGACGCATGGGACGAGATCCTGCGCTGGCAACTCGACTATCGGCACCGCCCTTGCAACTTTGTGGAAATTTTTCCGCGTCTGGACGAGCACAAGCGACGGAAATGACCCGCGCCCGCGTATACTTGTCACGGCTTTCATTGCGCGCAAGCTCGGGCATAAGGTGGTAGCAGCCAGACAGAGGGGCAACGCTCCTCCATTTCGCGGGACGATCACATGCGGTTTCTTCGGCGGAGCCTGACCGGGCTCTTTCTTCTTTCGCTGACGCTGGGCCTGCTGGTCTGGGCCGGGCTTTTGGTGCGGGACGCCGTGCAGACGCGGCTGTCGGATGAGCCAAATATCCCCGAGGCGCGCGAGCGGGTGTTCGCGGTCAATGTGGTGGAGGCACGGCAGGGCCGCCTATCGCCTGAGATGACCGCTTTTGGCGAGATCCAGAGCCGCCGGACTCTGGAATTGCGCACAGCCGTGGGCGGTACGCTGATCGATCTTGCGCCGGAGTTTGTCGAGGGCGGGCGCGTTGCGGCGGGCACGCTGTTGGCGCGGATCGACCCGGCGGACTCGCAAGCGGAGCTGGAGCGTGCGCAGAGCGCTTTAGAGGATGCCGAAGCCGAGCGGCGCGAGGCAATCCGTGCGGTTGAGCTGGAAAAGGATGCTCTGGCGGCGGCCGATGAACAGGCCGCGCTGCGGCAGCGCGCCTATCAGCGGCAAACCGATCTGCAGTCGCGCGGTGTCGGCACCTCGGCGCTGGTGGAAGAGGCCGAACTGTCGGCCTCTTCGGCGCGGCAGGCGGTGGTCACCCGGCGACAGGCGCTGGCACTGGCCGAGGCGCGGGTCAACCAGAGCGCCACGGCGCTCGCGCGGGCACGCATCGCGCTCGACGAGGCGCAGCGGCGGCTCGACGAGACCGAGATCCGCGCCGGGTTCGATGCCCAACTCGAAGATGTTTCTGTTGTCGCCGGACGCCGGGTCTCGGCCAACGAACAGTTGGCCACGCTGATTGACCCGCAAGCGCTGGAGGTGGCGTTCCGGGTTTCCACCCAGCAGTATCTGCAATTGCTCAACGCTTCGGATCGCCCGCGCGAACTGCCGGTGACGGTGACGCTCGACTTCTATGGCGCTTCGGTTAGTAGCGCGGGCACGCTCACCCGCGAGGGCGCGGCCGTGGGCGAGGGGCAGACCGGGCGTCTGCTGTTTGCGTCGCTGGAGGCTCCGCGCGGCTTCAAGCCCGGCGATTTTGTCACCGTGAAGATCGCCGAACCCGCGCTGGAGCAGGTGGTGCGCCTGCCCGCGACAGCGCTGGGGGCGGATGGCGATGTGCTGGTGATCGACGCCGACGCGCGGCTCGAGGCGGTGCCGGTGGAGCTTTTGCGGCGGCAGGGGGATGAGGTCATCGTGCGGGCCGCGGCCCTCGACGGGCGGCTCGTCGTCTCTGAGCGTACGCCGCTGCTGGGCGCGGGGATCAAGGTGCGTGCGCTCAACGCCGAGGCGTCGGCGGGCGGGCCGGGCGCACCGGATGCCGCCACCGAGGCGGCGATGCTGGAGCTTAGCGCCGAGCGCCGCGCCCAGCTTGTCGCCTTTATCGAGGGCAGCAATGGCATGCCCGCGGACGCCAAGCAGCGGTTGCTGGCGCAACTGTCGGAGCCCAAGGTGCCGGCGCAGGTGATCGAACGGCTTGAAGCGCGGATGGGAGGCTGAGCCCATGCGCCATATCCCCGGATCCGCCAGCGGCCTGCTGAGCTATTTCACCCGCCACCGCACTGTGGCCAACCTGCTTCTGGTGATCCTTCTGGGTGCGGGCCTTCTGGCAGTGCCCAACATGCGGGCGCAGTATTTCCCGGACGTAGTGGAAGACGAGATCGACGTGAGGGTCAACTGGGATGGCGCCGGGGCGCAAGACGTCGACAACGCCATCGTACAGCTGCTCGAACCAACGCTACTGGCGGTCGAGGGGGTGGTGGCCACCGAGAGCCGTTCGCGCGAGGGTTCGGCGCGGATCGAGCTGGAGTTCGAGCCGAACTACAACATGGCCAAGGCACTGGACGATGTGCAGACCGCCGTGGACAGCGTCGATAACCTTCCCGAAGAGGCAGATGATCCGCGCGTCACCTCCGGCGGTTGGCGCGACCGGGTGACCGATGTTGTGGTCTCGGGGCCGGTGGCGGTGGACCAACTGGGGCGCTTTGCCGACGAGTTCGTCGTGCGCCTGTTTGCCGAGGGCGTCACGCGCACCACCATCCGCGGCGTCGCCGCGCCGCAGATCATCGTCGAGGTGCCGACGGCCAATCTGCTGGGGTACGATGTGACCATGCAGCAGATCTCAGAGGCGATCGCCGCCGAGGTGGACGCCGCACCCGCCGGGGATGTGACCGGGGCCAACGCCCGCGTGCGGGCCGGGGTCGAGAAACGCGCGCTGCGCGACATTGCCGCCATCGTGCTGCGCTCACAGCCGGACGGCACCAAGCTGACCATCGGTGATGTGGCGCGTCTGCGCGAAGAGGGGATCGACCGCGAACGCGCCTATTTCGTCGGCGACAACCCGGCGATCTCGGTGCGGGTCGACCGCTCTGCCGACGGCGATGCCATCGACATCCAGCAGACCGTGGCCGAGGTCGCGCAGGAATTTCAGCCGGTGCTGCCTGAGGGCACGACGATCGAGCTGATCCGCACCCGTGCAGAGGCGATCACCAATCGGCTCGATCTGCTGCTGGGCAACGGCCTGACGGGGCTCGTGCTGGTGGTGGGGCTGCTGTTCCTCTTCCTCAACGCCCGCACCGCCCTTTGGGTGGCGGCGGGGATCCCGACTGCGATGCTTGCGGCGCTGGCGCTGATGTATGCCTCGGGGCTGACGCTTAATATGATCTCGCTGTTCGCGCTGATCATCACGCTGGGCATCGTTGTGGATGATGCCATCGTGGTGGGCGAGCACGCCGACCACCTGCACCGCAAGGGGCTGCCCCCGGTGGAGGCGGCGGAGACCGCGGCGCGGCGCATGGCGCTGCCGGTGTTCAGCTCGACGCTGACCACGGTCATCGCCTTCTTCGGGCTCACCGCCATCGGCGGGCGCTTCGGCGAGATGATCGCCGACATCCCGTTCACGGTGATCGTGGTGCTGATCGCCAGTTTGATCGAGTGCTTCCTGATTCTGCCCAATCACATGGCGCATGCCATCGCCAAATCGACCGAGCATCATTGGTACGACTGGCCCTCGCGCATGGTGAACCGGGGCTTCCGCTGGGTGCGCGAACGCCTGTTCCGGCCTTTCATGGCGGGGGTGATCACCGCGCGCTACGTGGTGCTGGCGCTGGCGGTGCTGCTGCTGGCGGCGCAGGCGGCAAGCTTTATCCGCGGCGACGTGGTCTGGCGCTTCTTCAATTCGCCCGAGCGGCCCTCTGTCAGCGGCAATTTCGCCATGGCACCGGGGGCGACGCGGGCCGACACGCTGGCGCAAATGCGCGAGATGCAGCGCGCCACCGAGGCGCTCGGGCGCGAGTATGAAGAGCGCTATGGCCGCAACCCGCTCGACTACGTGATCGCCGAGATCGGCGGCAACTCCGGTCGGCCGCTGGCCGAGGCCGAGAACAAGGAGGCGGATCAACTGGGCGCCATCTCGATCGAACTGATCGAGCCGGACCTGCGGCCCTATTCCAGCTACCAGTTCGTCGGCGAGTTGCAGGAGCGGGTGGCGGCGATGCCCATGGTCGAGGTGATCAGCTTCCGCGGCTGGCGCTCGGGGCCGGGGGGCGATGCGCTCGACGTGCAGTTCTACGGCGCCGATGCCGCGGTGCTGAAGGCCGCCGCCGAGGATCTCAAGCAAGCCGTGCTGCGCTTTCCCGAGGTGTCGGCGGTCGAGGACAATCTGTCGTACGACAAGGACGAACTGGTGCTGGAGCTGACCCCGCAGGGGCAGGCGCTGGGTCTGACGGTGGATGATCTGGGCCGGGTGCTGCGCGGGCGCATCGGCGGGCTTGAGGCGGCGACTTTTCCGGTGGGCCCGCGCAGCGCCGAGATCCGGGTCGAGCTGCCGGAGCGCGAACAGACCGCCGACTTCCTGCAGCGCACGCAGATCCGCACGCCCGAGGGTGCCTATGTGCAGCTGGCCGATATCGTACGGGTGGACCGCCAGAGCGGCTTTTCCACGGTGCGCCGCGAGAACGGGCTGCGCACCATCTCGGTCAACGGCGATATTTCAGAGGACGATCCAGAGCGCGCCGCCGACATCCTGCAGGCGCTGCAGGAGGACATCCTGCCCGCCATCGCCGCCGAGCGGCAGGTGGAGTTCCGCACCGCGGGCATGGCCGAGGACGAGCGCAACTTCCTTTCTGACGCCGGCACCGGGCTGGTTCTGGTGCTGCTGGGCATCTACCTTGTTCTGGCGTGGGTGTTCGCCAGCTGGACGCGCCCGCTGGTCGTGATGGCGGTGATCCCCTTCGGCCTTGTCGGCACGATCTACGGGCATGCGCTTTGGGACGTGCCGCTGTCGATGTTCACCGTGGTCGGCCTGCTGGGCATGACCGGCATCATCATCAACGATTCCATCGTTCTGGTGACGCAGATTGACGAATACGCCCCCGACCGCGGCATGTTTCAGGCGATCATCGACGGCGCAGCGGACCGGCTGCGCCCGGTGTTCCTGACCACGGCAACCACGGTGCTGGGCCTTGCGCCGCTGCTCTATGAGCGCAGTTCTGACGCGCAGTTCCTCAAGCCGACGGTGATCACGCTGGTCTACGGGCTGGGGTTTGGCATGCTGCTGGTGCTGCTCGTGGTGCCGGCGCTGCTGGCGGCGCAGCACGACATCGGACGCCGGATTGCCGCCTTCCGCCGCGGGGCGCGGCACCGGCATCGGCGCGTGCGGGTGCTGATGCTGGGGTTGCTTGGGCTGGTGCTGGCGTGGCTGGGCGCGACCATGGGCATTGTGGCGCTGACCGGCGCACTGCTTCCGGGGCTGGCGATCGGGCCGGTCGCCGCGCTGCCGCCGGTGGTGGCGGGCTTTGCGCTGTTCATCGCCGGGGTGGCGCTGGCACTGGGGCTGATCTGGCTGGTCACGCTGGGCAGCAAGCTACGCCGCCACCGCACGAGTTGAGCGACCACAGCGGGCAGGGGTGCGCTCAGGACGAGCAGCCGTGAATGTCCACCGCGTGCTGCTTGCCAAGCACGGTGATCCGCAGCTTCGAGCGATCGAGCGCAAACGCCTTGCCCTCCATGTGCATCAGCTTGGTCTTGCTGACCAGAGTGGCTCCCTCGCGACGGGTTTTCGGCTCGGAGGCCCAAATCTCGGGCTGACCGGCCTCGACGACGAGTTCCTCTTGGCCGCCGGCAGAGGGCATGTCGATCTCGGTTCTCAGCAGCATCCCGCCTTTCTTCGCCGGGCTGATCGCGCAGCGCACCGCGCCGACGCGCGCTTCTTGGGCGCTGAAAGGGGCCTCTGCCAGCGCCGCGGCAATCACTGGATCGACGCTCTTGCTGTCGGGCAGAGTGGCGCGGACGTGCAGCGTCTGCGGCACGCAGATGTCGCTGCAGACCCCGATCATCATGTTGGCCTCCAGCGTCACCGGCCCGCCCGTCGCCGCCACGCGCAGCGGCAGCACAAGCTCGTCCTTGTAGCCGACCGAGCGCGCACCGGACTGGCGGAACACATGCGGCGTTGGCCACAGCGCGGCGACGTCCGCCACATTGTCTGATCGGCTCCAGTCGAAGACCGGGGGAATGCCGGCATCGCCCGGGGCGCGCCAATAGGTCTTCCACCCCGGTGCCAGCGTCAGGTGCAGCGCCGCCATGTGATCGCCGTTGGGCAGGCGCCAGCCGGGCCGCAGCTCGGCGGTGACCGGCTCCATCGAGGCAGCGGCGGTGGCGATGACGCCGGACATCGCCAGCGTGCAACCAAGGGTGACAGCTCTGAAAGCATTCTGGATCATGCATTTCAAATGGAGGCTCTGAGCGCTCCTGCCAAGTCACATTGAAGCGAGACCGTGGCAATTGTGCCCGCTTGTGTGCTTGCGCCGACACTGCGGGGCGGTCACACTCGGCGGGCAGACTGCAGAAAGGATCCCATGACGCACAGCGAGACCGCCTCCGGCGCCACCGATCTGACCGGCTCTGTCCTGATTGCCATGCCCGGCATGGGGGACGAGCGTTTCGAACACGCGGTGATCTATCTTTGTGCCCATTCCGACGAAGGGGCGATGGGGCTGATCCTCAACAAACCCTCGGCCGATGTGACCCTCGAGGGGCTTTTTGAACAGCTGGGCATCGATGCCGAACCCGGCGCCGGCAGCCAGCCGGTGCATTTTGGCGGACCGGTCGAAATGGGCCGGGGCTTCGTCCTGCACAGCGCCGACTACCGCTCTGAACTGACCACGCTGCAGGTCGATGACGCGATCTATATGACCGGCACGCTGGATGTGCTCGAACATATCGCCCGCGGCGATGGGCCCCGCGACTGGATGGCGATGCTGGGCTATGCTGGCTGGGGGCCGGGCCAGCTTGAGGGCGAGCTGGCCGAAAACGCCTGGCTGGTCTGCCCGGCGAGCCGCGAGCTGGTCTTCACCACGCCCGATTCCGGCAAGTGGAGCGCGGCGCTTGACGTGCTGGGCATCCCGGCGCTGTCGCTCTCCGGCGAGGGCGGTCGGGCCTGAGCGCGCCCGCGCCGTTTTCATTGTTCTCCAAATACGCCCGCCGGAGGTGGTGTGCGTCTTGCCGGATGCAGTGCGCGCGCGACCGCGGGGCCCGCGTATTTTCGGAACAATGAAGCGGTGGCGCTCAGCGCGGTGCGGCGGCGCGGCTGAGGCGGTCGTTGATCGCCACACCGGCGCCGAAATGGGGCACCGGGGCCACGGCGATGATCGTGGCGCCGCTTTCGTCGAGCCGGTGCAGATGCGCAAAGAGATTGGCCGCCGCCTCCTCAAGATCACCGCTCGGCGAGAGGTTCAGATCGCACTCCATGTCGCCAAAGCCGAGCCGGGCCTCGCCCTCGCGCCATTCGGCGGCGTTGAGCCGCATGCGCGCGTTCGGGGCGTAGTGCGATGCGGTCTGCCCGGGGGCCGAGATCGCCTCGCTGTCCTGTCGCCGCATCACCGGATGGCCAAGCGCCTCGGAAAGCTGTTCGGCGCTGATCCCGCCGGGGCGCAGCAGGGTGGGGCGTCCGGAAAGCCCGAGGATGGTGCTTTCCAGCCCGACGGTGCAGGGGCCGCCATCCAAGACCGCGGCGATGCGCCCGTCGAGGCTGGAGAGCACGTGGTCGGCAGTGGTGGGGCTGATCCGCCCCGAGCGATTGGCCGAAGGACCGGCCAGCGGGCCACCGAAGGCGGTCAACAGCTCGCGCGCCAGTGGGGCTGCCGGCAGGCGCACCGCCAGCGTGTTCAGCCCGGCGGTGACCCGGTCGGAGATGCCCGCATCCCAGCGGATCGGCAGCACCAGCGTCAGCGGTCCGGGCCAGAAGGCGCGGGCGACGTTGTCGGCGGTGCCCGACCATTCCACCAGCTCCTTGGCGTGTTCGATGCTGGGCACATGCACGATCAGCGGATTGAAGCTGGGCCGCCCCTTGGCTTCGTAGATCCCCGCCACCGCCGCGTCGTTGCGCGCGTCCGCACCAAGCCCGTAGACCGTTTCGGTCGGAAAGGCGACAAGGTCACCCGCGCGCAGCAACTCGGCGGCGCGGTCGATCCCGGCCTTATCGGCGGGCAGGCGCAGGGTGGAAGTGTCGGGCATCGGGCTATCCGTGACGCTGCGTTCTATTTGGTCGGCGGCGAGCCATGGTCTTAGGGTCGCACCGAAATCGTGGGATCCTCCCTAGCCGAGGGGATCCGACTTGCCAACCGGGATCGGAGGAATTGCCATGGCCTATCGCGCGCCTGTCGCCGAATTTACCTTTTTGCTCGACAAGGTGGTGGGCTTTGATGCGGTGAGCGCGACGGAGCGCCATGCCGAAGCCACCCCCGACATGGTCGCGGCGGTGCTGGGCGAAGCGGGACGGATTTGCGACGAGGTGCTGGCGCCGCTCAACCGCGCCGGCGATCTGCAGGGCGCGGTGCTGGAAAACGGCGTGCTGCGCTCCACGCCGGGCTTTGCAGCGGGCTACAAGGCGATCGCCGAGGGCGGCTGGGTGGCCGTGGCCGGTCCGGCGGAGCATGGCGGCATGGGGCTGCCGCTGACCGTTGCTTCGGCGGTCAACGAGATGATGTCGGGCGCCTGCCTTGCGCTGCATCTCAACCCGCTGCTGACGCAAGGTCAGATCGAGGCGCTGGAGCATCACGCCAGCGAGGAGATCAAGGCGCTCTACCTGCCCAAGCTGATTTCCGGCGAATGGTCGGGCACGATGAACCTGACCGAGCCGCAGGCGGGCTCGGACGTCGGCGCGCTGTCTAGCAAGGCGGTGCCCAATGGCGACGGCACCTATGCGATCACCGGCCAGAAGATTTTCATCTCGTGGGGCGATTGCGATTTCACCGGCAACGTCTGTCATCTCGTGTTGGCGCGCCTGCCCGATGCGGCGCCGGGCACCAAGGGCATCAGCCTCTTTCTGGTGCCGAAATACATCCCCGACGCCAGCGGCGCGCCGGGGGTGGCCAACGATCTGCGGGTGGTCAGCCTTGAGCACAAGATGGGGCTGCACGGCTCGCCGACCTGCGTGATGAGCTTTGAGGGTGCGCGCGGCTGGATGATCGGCGAGGAGGGCGGCGGCATGCGAGCCATGTTCACCATGATGAACAATGCCCGGCTCGGCGTCGGTTGCGAGGGCGTGGGGGCGGCGGAGGGTGCCTATCAGCACGCGTTGAGCTACGCGATGGAGCGCAAACAGGGCCGCACGCCCGAGGGCACCATCGTCGGCCATGCCGATGTGCGGCGCATGCTGGCGGGGGTGAAGGCCGACGTGCTGGCGGCGCGGTCGATTGCGCTAAGCTGCGCGGTGGCGCTCGATATGGCGGCGGCGACGGGCGAGGCGGACTGGGCGGCGCGCGCCGCCTTCCTGACGCCGATCGCCAAGGCCTTCGGCACCGACGTCGGCATCGCCTCGGCGCAGGCCGGGGTGCAGGTCTGGGGCGGCATGGGCTATGTCGAGGAAAGTGGCGCGGCGCAATACTACCGCGACGTGCGGGTCACGGCGATCTACGAAGGCACCAATGGCATTCAGGCGATGGACCTCGTAGGGCGCAAGCTGATGGACGGCGGTGAGGCGGCGGCGCGGCTGCTGGACGAAATCGAGGCGCAATCCGAGGCGGCGAAGGCCGAGATGCCCGATCTGGCCGAGGCGGTCTGGCAGGCCGCCGAGAGCTTGCGCGAGGCCACCGAGGCGCTGGCCGCGCGCCCTATGCCCGAGCGCTTTGGCGTGGCGGTGCCGTATCTGCGCGCCTTTGCCCGCGTGCTCGGGGGGCATTTCCATCTTTGCGCAGCCATGGCAGACCCGGCGGGCGCGCATGCACGGCTTGCGCGGTTCTACATCACGAGGCTTCTGCCCGAGCATGTCGGCCTGTTGGCCGAGGTCGGTGCGGCGGATGCCGACCTGATGGCCATCACTGCCGAGGATCTAGCCGCCTGATGAAGCCCGGATTGCACTACCCGCACGATACGCCGCCCGGATGGGGCGAGGCCACCGAGATCGCCGAGGGCGTTCTGTGGCTGCGCCTGCCGCTGCCGATGAAGCTCGATCATGTGAATTGCTATGCGCTCGATGACGGCGATGGCTGGACGCTGATCGACACCGGTCTCAATTCGGGGCGCGCGCGGGGCATCTGGGAAAAGCTGCTGGCCGGTCCGCTGGCGGGCAAGCCTGTGCGGCGGGTGGTGGTCACCCATCACCACCCCGACCACATGGGGCTGGCGGGCTGGTTTCAGCAGCAGGGCGCGGAACTGCTGACCACGCGCACCGCGTGGTTGTTCGCGCGCATGCTGCAGCTTGATGCGCAGGAGGCTCCGCCGCCCGAGCAGATCGCCTATTGGCAGCGCTGCGGGATGGAGCCGCGGGTGCTGGAACGGCGGCGCGAGGAGCGGCCGTTCAACTTTGCCGATTGCGTCTGGCCGATGCCTCTGGGCTTCACTCGGTTGCAGCAGGGCGACGCCCTGCGCATGGGCGGGCGCGACTGGCAGGTGCATATCGGCAATGGCCATGCGCCAGAGCATGCGACGTTCTGGTCGAAGGACGACGCGCTTGTCTTGGCGGGTGATCAGGTGCTTTCGACGATCAGTTCCAACCTCGGCGTCTATGCCACCGAGCCGGAGGCCGATCCGGTGGGCGATTGGCTGGAGTCCTGCGAGCGACTGGCAAAGATGGCGCGCGATGATCATTACGTGCTGGGCGGGCACAAGCTACCGTTCACCGGGCTGCCTTTCCGCCTGCGTCAACTCATCGACAACCACCACGGCGCGCTCGAGCGTCTGGAAGAGTTTCTCGATACCCCGAAGAGCGCCGGCGGGTGCTTTGCGCCGCTCTTCAAGCGCACCATCGGCGATGCCGAATACGGGCTCGCCATTGTCGAGGCGATGGCGCATTGCCAGCATCTTTACCTGCAGGGTCGGGCGACCCGGACGGAAGGCGCGGACGGTGCGTGGCTGTGGCAGGCCGCGCGCGGCTGACCGGGGTCACGCGCGGCTCAACAACAGGTGACAGCTTGCGCAGAATCCGCTAAGCCTCTGAGCGGAGAAGAAACGCCCGTTGGGGATGGAGACAGGACGGACACATGGCAGACTACAAGCCCGGCAGCATGGACATCACCGAACAAGAGAAGACCTTTCACGGCTTCATCAAGTTCACCATCCGCATGGTCTATGTGATCATCGCGGTGCTGCTTTTCCTGGCGATCTTCAACTCCTGAGCCGCGCGCTTCCGGGAGGAGACATCAGTCACGACGTCAGTCACGTTCGGGCGGCGGAGGAGGCCGCCCGCTGACCGGAAAGGGTCGGCTTTCATGTTCTATCGCGCCACGTTTCTGGCCGGTCTTGCAGCGCTTGCGCTCGCAGGCTGCAGCACGCCGGCCATGCGCTATCCAAATGCAACGCCAGAAGAGGTGGCCGCCGCACGCTATGTCGACGACGGCCCGCCCGCGCTGACGCTTTATACGATGATCAACAACCGCTCGAATGCCGGGGCGCATTCCAGCCTGATGATCAGTGCGCCGTCGCAGCGGGTGATCTTCGATCCAGCGGGGTCGGTGCGGGCGCGCAATGTGCCCGAGGTGGACGACGTGCTCTATGGCGTCACCCCCGAGGTCGAACGCTTCTACGCCCGCGCCCACGCGCGCGAGACCTACCGGGTGCGCATCCAGCGCGTCGAGGTGCCGCCTGAGGTGGCCGAGCAGGCGCTGAAGATGGTGCAGGCGCACGGTCCCGTGTCGCAGACGCAATGCACGGTGGCGACGTCTAAGGTGCTAAGCCAGTTGCCGGGGTTCCAAGGGGTTGGCCGCACGTGGTTCCCCAACAACCTCGCCGACGATCTGGCCGAGATGCCGGGGGTCACCGAGCAGGTGCTGCGCGAGCAGGATGCCGACGACAAGACGCTTGCGATTGCCGCCTTCGAGCGGGCCGCAGAGAACTGAACCGGCGACCAGGTCGGTCAGCCCAGCCAGTAGCCGCCGAGCACCAGCGCGGCGGCGCCGCTGAGAATGGCGAGGATCACGTTCTTACTGGCCAGCCCGACGCCAAGCGTGACGAGCGCCGCAATCAGGCGGGCCGGGTCGGGCTGTCCGTCCGTCGCGGCGGGCCAGACCACCAGCGGCGCCACCAGCGCGGGCATCATCGCCACGGCGGTGTAGCGCAGGTGGCGCGTCAGCCACGCGGGCAGGGGGCGGTCGCCGACGAGCCCGAGGAACAGGAAGCGCAGCGCGAAGCTGCCCAGCCCCAATCCGAGGATCACCAGCCAGAGATCTGCGCGTTCGATCATTGCTGAACCCTCCGTTCGGTCTCGGCTCCGGCCATCATCCCGAGCGCCGCGGCGACGAGCACCCCGAGGTTATAGGGCATCCACGCCAGCAGCAGCGTGCTCAAGGTCGCCACCAGCGCCGCGACCACATGCGCGCCGGTGCGCAGGGCCGGGGCGATCATCGCCAGAAAGGCGATGGGCAGCGCGAAATCGAGACCGAAATCGGCGGGAATGGCTTCGCCGACCCAAGCGCCGATCAGGGTGAAGATGTACCACGGCGGGCAGATCGGGGTCATCGTTCCCATGAAGAAGGCGAACTTCTGCGGCAGGGTCATCTCGGGCGCACGCTCGAATTGCAGCGCCGAAGATGCGTAGGTCTGATCGACGAGGAAATAGGCGCAGAGCGCGCGTTTCCACAGCGGCAGCGCGCCCAGATGCGGGGTGATCGCAGCGGAGTACATCGCCATTCGCAGGTTTACGGCCAGCGCCGAGGCCAGCACGATCAGCGCCGGCACGTGATCGTTCAGCATCTGCAGCGAAACGAACTGCGCCGCCCCGGCAATCACCACGACCGAGAATGACAGCGTGTCGAACAGGTTCAGCCCGGCCTCGGTCGCCAGAACACCGAACAGGGTTGCGAAAGGGCCGATGACCAGCAGGAAGGGCAGGCCCGCGCGTACGCCCTGCCAATAGTATGACCTCGTGTCCGAACCTGCCATGCGATGCCTTGCCTCCCGTCAACCGGGCAAGCCGTAGCGAGGCTTCTCCGAAGATGCAATCGGCAGGGCGCGGCTTAGTCGAAAGCCCCCGCGACACGGCCCAGCAGCATGAAGGCGCGGGCGGTGCGGGTGTTGGCCAGTTCGGTGATCTCGGCGTCGCTGGCCTGCTCTTCGAAGCGCACGAAGGCGCGGTCGTAGAGGCGCAGGAAGTGATGCGCGACGTCCTTGAAGATCGCATCTTGCTTCATGCGGCCCGAGCTCAGTGCCAGCGAGGCCCGGTCGCGCACGCCGCCAAGCGCCGCCACTTCGCGCCCGCGTGTGCCCTTGGCAAAGGCGCGCCAGACCTCGGGGCGGGCCATGTCGGGCTGCAGGTCATCCATGTAGATGCCGTCCTGCGACAGCAGGGTCAGAACGTCCTGCGAGGCCTGAATCAGCTGCGCGGACTGCCGGTCCTTCAGGGCGCGGCGCAGCGCGGCGAAGCCTTCAAGGTCCTCGGCCGTGTCGGGGAAGTTGAGCGCGCGGATGAAGTCGGCATTGGCCAGCGGTGGCTCCAACTCCTCGGCGGGGGTGCCCAGCGACAGCGCCGGCTGGTCGTCGTGGGCGACCGGCTCTGGTGTGGCAACCGGCGCGCTTTGCGCCTGCACCGCCGCCTGCGCGGCGCGGGTGGACCCCAGCATGGCAAGGGTCGTCTCGATCTTGCGCTGCGCCGCGGCCACGTCATCGAGCTTGCGGGCCAGCGTGCTGGCCGAAGGATCGTTGCGACCGGTCTGCGCCTGCGTCAGATAGGATTTGCGGATCGCCTCGATGGCCGTCTGCAGACGCGCGCTTTCCTCGCGCATGATGCGGCTGGCCCGCATGGCCATCGCCGCCACCCAGATCATCGCGATGGGCAGGAAGACGACCATGACCACCAGCAGGAACCGCAACCCGCCCGCGCCGATGGTCTCCCCGCCGCCGAACACATAGCCGCCGGAGATCAGCAACCATAAGACGCTGAAGCCGAGCGCGGCGACCTCGATCCCGGTCATGCCGCGCTTTTCCTCGCGGTCGTAGACGCCGATGGGCGCCGAGCGGCTGTCGTTGCTGTCTGCCATGATGCGGCGCGACCCTTACCTTTGGGTGTTACTTGTACGCGATCGTCAGGATCTCGTAGCTCTTCTCGCCGCCGGGTGTGCGCACCTCGACGCTGTCGCCTTCTTCCTTGCCGATCAGGGCGCGGGCGATGGGCGATTTGATGTTCAGCAGTCCCTTTTCGATGTTGGCCTCATATTCGCCGACGATCTGCCAAGTCTTCTCTTCGTCGGTGTCTTCGTCGACGACGGTGACGGTGGCGCCGAACTTGATCGCGCCGGTCAGCTTCGAGGGATCGATCACCTCTGAGAGCGACATCACGCTTTCGATCTCCTTGATCCGCCCTTCGATGAAGCTCTGCTTCTCGCGCGCAGAGTGGTATTCGGCGTTCTCCGACAGGTCGCCGTGCTCGCGCGCTTCGGCGATGGCCTTGATGATGGCCGGGCGCTCAACGGACTTGAGCGTTTTCAATTCGGTCTCGAGCGCGGTGAAGCCCGCGCGGGTCATCAGTATCTTTTCCATAGAGTCTTTCCGGAACTGTCCCGAGGGCCGCTCTCCGGCCCTTTTGCGTTTGCCGTCTAAAACCATGAGTGGTCAGTTCTGGCAAGAGTGGGGATTGTCCCCGGCTTTGGCAAGGGCGCGCTGCGCTTCGCCGGGGCTGTCGGGCAGGGTGCTGCCGTGGGCGGTGCGCCACTGGGCGGCGTTTTTGCCCGCACAACTATTATTTTCCGAAGGTCGCGTCAGGTACCTTTTATGCCGCGTTTCGATTGACCTGTGCTGCGCCGCCGCGCTACGCCAATCGGCAAGATAAATATAGCCAACAGCCAACGGAGGGCCCCTATGGCCGAGATCGAGCGCGAGTCGATGGAATATGACGTGGTGATCGTAGGGGCAGGCCCGGCTGGCCTCTCTGCGGCAATTCGGCTCAAGCAACTCGATGCCGACCTCGATGTGGTGGTCCTCGAGAAAGGCTCCGAGGTTGGGGCGCACATCCTGTCGGGTGCGGTGCTCGACCCGTGCGGTCTGGATGCGCTGATCCCCGACTGGAAAGACAAGGGCGCGCCGCTCAACGTGCCGGTGACGCAGGACAAATTCTACCTTCTGGGCGAGGCCGGCAAGGTCAGCATCCCGCATTGGCCGATGCCGAAGTTCATGTCGAACGAGGGCAATTACATCGTCTCGATGGGCAATGTCTGCCGCTGGATGGCCGAGCAGGCCGAGGGTCTGGGCGTCGAGATCTTCCCCGGCATGGCATGTTCGGAGCTGGTGTTCGGCGAAAGCGGCGAGATCAAGGGCGTCGTCGCCGGCGAGTTCGGCAAGGATGCCGACGGCAACCCCGGGCCGGGCTACGAGCCGGGCATGGAGCTGCACGGCAAATATGTCTTCCTATCCGAAGGCGTGCGTGGCTCGCTGTCGAAGGAAGTGATCGAGAAGTACAACCTGTCGGAAGGCAAGTGCCCGCAGAAGTTCGGCCTTGGCATGAAAGAGATCTGGGAGATCGATCCCGCCAAGCATCAGCAAGGCCGGGTTGAGCACACCATGGGCTGGCCGCTGGGCGGCAATGCCGGGGGCGGCGCCTTCATCTACCACCTCGACAACAATCAGGTCTACGTCGGCTTCGTGGTGCACCTGAACTACCGCAACCCGCACCTGTTCCCCTACATGGAATTCCAGCGCTTCAAGCATCACCCGCATGTGGCCGAGCTGCTCGAGGGCGGGAAGCGCGTCGCCTATGGCGCGCGGGCGATCTCCGAGGGGGGCTATCAGTCGATGCCGAAGATGGTCGCCCCGGGCGTGGCGCTGCTCGGCTGCTCGGTGGGCATGGTCAACGTGCCGCGCATCAAGGGCAACCATAACGCCATGCTCTCGGGTATCGCCGCGGCCGATGCGGCGCATGAGGCGATCAAGGCAGGCCGCGCGTCGGACGAGTTGACCGCCTATGAGACCGAGGTGCGCGAGGGTGCCATCGGGAAGGATCTGTGGAAGGTGCGCAACGTCAAGCCGCTGTGGTCGAAGACCGGGCTTGCGGGCTCGCTGGCGCTCGGCGGCCTCGACATGTGGACCAACAGCTTCGGGTTCTCGCTGTTCGGCACGGTCAAGCACAACAAGAGCGATGCCGAGGCGACCGAGAGCGCCGCGGCGCACCAGCCGATCGACTATCCCAAGCCAGACGGCAAGCTTAGCTTCGACCGGCTGACCAACGTCAGCTTCTCGTTCACCAACCATGAAGAAAGCCAGCCCGCGCATCTAAAGCTGAAGGATCGGCGCGTGCCGCTGCTCGACAACCTGCCGAAATACGCCGGTCCGTCGCAGCGCTACTGTCCGGCGGGGGTTTACGAGTTTGTCGAGAAGGACGGCAAGACCGAGTTCGTCATCAACTTCCAGAACTGCGTGCACTGCAAGACATGCGACATCAAGGACCCTTCGCAGAACATCAACTGGACGGTGCCGCAGGGGGGAGATGGCCCGAATTATCCCAACATGTGAGGTCGTTGGGCGGCCGTATTTGCCCGCGCTCTTTGCTTGAACAACGATCGAGCCCCGGTTTTGCGCCGGGGCTCAATTTTTTGGCAAACCGCCCCTTGCACCCGGCCCAGACTTTCCGGTAAAGCGGTCCGCGGAGAGGTGGCCGAGTGGTCGAAGGCGCACGCCTGGAAAGTGTGTAGGCGGGGAACCGTCTCGAGGGTTCGAATCCCTTCCTCTCCGCCACCTGCCCGATAGGAAACGTTCTCCGGTCGTGTCGGGCGGACAAAATCATCGTTATTATTGAGAGTTATGAGCGAGCGGCTGTTGACTGTGCCCAGCGCCAAGCAATGCGCCTGTGTTCTCTCTTCCGCTGTTTTCTCTCAAGCTGACGACTGTTCTCGTTTGGTGAGTGGATTTGTAAATAATTATTAATAATGAAATTTATCGCACATATGGCTCCTGCGTTCGGTGCCGGTCGCGACCGCGCAAAAGGTACTCAGGTCGAACGAGCGTGTCTTGCTGCATGAAACTGGGTCGCGAGAGGTGTCGGGCATCGAAGTGCCGGGCACCCGGCATGTCTGGGGAACGGCGAAGGGCGCCGTGTGCCGACGTCGATAATGCAGGGCAGGTGCCGCCTGTACAGTGATTTTTTCCCGGTGTCATGGGCGCTAGCACTGACGCTGGAAGGGTGGAGCGCGCATGGCCCGGAAAGCCCTCAACAGAAAGAACCTGTTCGGACGTATTGGCAGAGCTTCTTTTCGAATTCATGAAGGGAGACGCCGCGCGACAGAGGCGCGTGCGCATGGCGCTGTCTGCGGCTCCGAGCCCGCAGGAAGCTGCGGCAATTGTTCGGAAGCTATTTGCGTCGATCTGGTGGTCCGGCAGCTTCACCGCTTGTAGGACGCAGAAGACGTTCGCGAATGAGCTCCGCGATCTGATCTCTCTGATCGAAACGCGGATCCGCCTAGCGCAGAAAGCCGACGGAAGAGTGGCTGAGAAAAGCTACAACCATGCACTAGGCTCAGGACTCGTTCTCCTTCAAAGCCAGAAGATTACGGTCGCAGCGAGTGCGATTGCTGAGAAGAAGGCTTGTGGGCAGCGGTCGT
>NZ_JBSWYX010000026.1:0-63651 GCF_056161345.1 Salipiger sp. ABF4_146 | reverse complement strand
CTTGCGTGCCAGGGGCAACGACACTTCAACGCCAACCGTTCAGCAAGTCACTACGGCGGTGTTCCTTGGCGAGCCCCATTACGGCATCTGATACGTTTTTCCGAACGCATGCCCTGCTTCATAACCGGCCGGCAGATCAGCGTCAGAGCCCAGGTCAATCGGAGCTTCAGAGAATTGCTTTGCGAACTCCGGGACGCGATCAGCCATGTCTCGCGCTCTTCGCTTGAGCACCTCGCGCCCGCGGGCTTGGCCAAAGTCATTGTAGATCGACGTCGTGCCTTGGTTCATTGAGAGGGTGAATTTCTGCGCGTCGGGGTTGATCAAATAGACCACGTAGAACCCTTTTGTGGCGCTTTCGGTGATTAGCGGGTCAAAAAAGCCAAGCCACGGTACGGACGCCCAAAGACCTCGGCCGACGCTGGCTGTAACCTTCAGATCAAAGGGCCAGAACGTAAGAAGCTTTTTGGCCTCGATCGCGATGTCGTGGCGAACGAAGTCGCCGAAGGATGATCCACTGAACGGCTTCGCGCGCTCAAAAGTGTATTCCGTTGCCAAGCGAGAAAGCTGAGACGCGAGCATGTAACACCTTTCAATAACCACACATGTCATTAACCACATCTGCGAGCTTAGGCAGCTTTCGGCGGGGCACAAGTTATTGGGGGGCTGCTTTGTACGCGGCTGTCGCAATTCCAACAGCGTCTCGTTGCCTGCCGGATTTTCAGCTATAGTTTAAGGCAGGGCGCTTCGGGTGATCGCGCGGCGCGCGCGCTTCGAGGGGGCCGTGTTTCAACGGCTCGCAAGCCGCCGGTGCCGGTCCTCTGGACCTTCGCGCTGGTGTAGACCACAATTTGTACAGATTCGTTCAATATTTTCATTTTACCATCTCGCGGTTTTTCCGCCGGGCACATTCAGAAGCCACCGCAATTGCTTGTTCAAAAGGCCTGCACGGACGCAGCAGGGCCAGACATCGGCGGGGTGCAAGACACCGGGCGCTTTTCGGCCCGGCAGGACGCACAGGTTCGGCGCGCCCGCCAGAGATTTTCGATTGGAGTACATTTGATGGAGGACGCCAGCGTGACGAAACGCGAGCCCACGCCGAGTGGCGAAAGCCCGGCACGCCGCAACTGGAAGCAGAACCCCGAGGCGGTGCGCGCCAATATCCTCAAAGTGGCGCGCGAGGCTTTCGTGGCCAACGGGCTGACCGGCGCGAAGATCGACGAGATCGCGGCCCGCACCGAGACCTCGAAGCGGATGATCTATTACTACTTTGGCGACAAGGAAGGGCTCTACCGCGCGGTTCTGCAGGACGCTTATGCGCGGGTACGCCACGCCGAGGACGAGCTGGAACTGGCCAGCCTGCACCCGGTGGAGGCGCTGCGGCGGCTGGCGGAGTTCACCTTCGATCACCACGCGGAGGACCGCGATTTCGTCCGGCTGGTGATGGTCGAGAACATCCACGACGCGCGCCACATGCAAAGCGATGGCGACATGGCGGGGCAGAATATCTCGGCGATCCGCCTGCTGGACGAGATCTACCAGCGCGGCTGCGCGGCGGGGCTGTTCCGTCGCGGGCTGACCGCGCTGGAACTGCACTGGCACATTTCGGCGCTGGCGGTGTTCAACGTGTCGAACCGCGCGACCTTCTCCAGCCTGTTCGGCGATGATCTGTTCACCCCCAAGGGCCAGCAGCAGCTGCGCCGCCACGTCGGCGACATGATGCTGCGGTTCGTGATGAAGCCGGGGCTGTCGGTGGAGGAAGCCTCGTCGAAGCCGATCGCCGAGACGCGGGTGATCCATCCCGACATCTACCGCTTTCGCGAAACATGGGATGCCACATGGGCCAGCCTGCCGGCCGAGGGCGATGCCGCCACGCGGCGGCTGCATTTCGAGTCGGTGGCGCGGTCATTGCGGCTGCCCAGCCCCGAGGGCATCGAGACCGACGAAGAGCATTGGATCGACAGCGGCAGCGACCCGGTGCGCGTGCGGCTGTTCCGCCCCGAGGGCCCCGAGCCGCTGCCGGCGCTGATCTACCTGCATGGCGGCGCGTGGCGGCAGGGCAGCCCCGAGACGCATTGGAACATCACCGCGCGGCTGGCGGCGCTGTCGGGCTATCTGGTGATCTCGGCGGATTACGCGCTGGCCCCCGAGGCGCCCTATCCCGCGGCGCTGCAGCAGATCGGCGCGGTGATCGACTGGGCGCGGGCGCAGCACGAGATGCTGGGGCTCGACCCGGACAAGCTGGCGATCGGCGGCGACGGCGCGGGCGGCAATCTCGCGGCGGTGAGCGCGCTGCGGTGCCGCGACGCGGGGGCGCCGCTGGCGGCGCAGTTGCTGATCTATCCGATCTGCGATTTCGACACCTCGCGGCCCTCGGCGCAGGTCAACCGCGAGGGGCCGCTGTGGACGCTCGACCAGTTGCTGGCGGCGCAGGAGCAATATTGCCCCGACCTCAGCCAGCGCACGCGCGATCCGCAACTGGCACCGCTTCTGGCGCCGTCGCACGCCGGGCTGCCGCCGACCTATGTGGCGCTGGCCGAACATGACCCGCTGCGCGACAGCGGCGCGGCCTATGCCGAGGCGCTGGAGCAGGCCGGGGTGCCGGTGGCCGTCGATCCGGGCACCGGGCTGGTGCGCGACTATCTGCATGCCATCGGCTTTGGCACCGCCGCCGAAGAGCGGCTGCGCGGCATGGGCGGCTGGCTGCGGTCGCAGGCGGAAAGCGTCTGAGCCGCAAGCGGGGCACTGATGGTGGGGCAGGGCAGGGGGCCGGCGCTTAGAAGGCGCTGGTCAGCCCGGCGCCGATGCGCAGTTCGCGATAGCCGAAAGCGTCGATCGAACTGCTCCGCCGCGCCGCTTCGATCTCGACATAGGGGGTGAGGCGGCCAAAGAGGAAGGTGTCCGTCTTGTCGATGCGCAGCTCCAGCCCATATTCGCGTTCGGAGCGGGTGTCGGAAAACCCCGGCCCGGCCTCGACCTGCTCGAAGGCCAGCGCGTAGACCGAGGGCTCCAGCAGGAAGCCGCCGCCGATCTCTGTGCGCCCGCCAAGGCGCAGTTCGGCGTAATCGTATGACAGGTCGTCGCGCCACGCCTGCTGGTGCTGCAGCGACAGGCTGGCGGCGATCTGCGCCCGCCCGCGCAGCGGTTTGATCACCGTGGCGCTGGCGCTGGCGCGGGTGACGTCCTCGCCCTCGAATCCGCCAAGGGTGACATCCATCAGTTCCGCCTCGAGCGCGGTGGTCAGACCCGAGGCACTGCGCCAGCTGATCCCGGCCCCGAGGCCGATGCGCTCTTCGGTCATCTCCCAGGCGTCGTAATCGGTGCCCGCCAGCAGTTCGAGATAGGCGGTGCTGCGCGGCCATGTGAACTGCAGGCCGGCGGCAAGCTCGGCGCTGGCCTCGTCGAAGATATCGCCGTCGGTCTCATAAATTTCGCCGACGCCCTGCAGGTAGCCGGTGAGCGTGGCGCCGCCCATGCGCGCCTCGAGCGGCCATTGCCGGCGCAGCGCGCCGCTCAGCGCCAGCCCGGTCTGCGGCGGGTCGGGGCGGTTCATCTCGAAGGGCAGGGGGCCTTGACCGAAGTCGAAAGTCAGTTCGTCGGTCTCGTAGCTGCGCCCGGCGCCGCGCGGGGCGCGCAGCCCGATGCTGTATTCGCTGCGCCAGCCGCGTTTCTCGTCGATGGCGCGCAGGAAGCGCAGCACGTTCTGACGCACCTGCGGCGGCAGGTCGGGGCTGGAGAGCACGATGCGGAACTGTTCGCGCGACTGCGTGTATTGCCCGGCCTCGAACAGCGCGCGCGCCAGTTCCAGACGCACCCGCACCAGACCGGGGTCCTGCGCCAGAATGCGCCGCAGCAGCCGTACCGCGGCTTCGGGGTCGCGGCTGGCCATGGCCTGCTGGAAGCTGGCCTCGATCTGTGCAGGGGCGGGGGCAGGGGAGGGGGAAGCAGGGGCGTCAATGTCTTGCGCCCATGCTGCGCCGGGGGGGAGCCCCATGCCAACGAGCGCACAAAGCGCCAGCACGGCGGCGCGCTGCGGGCGGGGCGTTTCGATGCGGCGGGCCAATGCCCGGCCCGCCGCATCGTGAGGGCCGTTGTGGGCCATGGTCACTGGATGGCGCCGAACGCGCCGATATAGGTGCTGTCGGCGGTGCTGCCCGAGAAGGTGCCGCCCACCTCGGCCGCATCCGGGCCGTAGAACTGGCCGTCGACCGTGCCGGTCAACGTGCCGGTGTCGATGGTCGCGCCAAAGCCGGTGCCCGCGACGCTGCCCTCGGCGTAGAAGTCCAGATCGGGCCGGTCGCCGGTGATCGCGCCGCTGACCGGGTCGGCGGTGATCGTGTCGGAGCTATAGACCTCGACGGTGTCGAAGTCGGTGTCGACGGCGATATAGGAGGTGGTCACCGCCACATCGCCATCGGTGAACACCTGCCCGGTGCTGTCGCCGTAATAGCTGGCGCTGCCGGAGCTGGGCATCTGGCTGGCGCTGGTGCGTGCGCCGATCGAACCGGCGCCGGCCAGCCGCGTGGTGCCGGTGAGCCCGGTCTGCCATGTGCCATAGCTCTGGTATTCATAGTCCTGCTGGAACGGATCGGCGGCGACGATCATCCGGTCGCCATCTGCGCTGACCACGGTGATCGCGCCCTGCTGCACGATGAACGTGTCGCCAGCATTGCGCGAAAAGTTCAACGGGCCGTCCGGGGTCTCGATGCTGACCGCTTCAAGCTCGCCGTCCTCGAAGGTCAGCGCGGCGTCGATGTCGCTGTCCGAGACCGGCGTGTCGACCGAGGTCACCGTGCCGTCGGCATTGGTGACGTAGCGCGTCGAAACGCCCATGCCGCTGGCGGCATAGGTGCCATCGGCAGAGCCGTCTTCCACAAAAGATACGAGATCGGAAATATCGGTGGAACTTCCAGAACCGCTTCCACCTCCGCCACAGGCCGACAAGAGCGACACGGCGGCAACACCCACAACAACATACTTCATATTACCTCACAGAAATCATTTGAAATCATTAATTTAAGGTGCAGGGCCGCTGTCAGAAGAAATACGGTGTCCGTTGCGGCGGGCCGGAAATTGGCCCAGAATTGGCCGTGAGCGGATGCGCCCGCGATGTTCAAAATCTTGCGCCCCTGCGGGGGTCATGCAGGCAGCAAACCACAATCCTTATGAGTCTGTAAATATACTTGCTGGGCCGGGAAGCTCTTTGTTTTCTATTGTTTCAGTTTTGCCAACAAACCTCGGGCGCAGCGTGGCCGCAGCTTTCACGGTGCTCGAGGCTCAGAGCGAGACCTTTGCCCACACGGGCACGGAAGTCTTTATCTTCGGACCGCGGGTGCGGCGGAGCCGGCGGCGTTGGAGCGCCGCGCGAACAACGATTTTCGCGGCAGGTATTTTGCGACAATTCGAGATGACGGCGCGCCCACTGCTAACGCTATCATCGCCGCGCTCGAGAGTGCCGAAATTGGGTGGTGGAAATTGGAAATGCGCCGGCGCTTCGGGCAGGACTGACAGGCGGTTCTAATTGCGCTGACCGGCAGAAGTTAATGAGTCGTTAACCAACTGATTCTAATTGATGACCTAGCGTCATAATTGCAATTCACCGAGCGCTTTGTTTACGAAATCTCGCTAATGTGCTCGCGAAGCAGTGGATTGCGCCTTGAAAACATGGATTTTCCGCGTCCCTAAAGATGCTCTGCAAATACATGTTGGGAGTTCACAAAATCGCCTCAATTGGAATTAACCTATGCGCCACAGGTTATCGAGGTGACCAGAATGATGACGCTACATAGATTTCTAAAGAAATTCAGTCTTTCCGAAAGCGGTACCGGTACCGTGCTTTCGGTCGTTATTGTGCTGACCACCCTTTTGATGATGGGGGCTGCAATTGATGTCATGCATTACGAGGAAAACCGCGCGCACGTTCAGAACGTGATGGACAGCGCGGCGCTCGCGGCGGCTGATCTCGATCAGGAGCGCTCGCCGCAGGAAGTTGTCGAAGATTACCTGGCCGTGGCCGGGCTTTCGGACACGCTGCACGAGGTTACAGTCACGCAGGCGGCAAACTCGCGCACCGTCTCGGTGACCGGCTCTGCGGGGCTGCCCACCTTCTTTATGCGGATGTCCGGCATCGACACGCTCAACGCCGATTTCGTCTCGGTGGCCGACGAGCGGGTGTCGAATGTCGAGATCTCGCTGGCGTTGGATGTGTCGGGCTCGATGCGGTTCAACAACCGGATCGAGCGGACCAAGGCCGCGGCGCAGGAGTTTGTGGAAAAGGTCGTGGCCGAGGACAGCTACGGGGTGACCACGCTCAACGTCGTGCCCTTCGCCGGGGGCGTGAACCCGGGCGATAAGCTGTTTGACCACGTGCTGGGCCGTCGCCCCGTCATCCCCGAGACCGAGGACCCCGAGGAGGAGACCACGGGAACGGAGGACTACTTCGATCCGCTGCCGCAGGCGATCTCGAACTTCGTGATGTATTTCGACACCGACGGCGATCAGATCTACGATGTGGCGCATAAGATCGAGGGTTTTCCCGAAAACGCCCCGCGCGATGCTGACGACTTCTATCGCGGGGCCGTGGCCTTTGTGATGGCAGAGGATACCGATCTTTACGACATCAGCCAGTTTCTGGGCGCCTCGATCAAAGGCGGACGCGAAAGCGGCATTTATTATCAGGTGGCGGGCGATGAGAACGGCTCGCAGTCCGACCTCGGCCCGACCAAGAACACCGGCCGGATCCCCGGAGAGACCTACCTTTACAGTCAGATCGACTTTGACGTCTGGGCAGCGCTCTACCCGGAAACGCCGGTGGCGGAAGAGACGCAATACGTCAACATGCCGTCTTCCTGTCTGGAGATCTATGCTGACGAATTTGCCACCACCGCGCTGCCGCTGTCGAGCGACTTCATCCCGCACTTCCACTACTGGCCGATCGACGGCGAGGTGATGGACTGGGGCTGGTGCCCTGACGAGGATACGGCGGTGCAATACTTCCAGCACGACGTCGACGCGCTGACCGACTTCATCGCCAACATGCGGATGCACGACGGCACCGGGCTGCACTACGCGATGAAATACGCGCTCGCATTTCTCGATCCGGCGAACCGCGACAGCGTCAACTACCTGATCTCCGAAGGGCTGGTCGACAGCCGCTTTCAGGACCGCCCGATCGACTGGAGCGATGCCGAAACCGAGAAGTACATCGTGCTGATGACCGACGGCGAGACCACCGAACAGTTCCGCCCCACCGATCCCGACGCGACGATCAACGGCGAGGTGGTGCTGCAGGATCAGGGCAGCGACGCGTCCTACATGCTGTCGGCGCAGGACGCGAATGTCTCGCACCTGATGCAGCAATGCGCGCTGGCCAAGGAAAACGGGGTGACGGTGTTCACCATCGCCTTCGAGACAACCGAGGCCGCCGCCGCCGATATGCGCGCCTGCGCCTCCTCGGTCAGCCACGCCTTCCATGTCACCGGCGACGATCTCTACGGCGCGTTCGACATGATCGCCCGCCAGATCAACAACCTGAGGCTGATTCAATGAGCGCGCGTTTCTTGAACGGCCTGCGGCGGTTCTGGCGCGATGATGACGGCTCCGGCACGGTCGAAATGGTGCTCTATACGCCTTTTCTTCTGGTCGTGCTGGGGGCGTCTGTCGAACTTGGCGTGATCAATCTCAAACGCGCGCTGCTGGAACGGTCCGTGGCGGTGTCGGTGCGCGACATCCGGCTGAACACCGGCATCGAGCTCAATTATCAGCAGATCAAGTCGAACATCTGTTCAGGCATGTCGGTGTCGCGCAACTGCGAGGCCAACATGATGCTGGAGATGAAGGTGGTCGAGCCGACCAGCTTCGTCGGGCTGCCCGAGGGGGCCGACTGCATCAACGCCGAAGAAGAGCCGAGACCGTCGCGGCAGTTCGAGCCGGGTCTCGACAACGAACTGATGATGATGCGCGCCTGCTTCAAGTACAAGCCGCTGTTCCCGACCACCAAGCTCGCGCGCAATCTTTCCATGGACCAGAACGGATACGCGCAATTGGTGGCGCGCGCCATGTTCGTGCAGGAGCCCCGGTGATCCCATGCTGACATTTCTCAAGGCCCGCCTGCGCCGCTTTGCAGGCACGACGGACGGCAGCATGTCGCTGGAGATGCTGATCTTTGCCCCGCTGATCTTCGGTGTTCTCACGGCGACCTTCGCGCTGCACGATGCGTTCCGCTTCAAGGATCTCAACAGCAAGGCGGCCTATGCGATCTCTGACGCGCTGGCGCGGGAGACCGATGCGATCACCTCGGAATACCTCGATGGGATGGTCGCCTCTCTGGCCTTTCTGACCAAATCCGAAAGTCTCTATTCCTTGCGGGTCACCGTGGTGCGGCAGGATCCGGTGACCGAAGATCTGGTGATCGACTGGTCGCACACCAAGGGCATCTTCCTGCCGATGGAGCTTTCGGACCTGCTGGAGTTGAAGCCGAAGATCCCGACGCTGGTGAACAACGAGCGCCTGATCCTCGTCGAAACCCACACGGACTATGGGGCGCCCTTCGATCTCAGTCGCTTGGTTGTCGGGGACACGTTCTACAATTTCGTCTTCGCGCGCCCGCGCTTTGCGCCCCAGCTTCTGTGGGAGGATCCCGCCGCCGTCACCATGTAAGCGTGGCCCTCTGAGGGGGCGCTGGACATTCGGCCCAAGCGCGCGCCTGTCATGGGGTGCGCTTGGGCCGCTTTGCTGCTGCGCGATGCCAGCGGGGCAGGGCAGGCTTTTTGACGCGGTTCGGTTCACGCCGCGTTCGCCCCTGATCGCCAAGGCGGCGCTGGCCGCCAAGGCGGGGACATCTCGATGAGGGCGCAGCCAGCGGCCCGCGCCTTCGGCGCTTTCATCGGCGCGTGCGGCCCCCCTCGCGCCCGCCGTCGCCGCGGCTCCAAAGCACAGGAGAAGCGGCAGCGTCGCGAAAGTGGCAAACCCCGCCTCCGTGGCCTGCTGGCCCGGCGGCTGAGGGGCAGCAGGCCACGGAGGCTTCCCGCCCGGAGACCGCGTGCTGCAACGATCCAGACAGACTGCCGATCGGCGCTGACCTACGTCTCGACCTTCTTTCCAAAACTGAACTTCAGCCGGTGGCGCAGAAAGCGCGTGCCCGCGGTGAAGGCCTCTGGAGCCTGCACCCGCAGGGCGATCAGGTACACCGCCGAGAAGGCGGCCATGCCGGCCAGCAACCGCAGCAGCTCTGATCCGGTGTGGACCTGCAGTACCAGAGCGGCGGCCAGCGAGGCGGCACCCGAGCAGATCAAGGCCGGACGCAGCGCGTCGAAGACCTTGGGCAGCGACACATCGATCACCCGCTTCATCGCAAGATACATCGGCCAGAAGGGCACGAAGGCCAGCAGGAACTGCGCGGCCGCCACGGCGGTGATCCCGAAGGGAAGGGCCACGCCAAGAAACAGCGCGATGAACGGAAGGTTGATCAATGAGACGCGGAACATCAGATCGGTGCGGCCGACCGTCTTCAGCAGTACGCCGGGCAACATGTTGATCACGCTCACCGCGAAGCTCAGCGCGATGAACCGCATCGGCTCGACCATCCCGTACCAGTCTTCGGTGTAGAGCACATGCACCATCGGCCCCGCGAGCACGGCGATGGCCGTGCCGACGCCAAACACCAGCAGCGCGCAATAGCTCAGGGCTTGGTAAAAGAAGCGGGAGAGTTCTTCGGTATCGACCTGAATCCGCGACATCACAGGATGCAGCACGGTTCCGGCCACCGAGGTGAACGTCTTGATCGCCAATTCCGGGATGCGGAACGAGATCGCGTAAATCCCCAGCGCCGCCGGCCCGAGGAACTTGCCAACCAGCAGATTGTCCAAGACCCGAGAGGTCGCGCTGATGGTTTCGGCGCCGATCAGATACGACCCGTAGCGCATCACGTGTTTCATTGATGCAAAGTCTGGCCAGGATGTCGGGCGCCAGGGGCGAATGATGAACAAGGTGATCGACGCCACGATGGTGCCCGCGACGTAGCCGAGGATCAAAGCCCAGACGCCATATCCGGCAATCGCGAGCCCGATAGAGATCAAGCCCTTGGACACACCCTGGGTGACGTCCGGGATCATCTTCTTTCGAAACCCCAGCTCGCGCAGCAGCAAAGAGAAATGCACCATGCTCGAGGCGCGGATGATCAAGGTTATGGCGATCGCCGTGAGCAGGGGCGCGAGGTCCGGCGCATCGAAGACACCCGCCAGCGCGCCGGCCCCCTGCCACATCAAAAATGCCATGAGGCTTGAGGTGAGCAGCGCGCAGACGAACACCGCGTTGGCGGTTTCCTCCTGCTTTTCTTGCGTGGAAATCAGCGCGGCGCCAAGGCCGAACCGCGAAATGATGTCAAAATACCCCATGATCGCAAGGCAGATTGCCATAAGGCCAAACTCTGCCGGAGCGACATACCGTGTAACTATAATTACGGCGACGAAGTTAAGACCTTTCGTCAGCGCAAAGGACAGGTAGGCCCAAAACAAGTTCTTTTTTGTGGCCTTGCCGGGTGAAAATGCCATTTAAAAAATCCCAAGGTAAGAAAGGCAAGGGCAATAAGATAGTAAGATTAAAATTCAAAAGTACGCGTAGGAATCATAAGAATCATAGGAGTTCTCGGTGGCAGCGCAACCGCGGAAGAGTGTCAGGAGGCGCAGCGCACAGGTTTCATGCAGCTCTGCTTTGGCGTTCATCTTGGTGGCGGCGGTGACCTGTTCCGAGGTTGGGTGCATCGGCGTTTTTCACCTATTCACAAGGCTTTAACATCGGACCGGCGCATTCGAGAACCGACCATATTTAGCGCATTCGACAGCGACCAGACGCAGGAAAGGGCCCCGCTCATAGGCGAAAGCTGCCTCGTTCAGCCCACCATCGCCGCGCGCGGCGCGGCGTGCCGAGACGCGCTCTTGGTGGCACGATCGCCCGCGCCTAAGGCGTTTCCCACTTCGATACAGATCACGCCTTCAAAGCTTGCGCCGTGAGTTTCATCTTGCGCTTTGGATCCAGCGTGGAGGCCATGATCAATTTGATCTTCGTCACGCGCGAGGCGCTCGGATAGGTCAGGGCTATAAACTTTAGGAATGAATACAGCGCATCTTTGCTGTTCGGGATCTTCTCCAGCGTGTCACCAGCGGCTCGCAAGTCGATCTGGTACTTTTCAAGGGTATATTTAAAGATATCCATTCTCAATCTTCCGGCGCTTTCTTTCATCTGGGTGATCTGAGAGCGCGATGCCTGCGAGTCGGATCGGCGGTATCTGACCAAAGGGTCTGGCAGGTTACCCAGTTCTCCGAACATCGACACATCGAACCAGAATTTGGAATCTTCGGCGACAGGATAATCCTTGTCGTAGCGCAGGTTGTTGTCGGCGACGACCGACCGGCGGATCATCGAGGACGGGTTCCAGAGCGGACAGTTGCGCACGGACATGAACAAGAGCACCTCGTTGTCGTCCGACTTTCTGGCCACCCTGAGGCCTTCGCCGTTGCCGAATTGCTCGACCGCGGTTCCGCAGGCGACCTTGTGAGGGTTGGCCTGCATGTATTCGACTTGCCGTGCGATGCGGTCGGGAAGGCTGATGTCGTCGCTGTCCATCCGCGCGATATATTCGCCGGTCGCCAGTTGAAGCAGGGTGTTCGAAGCGTTGATCAACCCGCCGTTCTCTTTCAGGTCATGAAAGCGAATGCGGGGGTCTTTTGCCGCGAAGGACTGAATGATCTCTGGGGTGCTGTCCTTGGAACCGTCATTCAGGATTATGAACTCGATGTTCTGGTAAGACTGGGACGTGACACTGGTGATCGCCTCGGCAAGGTGCTGTTCGGAGTTATAGCAAGGCATGACTACCGAAACCAAAGGGTGCGTCATCGGATTTCCTTAAAATGGAATAAATGAAAAAGGTCGTCTCCGCCCCCCAAGAGACCCCAAGCTAAGGCCACCCAAAGGCGCGGGCCGTGCGAAAAATCCGGAACACGGCGACCGCAATGATAGCAGAAAGCAAGCCTGTTGAAACGCCCTATGACCGTTGCCGCAGGCAAAACTGCCGCGTCGGCAGCGTTTCGGTCTTTGAATAAGACCCGTGCCAGAGAGACTTAGGGCGTTTCTGCCGTCGATTTCGGCGCCGACATCTCTGGCCGAGGCCGCTGCGATCAGTAGAGGCCCAGCAGGTAGCCCACGCCCATCAGGATCAGCGAGTAGACCCACATGGTAAGGATCGAATAGCGGATGTGGCGACCGATCTCGGCGCGCGCGAGCCCCAGCGCCAGCCACATCGCGGGCGAGAACGGGCTGATGAAGGTGCCCACGATGTTGCCGATGACCAGCGCGTGCACGGTCGAGGCGGCGTCCACGCCCGCTGGCTCGGTGATCTGCAGCACGATGGGCAGAAGCCCGAAGTAATAGGCATCGGTCGAAAGGATCAGCTCGATCGGCAGCGCCACAAGACCCAGCAGCAGGTGCAGGGCTCCGACCGCACCGTCGGGCAGCACGCCGACCAAGGCTTCGGCCATGGCGCGCAGCATGCCGCTGCCGTCGACGATGCCCAGAAAGCTGCCTGCGGCGAGGATGATCGCACCCATCAGCAGCTCCGAATCCGCATGCGCGCGGATGCGGTCCATCTGCATCGACACGTCGGGGTAGTTGATGATCATCAGAACCCCAAGCCCGATCATGAAGACATAGGCCGCCGGAAGCACGCCGCTGACCAGCGTCGCGATCACGCTCAGGAAGATCGCGGCGTTGACCCAGAGCAGCTTCGGGCGCAGCAGCCCGGCCTCATGGTCCGAAAGCTCGTGCCCGTCTTCAAAGACACCCAGTTCGGTGCGGCTGTGGTGCGCGTCTTCAAGGTTGGTGCCGTCGGCGGCTGCCATCGCCGCTTCGGCAGAGCCCGCCGCAGCGATGCGCTTCTTCTCGCGCAGGCCGTAGAGCGCCGCGATCACCAGCAAGAGCGCGAGGCCGGCCAGCTGCACCGGGATCAGCGGGCGCCACAGATCGGTGACTTCAAGTCCCGTCACCGCGGCGGCGCGGCCAATGGGACCGGCCCAGGGCAGCATATTGGCCATGCCCGCGCCGGTTGCGAGCAGCATGAGCATAAGGTAGCGGCTCATCCCGAGGCGCGCGTAGAGCGGCAGCAGCGCCGGAACGGTGAGCAGAAAGGTGGTCGCGCCAGCGCCGTCGAGATGCGCGCAGACCCCGATCAGCGCCGTGCCGATCGCCACATAGACCACGTTGCCGCCGGTCAGCCGGATCAGCCCGTTGATGATCGGTCGGAACAGCCCGGTGTCCTGCATCACCCCGAAGAAGACGATGGCGAAGACGAACATCGTCGCCACCTGCATGACCCGCCCGATGCCGGTCTGGAAGAACTCGCTGATCTCGGCGGGGCCGAACCCGGCGAGCAGGGGGCCGACCAGCGGTACCAGCGTCAGCGCCACAATGGGCGAGGCGCGGCGTGACAGCAGCAGCGCGACCACGGCCACGACGATAACAAGTCCAGCGAATGCGAGCATACCTTCTCCTCCTCAGGATACCATTGGATACCGGGGGGAGGACTGGCGGTTGGTGCGCCCCAATGTCCATAGCGCGCGCCGGGTTGCGGCGGGTTGGTCAGGCTGAGGTCAGGCCGCGGTCAGCAGGGGGTCAGAAATATCCTCTTGGGGTTGTATTTTGCGGCTCACCGCGTGATGGACCGCGCCCAATCCGCAAGGAACGCATCGCGCTTCATCCGGTCCTGCCACAACAGCATGCCGGGCCCGGGGTGCAGGGTCACAAGGCTGTCGCGCTGGCTGGCGTCCAGCCAATCGGGACCCGCAAGCGGTGCGAGCCCCGGCGCCCGCTCCAGCGCGCCCTGACCGGCGGAGGAGAGCAGGAACCGGACAAACGTGGCCCCGGCCTGTGGCTGGGCCGCGGTCCGCGTGACGAAGGCCGTACGCGGCACGGCAAGATTGTAGTCGTTCAGGAGCAGGATCTCCGCCCGCGGGTCGCCGGACACGAGGGCCTGCGCATAGGATCCCAGAACGCCCGTTGCCAGCAGCAACTCGCTGCTGGCGACCGCGCGCACCATGCTTGCGGTGGACCGGTGCAGCTGCGTTCCGGTCTGGCCCATGATCTCTGTGAGGCGGGTGTAGTCGGGCCCCAGCGCCGCCGATTGCGCCGCCAGCAGATAGCCGATGCCCGAGCGGCGGATGTCATAGGCGCCGAGCCGGCCCGCGAAGACACCGGCATTGTCGCGGATCAGATCGGCGAGCGCTGCATGGCTTCGCGGACGCGGCAGCGTGGCAAACGCCGCCCGGTTCAGCACGATCACCTCCGGCTAGAGGGTGAAGCCGAACAATTCGTTGCGCCAGACGATGCGCGGGTCCGCAGGGGCGGGAATGGCGTCAAGGCGCTGCGCCAGACCAAGGTTGACCAGTTGCACCTGAAGGTCGAGCGCCGGACTGATCACCACATCCGGCCGCTCGCTGCCTGTGCCTGCATCGCGTGTGGCGCGGTAGAGCGCTTGCGTGTCGAAATCGCGGTAGCGCAGCGGGATGCCCGGATGTGCGTCGCGGAAGGCGGCCAGAACCGGCGCCATGATCTCGGCGTCGGTGGCCGACCAGATGATCAGCGGCGGCGCGGCGCGGGCTGGGCCGGGCAGCGCGGTGGCAAACGCCAGTGGCGCGGCGGCGATGCCAAGCAAAGTCTGCCGCCGTGAGGGCGCGGCCTGCCGGTCATCTGGCATGATGGGCAGGGTTAACGTCACCGACAGCCCGCCGGTCGCCGCTTCGGCCATGCTCAGATCCGCGGCATGTGCCTTTGCGACCTCGGCGACGCTCGCGAGCCCGAGGCCAGAGCCTCCGGTCGGGCCCTGCGCGCGGAAGCGCTCGAGCACCTGTCGGCGCTCTGCCTCGGCCAGTCCGGGGCCATCGTCGGCCATGCTCAGCGCGACCCGGTCGTTGGCTGCCGGCGCCAGAGAGACGATCACCGAGGCCGTATCGCCCGCGTGCTGGGCGGCGTTTTCCAGCAGGTTGCGCAGGGCCTCGCGCAGGCTGACCGGATCCCCCGCGATCAAAGGCGCGGGCTCCGGCAGCCTGTCCTCGAAAGACATCTCCATAGTGGCGAAGCGCGGCGCGGCCAGCACGTCGACCAGCACCTCGCGCACCAGCGCACGCGGGTCGAGCGCCTGCGCCGGTTGCGCGTCGGCCCGGTGGATCACCATGGCATGCGACAAAAGCTGGTTGGTCAGCCGCATCGTCCGCGCCGATTGCGCCCGCGCAAGGCGCGCGCGGGCGGCTGCCGGTGTCTCTTCGTCGCTGGCCATCTGAAGCTCGGCGTCCATGGCGTTGATCCCGGTGCGCATCTGGTGCGCCACATCGGCGATGAAGCCCTCACTGCGCCGGTGCATCGCGGCGAGCCGGGACATGAACCCGTTGAGCGCGGTGATCAGCCCTGACACTTCCCTCGGGGACGGCGCCTCGATCGGCGCGAGATTGTCCGGAGCCCGCACGCCCAGATCTCCGCTGAGGTCGCGCAGCGGGGCCAGCGCCCGGCGTGCCGCCAGTGGCACCAGCGCGAGGCAGAGCAGCGCCACGGCGGTCAACGTCAGAGCGCTCCAGCCAAAGGACTGCAGCGCGTCGGCGTTGCGTGCGAGGCGTGTCTGACCAAGCTGCAAGGTCACCCATATCTCGCCGCGCTCGGTCATCAGGGGCCGCGATTGCACCAGAAAGCGGACCGGCTCGCCCGACCATTCCGCCGTGCGCATTTGGGGGTCGGCTGACACCGGCCCCTCGGGCAGCGGCAGGCGCGGATCACCGGTCATGTCCTCTCCGGTGCTGCTGCGCACGCGGTAGAAGACCCGGTCGTCGGAGGCGAAGGCCAATGTGTCAAAGGCCGCAGCCGGCATGTCGAGCCAGACCTGCGGGCGGCCCGCGTCATCCGGGCGCATCTGCACCCGCTCCAGCATCGCAAGCGCCGCGCTGCGCAGCAGCCGGTCGTAGGTCTGGTCCGCGCGCAGCCCGCTCTCGGCATATGACAGCGCCAGCAGCAGAAGGTACATCGCGCCGACACCCGCGCAGAGCAGGCGGAACAGACGGCGCGACAGAGAGCCGCGCGCCGCGCCGGTTTCAGGCGTCATCATCGAGCCGCGCCATGTAGCCGAGGCCGCGGAAGGTCTGTAGCCGAAGCGGCGTTCCCTCCAGCTTGCGCCGGAGCCGTGCGACGAACTGTTCGATGGAATTGAGATTGGGCGCTTCGTCGAAGGTGTAGAGCCGGTGCGCCACCTCTTCCTTGGTCAGCACCTTGCCGAGATGGTCGAGGAAGATTTCCAGCAACTGAAGCTCGCGCGCTGGCAGGATGATGTCCCGGCCTTCGAAGGTCGTCCGGCGCGCGCCACGGTCGTAGGTAAAGCCGCCGCAGGTCACGATGTTCTGCGCCCGCCCGGCGCGGCGGCGACCAAGCATCCTGCAGCGCGCTGCCAGTTCGCCAAGGTCCACCGGCTTGACCAGAAAGTCATCGGCCCCGGTGTCGAGCCCGAGGATGCGGTCATCCACCTCGCTGCGGGCGGTGAGAACGAGCACGGGGGTGTCGTCGCCCGCGAGCCGCAGCCCGCGCAGGATCTCAAAGCCGCTGCGTCCGGGCAGGTTCACGTCGAGCAGCACGAGATCGAACTCCTTGTGGTCCAGCAGCGCCGCAGCTCGGCTGCCGTCGGCCTCGATGTCGACGCTATGGCCGTCGCGGCGCAGCCGCTCGGCGACGGTGGCGGCAAAGTCCTCGTGATCTTCGACAAGCAGGATACGCATGGCGCGACATAGCCACAGCCGCCTGCCGGGAACAATGGGCGTTCCCCCCTGATGGCGGGGCGGCGCGAACCGGACCCGCGTCGTCCAATCCAAAGCCCGCAGTCCGGCGGTTCGGAGGACAACGGGAAATCACTGGCCGATCATGTGCGGTGGCCCGCGGCAGCGCAGCGAGGTCGGGCTGATCACTTCGGCGTGGGTTCGGGCCGCGCCAGCACCGAGTCCACGGAGTTTCTTGGGCGGCGGGCGTTCGCTCGGCGTCACCGAGCTTGACAAGCGCCATCCTGTATAACAGGTTTGTCGCACATCATACGGGCGTCCGACGCCCTGTGCCGGATCAAGGAGGAGGAGCTGGCATGACCTACGACACCCGCCGCCGATGGGCGGCGCTGGCAGGGCAGGGGGGATCGATACTTGTCACCCTGTTTGGCCTGCTGATCCTGACATTCGTGATCGGGCGCATCATGCCCGCCGATCCGGTTCGCGCCATTGTCGGCGAGGACGCGACGCGCGAGGTTTATGAGACGGTCTATCGCCAGCTTGGCCTCGACCGGCCGATGTGGGAGCAGTTCATTGTCTATCTGCGCGATGTGGCGACTTTTGACTTCGGCACCTCGATCCGCACCGGGCAGCCCGTGCTGCAAGACATCCTCCACGTGCTGCCCGCCACCATCGAGCTGGCGACCTTTGCCATTCTCTTTGGCGCCGGGGTCGGCGTTCCGCTTGGCGTGATGGCGGCGGTAAAGAAGGACCGCTGGCAGGACCAGTTGATCCGCGTTTTCAGCCTGATGGGCCATTCGATGCCGATCTTCTGGACCGGGATGATCGGGCTTCTGATCTTTTACGCCGGGCTTGGCTGGGTCGGCGGCTCGGGGCGGATGAGCCAGTTCTACATCGGTCTCGTGCCGGAGAGGACCAACTTCCTGCTGATCGACAGCGCCATCGCCGGGGAATGGGAGGTGTTCCGCTCGGCGCTCAACCACATCGTGCTGCCGGCCTCTTTGCTGGGGTATTCGTCGTCGGCCTATATCACCCGGATGACCCGCAGCTTCATGCTCGACCAGCTTGGGCAGGAATATGTGACCACCGCGCGGGTGAAGGGCCTGAGCCGCCGCCAGACCGTCTGGCGCCATGCCTTCGGCAACATCCGCGTGCAGCTGGTGACCATCGTGGCGCTGGCCTATGGCGCGCTTCTGGAAGGCGCGGTGCTGATCGAGACGGTCTTCGCCTGGCCCGGTTTTGGCCAATACCTGACCTCCAACCTGCTGATCGGCGACATGAATGCGGTGATGACCTGCGTGCTGATCGTCGGCGTGATCTTCATCGCACTGAATATTCTGTCCGATCTGCTGTACCGCATCTTCGATCCGAGGACCCGATGACCATGTCCGAGACCACTCCCGCGGCCAAGACCCGCCGCCGGATGCCGCAATCGCTGATCGCCGCCGGGAACATTGTGCGCTTCCTTGCCAAGACCCCGACCTCGGCTTTCGGCCTGCTGGTGCTGGCGGCGCTGATCCTCACCGCGCTCTTCGCGCCGCTCATCGCCACGCATGATCCGTATTTGCAGGATCTGACCAACACGCTGGCACCGCCCGACGCCGCGCATCTCTTCGGCACCGACGAACTGGGGCGCGACATCTTCTCGCGGCTGGTTCACGGCGCGCGCATCACCCTGACGATCATCTTTCTGGTGACCATCGTCGTCGGGCCGCTGGGCCTGCTGGTGGGCACGGTGGCGGGCTACTTCGGCGGCAAGACCGACGTGGTGCTGATGCGGGTGACCGACATCTTCCTGTCGTTCCCCTCGCTGATCCTGTCGCTGGCCTTTGTCGCGGCGCTGGGGCCAAGCCTCAACAACGCGATCATCGCCATCTCGCTGACCGCCTGGCCGCCGATCGCACGGCTGGCGCGGGCCGAGACCATGACCTTCCGCAGTGCCGATTACATCGCGGCGGCGCGGCTGCAGGGCGCCAGCCCGGCGCGGATTATCTGGAAGAGCATCGTGCCCATGTGCCTGCCCTCGGTGCTGATCCGCCTGACGCTGAACATGGCGACGGTGATCCTGACGGCGGCGGGGCTCGGCTTCCTTGGCCTCGGGGCGCAGCCGCCGATGCCGGAATGGGGCGCGATGATCGCCACCGGCCGGCGCTACATGATCGACAGCTGGTGGCTGGTGACCTTCCCCGGCCTCGCGATCCTGTCGGTGAGCCTTGCGTTCAACCTGCTGGGCGACGGGCTGCGCGACGCGCTTGACCCGAAACAGATGATGAAGAGGTGAGGTGATGACAACCAGCGATCCCATTCTCGACGTCCGCAATCTGTCGCTGCGCTATCCCGGCGCCGACGAGGCGGCGGTGCGCGGCGTCAGTTTCAGCCTCGGGCGCGAACGCCTCGGCATTGTCGGCGAAAGCGGCTCTGGCAAGTCCACCGTCGGCCGCGCGATCATGCAGCTGTTGCCTGACGCCGAGCTGCGCGCCGACACCATGCGCTTTGAAGAAGTGGACCTGCTGCGCGCCTCCGAGGCGCAGATGCTGAAGCTGCGCGGCGCGCGGATGTCGATGATCCTGCAGGATCCCAAGTACTCGCTCAATCCGATCCGCCGCTGCGGCGATCAGGTGGCCGAGGCCTATCGCACCCATGTGCGCTGCTCGAAGCGCGCGGCGCGCGCCAAGGCGGAGGAGATGCTGGCGGCGGTGCAGATCCGCGATCCTCAGCGGGTCTATGATCTATACCCGCACGAGGTGTCGGGCGGCATGGGCCAGCGCATCATGATCGCCATGATGCTGCTCACCGACCCCGATCTGGTGATCGCCGACGAGCCGACCTCGGCGCTGGACGTCACGGTGCGGTTGCAGGTGCTGAAGATCCTCGACGATCTGGTGAAGCAGCGCGGCATCGGGCTGATCATGATCAGCCACGATCTCAACCTCGTGCGCAACTTCTGCGACCGGGTGCTGATCATGTACGCGGGCCGGGTGGTCGAGACGCTGGACGCCCGCGAACTTGACCGCGCCACCCATCCCTACACCCGCGGCCTGCTGGCCGCGCAGCCGCGCATCGGCGGCGCGCGCGCACCGCTGCCGGTGCTGCAGCGCGACCCGTCCTGGACCATGGAGGCCCCCGCATGAAGCCGCTGAGCATAGAGAAGATGTCGATCCGCTTCGGGGCGGTGACGATCCTGCCGGAGGTGAGTTTCGACGTGGCTTCCGGCGAGTGCTTCGGCCTCGTCGGCGAAAGCGGCTCGGGCAAATCTACGATCCTGCGCTGTGCCTCGATGCTGCTCGGCTCGTGGAGCGGCGACGCCAAGGTCGGCGGCCGGTCGGTGCGCGAGATGGGGCTGATGGAACGCTGCCGGACGCTGCAGATGGTGTTTCAGGATCCCTACGGCTCGTTGCATCCGCGACACTCGGTGCGCACCACGCTGTCGGAGCCGCTGAAAATCCACGGGCTGGACGATGCCGAGCGGCGCTTGGCGCAGGCGATGCGCGACGTCGGCCTGCCGGTGGAGTTCCTCGACCGTTACCCGCATCAGCTTTCGGGCGGGCAGCGGCAGCGAGTGGCGATCGCCCGCGCGCTGATCCTCGAGCCCGAGGTGCTGCTGCTCGACGAGCCGACCTCGGCGCTGGACGTGTCGGTGCAGGCCGAGATCCTCAACCTGCTGGTGCGGCTGCGCGAGGAGAAGGGCTTTACCTACGTGATGGTGAGTCACGACCTGGCGGTGATTGACCACATGTGCGACCGCTTCGCGGTGATGAAGGCCGGGGACATTGTCGAGGTGCTGCCGCGCGAGGCCATTCTCGACGGCTCGGCCCGGCATCCCTACGCGCAGGAGCTGATCGCCGCGAGCCTGACCTATGAGGGTGCGGCCTAGCGGCACCTTTACCGGCAGCACGACGCCCCCTTCCTGCCGTGTGGCCGGAAGGGGTTTTTCTTTGAGGCGTAGGCAGTTATGGGAAGGTTTCCTGCCGGTCCTGAAGATTAGCTCAGAGCAAGCGGGCGAGGCTGCTGGGGCAAGGTACTGATCCGCACGGAGCAAAGGCGAAGCCGCCGGGCGCTTTGTCCTTCTCGCGCGGTGATCGAGGGCTTGCGGATTTGGCCAATGTAAAGCGCGGACCTCCGGGGCCTGTGCGCCCTCCCACGGGCCGGCGTTCGCCCGGTTGTCGTCGTGCCAAGGTCCGCCCCACGGAAAAGGCACATCCCGTGGGATGCGCCCTCTCAGTCTGCGATGTATCTGCGCTCAGCGCGCCTTCACCACGTCTTCGAAGCGCGACACCCAAGGGTCGATGATCACCCCCGATACGTCGTCCTGAAAGGCCGCCGTGACCACCCGTTCCGAGAACGGCTGGATCGAGGTCACCTTGTCGTCGATCATCTGCTGGATCTGCTCGTACTGGGCGATCTGCGCGTCGGCGTCGCGCTCCACCAACGCGCTTTCGATCAGCCCGTTCAACTCGGCGTCCTGATAGGAGGTGCGCCAGCTTTGGTAGTTGGTCAGCCCCGCCTCGTCGCTGTTGTCGGGGTTGTAGACCAATGCGCGCAGATTGCTGTCGGGGTGCGGCTGCTGGCCACCGCCGCCGCGCCCGACCAGCAGTTCGAACTGCCGCTCGCGCATCGCGCCATAGATCTGCCCGCCGTCGCCGGTGATGATCTCGGCATTGATCCCGGCCTGCGCCAGCGTGCCCTGAATGGCCGTCGCGCTGTCGAGGAACTGCTGCGTCGAGATCACCCGCAGCGTGGTGTCGAAGCCATCGGGGAAGCCCGCCTCGGCGAGCAGCGCCTTGGCCTTCTCCACGTCAAGCTCGTAGCCCGGATCGGGCAGCGACGAGAAGGCACTGCTGTTGATCGGGCGCTGCCGCTCGACCCCGAAGTAGGGCATGATCGCGCCATTGATACCCTTGTAGTCGATCAGGTAGCGCAGCGCCTCGCGGACCTTGGGGTTGGAGAACTTTTCGTCGGCGGTCGAGGCGGCGAGATAGTAGAAGCCAGCGCTCGGCACGGTCTCGACGGTGATCGCCGCATCCTCTTCCAGCGCGCGCAGGTCGGGCGCGGCAACGCTGAAGCCCACATCGATATCGCCCTGCTGCAGCCCGAGCCGCTGGCTCTGGCTTTCCGGCAGGTGGCGCATCAGCACCCGCTTCATCTCTGGCGCCTCGCCCCAGAACTCCTCGTTGCGGGTCAGGATCACGTATTCGTTCGCCCGCCACTGGCCAAGGGTGAACGCCCCCGAGCCCGCCGAATTGTTGGTCAGCCACGCCTGTCCCTGATCATCGCCCGCATGTTCCTCGACCAGCTTGCTGTCGAGGATCGAGCCGACGCCCGCCTGCGAGATATACATCAGGATCATCTTGGGGTCGCCCGCCTCGGGCATCACCATGCGGAAGGTATGCTCGTCGATCACCTGAAACTGCTCATCCACGCCTTCGGCGGTGAAACCGCGCGAGTTGAGCCCCGAGGATTGCGACTGGCCGAGCGTCATCACCCGATCAAAGCTGTATTTCACGTCTGCCGCCGTCACCGGGTTGCCCGAGGCAAAGGTGGCGTCTTCGCGCAGATCGAAGGTGATCGTGCGGTTGTCCTCGCCGATCTCCCAGCTTTCCGCGAGCCGCGGCATCAGTTCCTTGGTTTCGGGGTCGAGCGCGACCAGCGCATCGTACACGTTGTTGAGCACCTGCACCGCCTCGCCACCGGTGATCGCGGCGGGGTCCATGGTCAGCACATTGGTCATGGTGAAAGCGACGATCAACTGGTCGTCGGGGGTTTCGGCCAGCGCCGGGCTCGCCCCCGCCAGCAGCGCCGAAAGCGCCGCGCCCGTCAGGAAATGTCTCATAGGTTCTCCTCCCAAAGTTCTAGAGACCCGCGCCGGTTCAGCAGACGCGGTTGTTTTCGATCAGCTCGAAGTTGATGTCCTCGCCCAGACCGGGGCGGTCGGGCACATGGACATAGCCATCGCGGTCCATCGGGTCGGACAGCGTGTTGAGATAGTCGAGCCCGTCGTCGTATTCGAGGAACGGGTGCAGCAGCCCGCGCTCGTACCACTTGCAGTTCTTGGCGGCGGCGACGACGTGCAGGTTCATCGCGGTGTTGCCATGCACCTCGCATTCCATGCCGAAGGCCTCGGCCAGATGCATGGTCTTCAGCGCCGGGGTGATGCCGCCGACGTCGTTGACCCCGGTGCGCAGGATGTCGCAGGCGCCCGAGGTGATCCATTCGGCGCGGTGCCAGTGCTTGCCCGCCGCGCTTTCCGGGCCGACCACGGGAATGTCGAGGTTCTCGGTCAGCCAGCGGTAGGAGGACATGGACTGTTCGTCCATCGGCTCCTCGATCCACGCGAAATCCAGCTTCTCCAGCCCGCGGCCCAGCTCCAGCGCCTCGGTGCGCTTGTACCAGTGGAAGGCGTCGATCATCAGCGCGATGTCGGAGCCGACCGCCTCGCGCACCGCGGCGCAGGCCTTCAGATCCATCTTCACGTCCGGCGCCCAGCTTACGGGGGGCATCCATGTGTGCAGCTTGATGCCCTTGTAGCCGCGCGCCACCAGCGCCTCGGCAAAGCGCCCGTAATCCTCGGGCGTGGCGAGCCCGCCTTCGATCTCGTCTCCGCACATGATAGAGCCATAGGCCAGCACCTTATCGCGATAGCCGCCGATCAGCTTGTAGACCGGCTGGTTCAGCGTGCGACCGGCCAGATCCCACAGCGCGCAATCGATCACCGCCAGCGTGCGGTCGGTGAGTTGCGCCGCCGAGCCACGCTGCCAATGCGCGAGGTCCTGCCACATCCGTTCGCGGTCGCGGTGGTCCTGCCCGATCAGCACCTTCTTGACGTATTTGTCGATGACATGCGGGCGTGCCACCTCGGGCGGGCAAAAGGAATGGCCTTCGACCCCGTCCTCGCTGCGGATGGTCACGATGGCCTGCTGCACGTCGTGCTCGGGGCCGGGGTGGGCGTGGCCCGCGCTGTCGGAATGGCGGCGGGTCTTGTGGCGGAACACGCGCACGGACACGTCGGTGATGATCACGGGTGGTCTCCTCCTTTCCGCGGGGCACAAAAGCAGCGCGGCAAATCTGTATGACAGGAACGTATGACATATACGCGCGACCGGTCAACGGATTTTGCGACAGATTTGCGCCAGTCGCGGCGAAGGGGGCCGCTTCGAAGCTGATTTCTCTGGTATCCTGCGCCCGAATGCCGGTAGGCTTCCTGTTGTACAGAAATCCGCAGGCGGGATGAGATGGTCGATGTGAATGCTCTTTTTGACCCGACGGCGCAGCCTTCGGACGCGAATCCGGCCCGCACAAGGGCCGAGATGATCGCCGCGGGGCTGCGCCGCGAGATCGAGACCGGCCGTTTCCGCCCCGGAGACCGGTTGCCCAGCGAGTCCGAACTGACCCGCACCCATTCGGTCAGCCGCACCGTGGTGCGCGAGGCGCTCGGCCTGCTGCGGTCAGAGGGGCTGGTCGAGGCGCGCAAAGGGTCCGGCGTCTTTGCGCTCGACCCGGCGCAGGCGCGGCGGGCACAACCCTTCGCCGATCTCGACATGGAGCGGCTGTCGGGTGTCATCGAGCTTTTCGAACTGCGCTCGGCCTTCGAGATCCGCGCCGCCGGTCTTGCTGCCGCGCGGCGCTCGGCGCAGCAGATCGAGGAAATCCTTGCCGCCCACGCCGCTGTGGCAAAGGCCATCGAAGACGGCGGCAATACCCGCGAGGCGGATTTCGCCTTTCACTATGCGATCGCGCGGGCGACGCAGAACAAACGGTTTCCGGAGTTTCTCGCGCTGATCCGTCCGGGGATCGTGCCGCGGGTCGAACTGGAGGCGGGCAATAGCGGCACGCCGCGCGCCTACGCCCCCAACCCGGATCTGGTACAGGAACACGCGCAGATCGTCGACGCGATCATCGACGGTGCGCCCGACCGCGCCGAGAGCGCCATGACGGCGCATCTCGAAGGCAGCCTTGGCCGTTACCGCGATCTGCTGCGCAGAGGCGGTAGCTGACCGGAGCCGGTTGCGCTTTCCTGCGCGAGTCGCCGCGTCCTAGGTGTCGGAGTGGCCCAGCGGGTGCATCAAGCGGTTGGCCCAGCCGAAGATCGCGATGGAGTGGATCAGATCGACGATCTCGAACGGCTCCATTCCGCTGGCCTTCAGGCGCTCGATATGCGCCGTGGTGGCGGTCGGCGGGGTCTGGGTCAGGCTCTCTGCCAGCGCAAGGATGGCCTGATCTCGCTCCGAGAGCGTCTCGGGCTGCGCGGTCCAGAGCGCCGCGATCAGCGCGGACGAGCCGGAAAGCTTGTGGTGTTGGCGGGCGTGGACGTTGGCGCAATACTGGCAGCCGTTGACCAGCGAGGCGCCAAGCGCGCCAAGCTCGCGGTCGGCGCGGGGCAGGCCGCCCTCGGCGTACATGATCGCGTTGAACAGCGTGGTTCGCGCAACGTAGCTTTCGGGATCATGCGCAAGCGTCCGCACATAGGGTGAGACCTTCTTGGCCGAGGGGGTCACCTTCATCGCCTCAAGCTGGGCGGGCGTGGCATCCTCCACCTCGACGGGCGGCATGTGCGGCGACCACTTCAGTGCCTTCAGGCGGATGCGGGGCGGTGTGCGGGGGTCGCCGTTCGGCGTGGTCATGCGCAGACCTCCTCAAGCAGCGAAAGCCCGTGCGCGACGCGGATCTGAAAGCACACATAGGCCAGAAGTTCCGACAAGGCGATCACCTGCGGCACGCTCAGCCCGGCGTCCAGCAGCGCCTGCAGGTGCCCGGGGCCGGATTTGCCCGGATCGCTGGCGATCATGTCCGCATGAACGGCCAGGGCGCGCTGCAGCGGGTCGGTGGGCGTCTCGCCGGTGGCCAGCGCTGCGAGCGCTGGGTCGTCGGGCAGGGCGTAGCCCGCCAGCAGCGCGTCGTTGCCTGCGCTCAGCGCCACGCGCCGGGCGATGGCGGCGCGCAGCGGAGGTGCGAGGCCGAGGTCATCTTCCGGCGCGAGCACCGAGGTACGGCAGGCTTCGGCGCCGGTCACATACTCCGGACGCTGCCCGCGCAGGGCGAAGACCTCGCCCTCGGGATCGAGTCCGGCTGCGCGGTCCATCGCGTCGGCGGTGCGGGGGGGCGGTGTCATGGCGAAGTCCTTGGTCATTGCGGCCCCATCACCAGATCCGGCAGCCAGAGCGTGATCTGCGGGAACCCCGCGATCAGGATCAGCACCAGGACCGGCGGGATCATCAGCGGCAGGATCGCCACGGCGAGGCGTTCGAAGCGCACGCCCGACACCGCCGACATCAGGTAGAGCCCGACGCCGAGCGGCGGCGTCGCGATGCCCAGCAGCAGTGCCAGCGTGATGATCATGCCGAACTGCACCCGGTCGATGCCAAACGCGTCGGCGGCGGGCAGCAGCAGCGGCAGCAGGATGATCTTGGCCGGCGAGGCTTCCATGAAGCAGCCGATCAGCACCAGCAGCACAATGGTGAAGGTCAGGAACACCCAGCGTTGGCTGATCGTCTCGAGGATGCCCGAGGCGAAGGCCTGCGGCACCTGCTCGAAGGCAAAGAGCCAGCCCATGATCTGCGAAAAGCCGATGATCAGCATGATCAGCGACGACAGCACCGCGCTTTCCACCAGCGCGTCCCACACCCCCTTGAACGACAGCGAGCGGTAGAACAGGCCGATCAGGATCGAGTAGCCGCAGGCGATCACCCCGGCCTCTGTGGCGGTGGCGAAACCGAAGACGATGGCGCCAAGGATGATGCCCGGCGCGACGAGCGCTGGCAGACCCTCGACCGCGGCGCGGCGGATGTCGGAGCAGCTGGCGCGCGGCTCACGCGGCATTTCAACCCACTGCGCGACGGTGCGGATGTAGAGAATGAAGCTCAGCGCCACCAGAATGCCGGGCACCACGCCTGCGAGGAACAGCCGGGCGACGGATTCATTGGCCAGCCACGCGTAGACGATCAGGCTGATCGAGGGCGGCACGATCGGGCCAACGAGCGAGGTGGCGACGGTCAGCGCGGCGGCGAACTCGGGCTTGTAACCCCGCGCGCGCATCGCCTTCACCTCAAGCTGGCCGAGGCCTGCAATGTCGGCTGTGGCCGCGCCCGAGACCCCGGCGAAGAGCAGCGAAGCGATGACGTTGACATAGGCCAGACCGGCCCGGAAGTGGCCGACGAGGGCGAGGCAGAAATTGAAGATCCGGTCGGTCAGCCCAATGGCGTTCATCAGGTTGCCGGCGAGGATGAAGAAGGGGATGGCCAGCAGCGCGGGCTTGGCCGCGCCGTCGAGGATCTGCTGCGGCACGACCATCGACATGTCGCCGAAGCCAGCCCAGTAGAGCCCGGCGATGGAGCCGGCGCCGATCGCCATGGTGACCGGCACGCCAAGCAGCATCAGCAGGATGAACCCGCCGATCACGATGAATCCGAGGGTCATTCAACGGCTCCTTGTTCCACCGGGTCGGTCTGCTTGGGAAAGGCGGCACGGGCCCCGGTGGCGATCGAGAAGAAATCGAGCACGAAATGCGCCAGTACCAGCCCTGCAGAGACGAAGAGCGGCATCGAGCGCACGTAGATCGGCAGGTCGATGCCATCCATCTTGGCGCTCTGCATCGACAGCAGCGCCGGTGCGCCGCGCAAGATCGCCAGCATGACCGCCGCGCCCACCGCGCAGGCAAACAGCGCGGCGATGCGCTTCGGCAGCGACGGCAGCCGGGTGACGAAGATGTCCACCACCACGTCACGGCGCTGGCGGACGTAAACGAAGAGGCCCAGAAGCAGCATCCACACGAACAGCAGCAGCGTCCAGCTGAAGATCCAGCCGTAGGCGACGCCGAAGGCGGATCGCGAAATGACGTTGAACAGGTTGAGCCCGACCATCACGGCAAGGCAGAGCGTCGCCAGCACCTTGAAGAGCTGCGCGATCCCGTCGAGAGCGGCGTTCAGCCCGGCGACCGGCCCGCGAGGGCCGGTGCCGGGTGTGGAGGAGGTGTCCCGGGCAGGCTTCATGGATTACTCGCCGCGCGCCGCTTCGACCGCGTCGAGCAGGCCATCGGGCAGCTCGCCGGCACTGTCGAGATCGGCGTAGAACGCCTGCATCTTCTCGACCAGCGGGCCGTTGTCGAAGTCGAAGTTCACGCTGACGCCGTCCTGCGCCTCGAGGTCGGCCTGCAGCGAGGCGGCCTGCTCGGCCAGAAGCTCGCGGCCATAGGCGGCGGCCTCTTCGTGGGCGCGGGTCATCGCGTCCTGCTGCTCGGCGCTGAGAGCTTCCCAGGCGTTCTGGTTCATCATCCAAGACACCGCCTGCGGGTATTCGTCGGTGCGGATGATGTTCGGCGCCACTTCGTAAAAGCGCATCGACTCGATCGACTCGGCGGGCGAGGTCACGGCATCGACGATGCCACGGTTCACGCCGTCATAGACTTCGCCCCACGGCAGCACCCGCACTTCGGCGCCAAGGTGGGTCCAGGCGTCAATGATCAGGTCGTTCTGGTACTGGCGCAGCTTCAGGCCTTCGATGTCCGCCGCGGTTTCCACCGGCTCGTTGGACAGCAGCGTGCGGAACGAGCCGCGCGGCATGTCGGGGATGCTGCCGAGAATGGTGATGTTCGCCTCTTCCTCGACGGTGCCGAGCCACGACTGGAACAGCTCGCCGTTGATGAAGTTGGCCCAGTGGTCGTAATCGTCGAACAGGAACGGGGCGACGGCGAAGTTGATGCCCTCTTCCCAGCGCGACATGAACGAGATCGCCGAGGGGGCCAGTTGGATGACGCCTTGGCTCAGCTGTTCGACCACCGAGTCCATCGATCCGATCTGTTCGTTGGGGTAGATGCGCACCTCGATGTCGCCGTCGGTGTACTCCTCAACCAGATCCGCGAAGCGCTGATAGGTCTGCCCCTCGAAGCTGTCGGGGGTCATCATCGAGCTGAGGCGCCAGGTTTCGGCGTGCAGCGGCAGGGCGGCGGTGGCGAGGACCGCGGTGCCGGCGAGGCGGGCAAGGAAGGACATGGGTGATCTCCTGTTGTGCAATTCGAGCGGTGCGCAGGCGGGGCGCCGCGCTTCGGAGCGATTATTTCGGACGCGCATTCTAGGCTTGTCAGTATGCACATTTTGGATAATGATGAGGCCATCATGTCAAGAGAGAATGATAGGATTTTCGACGTCCGGGCGCTTGAAGCCTTCGAAGCCGCCATGTCCTGCGGCTCGATGACCGGTGCCGCGCGCAAGCTTGGGGTCGGGCAGCCGGCGGTGACCCGGCTGGTCCGCGATCTGGAGGCCGAGGTCGGCTTTCAATTGTTTCATCGCAATGGCCCGCGCATTTCTCCGACCGATCGCGGGCTGCGATTCCATGAAGAAGTGCAACGGGTTATCGCGGGTCTGCGGCAGGTTCGCGGGCGTGCCGAGGCGATCCGAGAAGAGCGGTTGCCGTCGCTTGATATCGCTGCAACGCCGACCATGGCTGGCGGGCTCATAGGGCCGTCGCTGCAGGCTCTGGGGGATGAACTGCCCGATCACATGGACCTGCAGACGATGAGCGCCGAGCATGTCGTCCGCGCGGTGCGCAGCCGCACCTCGGATTTCGGCGTGGCAGCCTATCCGCTGGATCACATGGGGCTCGAACGGCATGTGATCTGCGAATCCCGTCTGGTGGCCGTGGTCTCTGAGTCTGCGCCCGAAGCGGACCTGAACAGCGCCGCGCCCCTGCCGCTCTCGCGGCTCGATGGCGCCCGGCTGATCACCGTGGGCAATGCCTACCGCATTCGCCATTCCATTGATCTCGCGCTCGAGGCCGAGCGGGTGCGCCCGGCGCAGACGCTCTCGACCAACTCGTCGCTCAACGCGATGATGGCCGCGCGCTCCGGGCTTGGCATTGCGCTGGTCGACCCGGTGACCGCCTTCGGAATCCCGGTCCGCGGCGTGACCGTGCTGCCGATCTCGACCGATATTCCCTATTTCTGGGGCCTCTTCAGTGCCGCCGACCGTGCCTTCGCGCCGTCGCAGATGCGCTTTGTCGAGGCCTTCCGCACCGCCTGCCAAGGCATCATTCCCGATTGCAACTTCCAAGACCCGCAGGACCCGGACCTGCTGAAACGGGTCGGAAACCTGATGAGGACGTGACCATGACTGCACCCATTGGCCTTCCCGCCCTGGAAGCCGAATTGGCCCGGCAACGCAGCCTGCTGAACCTGCCGCCGAAGGCCTGGATGCCGCAGACCACGGGCCCCGCCGGGGAAGAGGTGCTCGACGTGGCGATCATCGGGGCGGGGCTCTGCGGGCTCGCCGCGAATGCCGCGCTGGCGATGGAAGGGGTGTTCAAGGTTCGTCTCTTCGATCGTGCGCCGAAGGACCGCGAGGGGCCGTGGATCACTTATGCCCGGATGGAGACGCTGCGCACCGTCAAGGAGGCCGCCGGCCCCGCCCTCGGCATTCCGGCGCTGACTTTCCGCGCGTGGTTCGAGGCGCAATGGGGCACCGAGGCTTGGGACGAGATGGACCTCGCCCCGCGCGAGATGTGGATGGACTACATGATCTGGTACCGCGAGATGACCGGTGCCGATGTGGTCAACGATTGCGAGGTGTCCGCGATCACGCCCGAAGGTACGCTGTTCCGGCTGACCACCGCGCAAGGCGAGGTGCTGGCCCGCCGCGTCGTGCTCGCCACCGGGCTCGACGCGCTTGGTGCACCGCGTCTGCCGGCGGCGGCGCGCGGGCTGCCGCGTGGCAAGGTCTATCACTCGGCGGATGAGTTCGACGTCTCGGAGCTGGCGGGCAAGCGGGTAATCGTGGTGGGGGCGGGCGCCTCGGCCATGGACAACGCCGCCACCGCGCTGGAAGCGGGCTGCGCCCGCATGGACTTGCTGGTGCGCCGCGCCGCGATCCCGGTCATCGACAAGTTCACCGGCACCGGCTCGCGCGGGATGACCGCCGGCTACGTCGGCCTGCCTGATGAGGCAAAGTGGGACCTGATGGACGAAGGCGACCGCTTCCCGGTGCCGCCGCCGAAACACTCGGTCGAGCGCGTCGCGCGCCATGCCCACGCCCATCTGCACCTCGGAGCCGCCGTCGAGAAGGTCGAGGAAACCGCGGGCGGCCTCCGCGTGACCACGCCCAAGGGTGTGATCGAGGCCGATGTGGCGATCTTTGCCACCGGCTTCGGCGTGGCGCTGGATGAGCGCCCGGAGCTGTCGGCCTTTGCCCCGCACATCCGCACATGGGGCGATGTGGTGGGCGCAGACCGGGCGGCGCAGAACCCGGTTCTTGCCGCGCATCCGCACCTTGGAGACGATTTCAGCTTCGAGGAGAAAATCCCCGGTGCCTGCCCGGCGTTGGCGCGGCTGACCTGCTTTGCCTATGCCGCTGTGCCGAGCCACGGCAAGGTGACATCGGGCATCCCCTCGGCCAGCGAAGGCGCGCGGCGTCTGGCGTCTGGTCTGGTACGCTCGCTCTTCGCCGAAGACGCCGACCGGCACCTCGAGCGCTTCCGCGCCTTCGACACGCCCGACATGACCGGCGAGGAATGGCTGCCCTCCGACATGGCCGTCACCGCCTGACGCCATCCCGCCGCGCTCTCCAACCGACATCTCCACCGATCCAAGGACACCTCCCGTGACTGACAGCGACCTGCATTCCAAATCCCTTGTCATCGACGCCCTGCAATGCTCGGACTTCAACCGCGAGCTGCTGCTCGAGGCGCAGAAGGGCGGGGTCACCGCGATCTCGGCCTCCTCCGTGCTGTGGGAGAACTTCCGCGGCGGCATGGATTACGTCATCATGTGGAAGCAGAAGCTGGCCGAAAACGCCGACATCGCCATGCCGGTGAAGACGCTGGCAGACATCGAGCGGGCCAAGGCAGAGGGCAAGGTGGGCATCATCTTCGGCTGGCAGAACACCTCGCCGGTCGAGGATCGGCTCGACTACTTCGCGATCTTCAAGGATCTCGGGGTCAACATCATGCAGCTGACATACAACACGCAGAACTTCTTCGGCGCGGGCTACCTCGAGGAGAAAGACAGCGGGCTGACCGGTTTTGGCCGCGAGGCGGTGGACGCGATGGGCGAGGCGGGGATCATGATCGACCTGAGCCACGTCGGCATCCAGACCTCGCTCGACACCATCGCGCATTCGAAAAAGCCGGTGGCGATCACCCACTGCCTGCCGCGCGGTCTGCGCGACGTGCCCCGCAACAAGCCCGACGAAGTGTTCAAGGCCTGCGCCGAAAAGGGCGGCGTGATCGGCACCTCGCTCTTTGCGCCGGGTCTGGCCAAGGGCAACGACGCGACGGTCGCGGATGTCATCGACGCGATGGAGTACACGATGGATCTGGTCGGCGAAGATCACGTGGCGATCGGCACCGACTTCAACCACAACCGCGCCCGCCCCGGCCCGTGGCTGCTCTGGGCCAACAAGGACAAGGGCACCGGCCGCACGCTCACCGAGTTCGGTTCGGCCAAGATCACCAAGCCCGAGGGCATCCGCCGCAACGACGAATTCCCCAATCTGACCGCCGAAATGATCCGTCGCGGCTGGAGCCCCGAGCGCATCGGCAAGGTGCTCGGCGGCAACTGGATGCGGATGTTCGAGCAGACCTGGGCCTGAGAGGCCGCGCAGCGGGCCGCCCTCAAATACCATGGCGGCCCCGCGCGCGACCACATCGTGCAACGAGGCTCCTAGCGGCCTTGGCCGTGCCAAGTGAGACTGACGATCACGTCGCGCTTCGCCAGCAACGACCCCTCGGGAGGGCGGCCCAGGCCGCCCGCTCAGACCGCCGCTCGAACCGTCTGTTTCCGCGCAAGAGGTGCGCGCCAGGTCGAACAGCGCCCCTTTCGGTCCACGCCATCAAACCTTTCCGCCGCCGGACTAGCAGGCAGACCGGGCTCTGGGGCGGATTGCGCGCGCGCCGCGTTCAGTCCTCAGCGGAGAGCGACATCAGCCCGTCGAGGGCCCGCCGTGCGGCGCGCCAGCCCGAAAGGTGGTGCGCGCGCAGGATTTCGCGCAGCAGCGGCCCTTCGCGCCGCACCAAGGCGTCGAGGATTTGCTCGTGTTCACGCACCGCGCGGGCCCAGCGGTCGCCATCGCGGTTGCCGGCGAAGCGGAAGCGGCGGATGCGGGCGGATTCGCTGGCGTAGACGCGGCTGAGCGCCGGATTGCGGGCGGCGTCGACGATCTTTTGGTGGATTGTCTGGTTGAAGTGGAAGTAGCTCATCAGCTCGCCATCGCGCCAGGCGTTGGTCATCTGCTCCTGCAGCGACACCAGCTCTTTGAAGTCGGCCTCGGTTGCATGCAGGGCGGCGCGCTCCGCGGCGATGCTCTCCAGCCCGATCAGCACCTCGATCGACGCTTCGACGTCCTCGGTCGACAAGGTGACCACCGTCGCGCCGGCGTTGGGGCGGATGGAAATCAGCCCTTCGCCTTCTAGGATCTTGAAGGCCTCGCGCAGCGGCGTGCGCGAAATATTGAGCTTTTCGACCAGGACCCTTTCGTTGATGCGGCTGCCGGCCTCCAGTTCACCGCTGGTGATCATGTCGCGGACCTGCTGGGTCACGAAGGCGGATCTGGTGCCGCGTGGCGGCTCTGCGGGTTTACGGGTCATAGGGCTCCTCCGATTGCATGCAAAAATTCGCACGGCGTGACCAAAAAATGAAGATTGGGTTTGACGCGTCATTTATTGCATGCAACAGATACGGAAATCGACGCCATTCTCACCTAGGATGGCAAAAATTCCTTACATTGCATGCAAAGCAACGTAGGGGTCGATCCGGGTTGGAGGAACGCATGAATCACCACAGCTATTTTGACCGCGGAACGCGCCGCGTCGAGTGCAGCATCATCGGCACCGGCGGCTTCGGGCGCAGTTTCCTCGCTCAGGGGCTGGTGGTGCCCGGCATGTCCGTGCGCGTTGCGGTTGATCGCGACGCGGCGATTGCGGCCGAAAGCCTGCGGTCGGTTGGTATCGACGCCGCAGAAATTCGCGAATGCAGCGACGCGGCGGCGGCGCGGCAGGCCTGGGACGAGGGGGCTTTCATTGCCGCCGGAGATTTCGAAGTGGTCGCGGACCTGCCGGTGTCGGTGGTGGTCGAGGCCACGGGTTCGCCCGAGGTCGGCGCGCGCCACGCCCGCATTGCCATCGAGAAGGGCTGCCACGTGGCCATGGTGTCGAAAGAAGTCGACAGCGTGGTGGGGCCGGGGCTTGCCGCAAAGGCGCGCGAGCGCGGCGTCATCGTCTCGCCGGTGGACGGCGACCAGCCAAGCCTGCTCATCGGGCTGATCACCTGGGCCGAGGTGCTGGGGCTAGAGATCGTCGCTGCGGGTAAGTCCAGCGAGTACGATTTCGTCTACGACCGCGAGGCCGGCACGATGACCGTCGATGGCCGCGTCACCGAGGTGCCCGACTTCGCCGGTCTCGAGCGGCTTGGCGATGCCGATTGTGCGGATATGGTCGCACGGCGCGCCGCAGCCACCTCGATGCTGCCGCAGCGCGCGGTGCCGGACCTGTGCGAGATGACCCTCGTTGCGAACCATTGCGCGATGCTGCCGGACCGCCCCGACCTGCATTGCCCGATCGCCCGGATCGACGAGGTGGCGACGATGCTCTGCGAGACGGGGCAGGGGGGCATCCTGTCGTCTTCGGGCGTGCTGGACGTGTTCCACTGTCTGCGCGAGCCGGGCGAGATCAGCTTTGCGGGCGGCGTCTTCGTCGTCGTGCACTGCCGTCATGACGAGACCTGGGACCTGCTGCGCGGCAAGGGGCACCTTGTCAGTCGCACCGGCGAGACCGCGATGATCTTCATTCCGCGCCACTTGCTGGGGATGGAAGCCGCCACGACGATTTTCGAGGTGGGCCTGAAGGGCGTCTCCTCGGGGGCCGCGCAACCGGGGCACCATGTGGACCTCGTGGCTCATGCCGATCGCGATTTTCCGGCGGCCGCGCAGCTGACCATGGGCGGGCATCACCATTCCATCGACGGCGTGTCGTCGCGGATGCTGCCCGGAACCCGGCTGACGCCGCAGTCCCCGGCGCCGTTTTACATCGCGTCGAACTGCACGCTGGCGCGTGACGTCAAGGCCGGCGAACTGATCCGCATGGGCGATTTGCAGCTCGATCCGGGCAGCGAGCTTTTGAAGCTTCGAGAAGAGCAGGACCAGCGCTTCGAGCAAGCGCGGCTCTCTGCCTGACCCCGATCCAGATCACCCCGGCGCCGCGGCGCCGGTCCGAGGAACGACACGTTCAAACCATAGGGAGGAAACCATGGACTTCACTTACCGCACCTTCGCGACCGCCACCGCGTTCGCCCTCGTCGCAGGCGCTGCCGCCGCGCAGGACAGCTACCAGCCCGAACAGATCACCGCCTTCGTCGCCGCAGGCGCCGGCGGTGGCACCGACAACTTCGCCCGCACCGTCCAGCCGATGCTGGAAGAGCGGCTCGACACCAATGTCACCATCGTCAACCTGCCTGCCGCCTCGGGCGCCATGGCGCACCAGCGCACCGCGACCGCAGAGCCGAACGGCGAGTCGATCGAGTTCGCCTCCTCGACACTGATCACCAGCCGCGCCGCCGGGCAGAACCCGATCGGGCTCGACATGCTGACCCCGGTGGCACGGATGCAGTCGGACGTGCTGATGCTGGTGGTGAACCCCGAGAAATACGACAGCTTCGAAGCCTTCATGGCGGCTGCCGAAGAAACGCCGGGCGAGCTGATCATCGGCGGCACCCATGCCGCCAGCGTCGACCGCATGGCCTTTCTCGGGCTCAACGAGGCCGCAGGCCTCGATCTGAACTTCATCCCTTACGACAATGAAGGCGCGGCCTCGGCGAACCTGCTGAGCGGCAACATCGACGGCATGTTCAACGAGATCAGCGCGATCCAGGGCTATATGGAATCGGGCGAGATGATGCCGGTTCTGGCGCTGGCCGAAGATCGGCTCGAGGCCTATCCGGACATCCCGACCACGGTCGAGAACGGCTGGGATCTGACCTTCGGCAACGAGCGTGGCGTCTTCATCAGCGCGCAGACCCCGCCGGAAACCATCGGTGCGATCGAGGCGGTGTTCGAGGACATCTTCAACTCCGAGGATTATCAGGCCTACGCCGCCCGCACCTTCCTCGACGTGCGTCCCGGCTGGCTGGGCAGCGAGGAATACCGCGCGGAGCTTGAAAAGAACCTCGCGTTCTTCGAAGACCTTCTGGCCGACAACTGATCGGTGGCGGCGCCCGCTTCGGCGGGCGCCCCTTGCGGATTGGAACAGCTGAGAGCCTTCGGATGACGATTAGATTATACACTTTTGCGGGGGTCATCTTCCTCGCCGGTCTTGGGTTTCTCTGGCAAGCCATGCAGTTTCCCGGCAGCCAAGAGGTTTCGACCCTCGTAGGGCCGCGGACGTGGCCGCTTGGCGTGCTGCTTTTGATGCTGGGTCTGGTCGTTGTCATGGTCGGGCTGCTTTGGGCCAAGGGGCCGCAGCAGTTCACCGGCGAGGCCGACGCGGACCAGAGCGATGCGGCGGATGCCGAGGTTGATGCCGACGTGCAACGCGATGCGCCCACCGGCGCGCGCTGGCGGCATCTGGTCGTCTTTGGGCTGACGCTCGGCTACTCGATCCTGATGGGCTACACCGGCTATCTGATCGCCACCGCGATCTTTGCCCTGGCCATGACGCTGACCCTCGGCGAGCGCCGCCCGCTGCGCATCTGCCTCAATACGGTCATCGCGGTGCTCATCGTCAGCGTGGTCTTCGACCGCCTGCTGAACATCCCGCTGCCATAGCACGCGCCTGAAAGGATATCAGATGCTTAGCGATTTGATGGGCGGCTTCGGAGTCGTCCTGCAGCCGATCAACCTGCTGATCCTGGCCTCGGCCGTGCTGATCGGCTTCGTTGGCGGCGCCCTGCCGGGGATCAGCGGTGTGATCCTCGTGGTCATCCTGCTGCCGGTGACCTACTCGATGGAGCCCACCGGGGCCTTCATGCTGCTGACGGCGATCTATGCCTCGAGCGTGTTCTCCGGTCTGATCACCGCCATTCTCTACCGCGCGCCGGGTACGCCGGAGGCGGTGATGACCGCGATCGACGGCTACCCGATGACCCAGAAGGGCGAGGCCGGCAAGGCCTTGGGGATCGGCATCCTGTCGTCCGCGCTTGGCGGTGTGGTCGGAACCGTGGTGCTGATCGTCGCGACGCCGCTGCTGGCCGACATCGCCCTGCAGTTTTCCTCGCCGGAGTTCTTCGCGCTGGCGGTGCTTGGCCTGACGGTGGTTGCCTCGCTGGGCGGCAACCTGATCATGGGGATCATCGGCGTGTGCATCGGTCTGATCATCGCCTCGGTCGGGCTCGACCCGCTGACCGGCACGCAGCGCTTCACCTTCGGCAGCCTGACCCTGATGAGCGGCGTCAATCTGATCCCGGTGATCATCGGCCTCTTCGCCATCTCCGAGGTGCTCAAGCGCAGCCAAGAGGGCGACATTCACCTTGCCACCAAGAGCTTCCGCATCCGTATCTTCGACTGGCCGGTGATCCGCCAGATCCGCAGCGCCATCCTGCGCTCCTCGGTGCTGGGCACCGCCATCGGCATCCTGCCGGGCATCGGCGCCTCGACCGCGGCGATGGTGGCCTACAGCGAGACCGTGCGCTGGTCGAAGGACCGCCGCCAGTTCGGTCGCGGAGCCCCGGAGGGCGTCGCCGCCCCCGAGGCCGCGAACAATGCCGCGGCGATGGGCGCGCTTGTGCCGCTGTTTGCGCTCGGCATTCCCGGCTCGGGCACCACGGCGGTGATCCTCGGCGCCTTCATCGTGCACGGGCTGACACCGGGGCCGACCTTCATGAGCGGCAACACCGATCTGATCTACGCGGTCTTTGTCGGCCTGCTGATCGTCAACGTGCTTATCCTGATCTTCTCCAAGCCGTTCATCGCGCTGCTGTCGAAACTGCTCGACGTGCCCTATTCGGCGCTTGGCCCGATCATCGTGATCTGCTGCATCGTCGGCACCTACTCGGTGCAGAACTCGATGATGGATGTCTGGCTGATGCTCGGCTTCGGCATCGCGGGCTTCCTGCTCGAGAAAGTGGGCTTCCCGCTGGTGGCGATCATCCTCGGCGTGGTGCTCGGCCCGATCGCCGAAAGCGAGCTGCGCCGGTCGCTGGCCATGTCGCGCGGCGACTGGTCGGTCTTCCTCGAGCGTCCGCTCAGCGCCGTATTGCTGGCTGTCGCGCTGCTGCTCGTGGTTTTCACGGTGATCATGCCGATGATCCGGAGCCGCCGCGCGCGCGGCGCGCAGACCCGCGACGCCTAACTCCTGACCTCCCGAACCGAAGGACCCCGCCCCATGAAACTTGGATGCATCGGTGATGATTTCACCGGCTCGTCGGATCTTGCCAGCATGCTCGCCAAGAACGGCATGCGCGTCATCCAGTTCACCGGTGTGCCCGAGGGCGCCGCTCCGGCGGACGTGGACGCGGGCGTGGTGGCGCTGAAGACCCGCACCGTGCCCGTGGACGAGGCGGTGCGGCGGGCGCTTGAGGCGCTGGAATGGCTGCAGGCGCAGGGCTGTACGCAGTTCTTCTTCAAGTATTGCTCGACCTTCGACTCCACCCCCGAGGGCAACATCGGCCCGGTCACCGAGGCGCTGATGGACCGTCTCGGGGCCGAGACCGCCATCGTCTGCCCCGCCTTCCCGGCCACCGGCCGTTCGGTCTATCAGGGGCATCTTTTCGTTGGCGACAAGCTGCTGTCGGAATCGGGCATGGAGCACCATCCGCTGACCCCGATGACCGACCCCGACATCCGCCGCTGGCTGGCAGGGCAGGCGACGCGCGCGGTGGGTCATGTGCCCGCGGCCACGGTGTTTCAGGGCCCCGAGGCGATCGCCGCGGCGATCACCTCCGAGACCGAGGCGGGCCGTCCGCTGGTGGTGATCGATGCGGTCAGCGACAGCGATCTGCATACCATCGGCGCGGCGACGAAAGACCTGCCGCTGGTCACCGGCGGCTCGGGCGTGGCGATGGGGCTTCCCGCGATGCTGATGGGGGAGGCCGCGCTGCGCCCTGTCGGGGCCGGCTGGTCTGGGCAGCCGGGCAAGGCGGCGCTGATCGCGGGGTCGGCCTCGACGATGACGCGCGCACAGATCGCCCGCTGGTCCGAGAGCAATCCCGTCTTCGAGGTCACCGCCGAGGCGGTGATGGAAGAGCGTGTGACCCCGGCGCAAGCCGCTGGCGCCGCGCTCGACAGTGACGCGCCGATGCTGGTCTATTCCTCTGCCAACCCGGAGACGGTGAAGGCGGCGCAGGAGCGCTATGGCCGCGACATCATCGCCAACCGGCTCGAGGCGTTCTTTGCCGAAACCGCGCGGCAGATGGTCGACGGCGGCGTCACCCGCCTCGTCACCGCTGGCGGCGAGACCTCGGGTGCGGTCGTCGAGGGGCTGGGGCTCACCGCGCTGCGCATTGGCCCGGAGATCGCGCCGGGGGTACCGGCGGTCGCCGCGGAGGGTCGCGATCTGGCGCTGGCGCTCAAATCGGGCAATTTCGGCGATGCGGACTTCTTCGCCACGGCGCTCTCCGTGCTGGAGGGCCGGGCATGAGCGCGCTCTCGCGCCTGCGCGAACAGGTCTGCTCCTATGCCGCGACGCTCTACGAACAGGGCCTGACTCACGGCTCGACGGGCAATATCTCGGTGCGCACCCCTGACGGCGGGCTGCTGGTAACACCGACGGGCTCGTCCTTCCTGACGCTGGATCCGGCGCGGCTCAGCCTGTTCGATGCCTCGCTCACACATGTGGATGGCGATGCGCCCACGAAGGAGATGCCGCTGCACAGCGCCTTCTACGAGACGCGCGGCAAGGCAGGCGCGATCGTGCACCTGCATTCGTGCCACTCGGTCGCTCTGTCGATGATGCCCGACGCCGATACCGAAGATTTCCTGCCGCCGCTGACACCCTACCCGATCATGAAGCTCGGGCGGGTGAAACTGCTGCCCTATTTTATGCCCGGAGACCCGGCGATCGGCGACGCGATCCGCGGCCTCGCGGGCAAGCGCAGCGCGGTGATGCTGGCCAATCACGGGCCGGTTGTCGCCGGCAAGGATCTGGAAGGGGCGGTGCACGCCATTGAGGAGTTTGAGGCCGGCGCCAAGCTGGCGATGATAACCCGTGGCCTCTCGCCGCGCATGCTGAAGGAAAGCGAGGTCGCGGCCCTGGTCTCGAAGTTTGACGTGGAATGGCAGGGCTAAGACGTCTCTCCCGCTGCGCCTGTTGGTGACAGCGCCGGTTCGAAGCGGCGAGGGCGCGCCCGACGGAGCGCCGCGTCGGCCCAAATTATCGGCCCAAAAGACGTGGCTTTGCGCAAACCACGCTTCCTCGGATCCGGCCGGTTCGCGCATTGGCGCGCCCGCCGCCCACGGGCCAGCGGCGCACCACAGAGGCCGGGCAGGGGCCCATCGAAATCAGCGCCAGCGAATAGGCCTATGTGGTCAGGGCCTGCCGATGGTCCCGCCGGTCAGTCCGGCGCGAGCACGACGTTGGAGCTGTAGGACGACAGCGACGCACTGTAGACATCGGAGATCTTGCGCGTCGCCCCCTGATGCAGCAGGCACGGGACACCACAGATACCCGCAGCGACCGCGATATGCAGGCGGTTGGTCTTGATCTCGCGATGGCTCCCCACCGCCGCCAAGAAGGGCCAAATCGGACTCCGGTCGCTACCAAACGCCGAAAGATCGACGCCTTCTGGCGACCTCGCCTCTGGACGCTCCAAGTCACTTCTCATGAAGACACCCATCTTGCGGAGTTTCGGGAAGCGACGAGCTGGCGTGAAGAATGCCATGTCGTGGCAGAACTTGCCGGCCGGATGGTTCACGGCGCTCTCGCCACGGTCTCTCACCCAGAGTGAAGTCTTGGGATGCAGATCGATATCCTTGTAAGGAAGGCCGCAAGTTGCGGAAAGGATGACACCCCCACCATACGCATGGGTGGCATTCCGCAGCTTTCGGACATGGCCATAAAGAGGCGAAATTGACCCTCCGGCAGTGAATACGGGATAGAAGTCATCAGGGCAGTACATTGAAATCGTCTTGTCCAGCTCACGCCCTATGCCGCGCACGCCGTGCACCAAGCGAAACTTGAACTCATAAAAGCGCAAGAATGTCTTTGCGCCGTTGATGATCAAGGCATCGCCCCAATTTCCCTTGTGCGTCACCAAGAGGATCTCGCGACCGCTGGCTCTCTCTCGAATATCTTCAGCGAGTGCATCATAGCGGGAAAACCAGTCCTCGGGAATCGCAGGGAGTTTCCGGCTTGCCATCAGCGCCCACTTTCAGATGCATTGCGCCGTGCAGCCCGTTTTCGAGCGGAGCGGCGAAAACGGTACCACGGCGAGGGCTTTTCGACTTGCCGTACTGATGCGGCATCATCCTCAGCGTTGATGTCACTGTGTAGGTCAGCGTGTGGAATGAGCGCAGGCACCGAAGCAAGGCCCGTGCCGCGCTCGCTCAAGGCGGAATGCAGGTGCTGATCGACGGGGGCGCGCATGAGTGCCGTTTCATCAAGAAACCGCTGGGCGCCATGCCGTGACCAAATCAGTGCAGTCGTTCGCTTTGGAAAGACGAGCGCCCGAACCAGCTGTACTCCGAGGAACTCGGGACCTAACGCTTGGAAATGGCTTTTATGTTTCGGAGCGTTGCCGACATTGGCGAGTTCCCAGTCATCCGCCGCGTAACGCCGAAGCTGTTCTGTGAGTTCACTAAGGATGTGTTTAAGTTTACTCGGTATTTCGGCATCATCCTCGAGAACAATTCCAAATTCACGACCCGCTTCCAGGAATGCTTGCGCAGCGCGCTGGTGCGATCGGAAACACCCGATCTCACCGGAGGATAGCCTGCGCCCATAATAACGCAGGCACCGAAAGGCACTGTAGTGGCTGAGGTCGACAGAGGACAACGCGCGTCCGTCCGTTGCGGGCAGCCGGTGAAAGTTCACGCCTTCGTCGGCAAGCCGGCTGAAGATACGTTCTCGGCGGTCAACGCTGCGATCAAGATTGATGACTTGCAAATGAATAGCGTCCAAGGCCTCCCCCCTTTTGGCTTGAAAATATTGCAAACTAAAATAACGGCAGCCGCTTTCAAATTAGACGCGTCGGCGCAGATGCCATTTTGCTGTTACGTCGTTCTAAATCCCTCATATCATCCAGTACCTACCATCGCCAAAGGATGGGCGCGCGGTGCCAGGAACCAGCGTTGACCAGGCCCCGACGTCATCAAGGGCGCTTATCGACGCCTCGCGATCATCAGGTCTGAGGGAACGTAGCAAACATCGGGCGCTTATGCATCTGCTGTCAGCAGCCTGAGGGGGCTCACCCCTGTACCTCTTCGCTCAAACTCGCGACCTCTCGCACCTTCTAGAGACAAGGCGGCCACGGCTCGCAGCGATCTGGGGGTAACAGTTGGCTCGCAGCCAAAGCAGGGAGCTACTTTGGCGAGCTGGCTACGCCGCGAGCCGTGGCCTGTGCCAGAATAACATATTAGCTTTCCGATATGCGTGCGCCGCAAGTGGATGACACAAATTAGCCGCAACACCGCAAGAAGCGTCGAGCCCGAACCGAACAGTCCGGCCTTCTACACCACCGAGCGCCCGCATTCGGCACGTGGCGGCAGAACACCGGTTGAGGCCATCAGCGCCCCGGCCTCAAGGCGGTAGGATCGACAGGAAAGCTTAGCAGCACCGCGAACCTGTCCGAGAAATGGGGGCCACCTCAGGGCGATGGGCCTGTCGGGGGTGCGGCGCCCGGCCCAAGCGTTGGGACACTCCCCGTTGCGGCGCAGGGCGCTCTAAGCGCCGGATCGTCACGCGCAGCCAAGGCGCGCGGCGTGCGGCAGGACATAGGGACCGCGGCGGGGCGGGGTGTTCACGCGGAGACTGCAGCCGTAGGCGCGCGACAGCAGGTCATCGCGCAGCAGTGCGTCGGGGTCCGCTTGTTCGAGAAGACCCCCGTCGGCGAGCAGAGCAACGCTATCGGCGAACATCGCGGTGAGGTTCAGATCGTGCATGATCGCCACCACCCCGCCACCGGCGTCGGCGAAATTCCGGGCAATCTGCATGACCTGCAACTGGTGCGCGATGTCGAGGCTCGAGACGGGTTCGTCGAGGAACAGCCAGCGGGCTTCACCAGCTTCGATCGGCTCCCACACCTGGCACAGCACACGCGCAAGCTGGACGCGCTGCTGCTCGCCGCCTGAAAGCTCTTGATACGGGCGGCCTGCGTAGCCGCTCAGACCGACCCGCGCCAGCGCCTGCGGCGTGAGATCAGGTGATCCCGCCGGAGCCTTGCGGATCTGGCCGAGCCCCACGACCTCGGCCACGGTGAAGGGGAACGCCAGCGTGGTGAACTGGGACAGCACCGCGCGCCGCAGCGCCAGCCGCCAGACGGGGATCGAAGAGAGTTCCTCGCCGCCCAGGGTGATGCGCCCTTGGTAGCTCAGGTCTCCGGTCATGGCGCGCAGCAGCGTGGTCTTGCCCGACCCATTCGGACCGACGATCGCGGTAAGCGCGCCGGGCTGCGCGCGGAAGGACACACGGTCGAGGACGCGGCGGCTGCCATAGGCCACGGTGATGTCGCGGGCGTCGAGCATCGTTCAAATCTCCAGGCTGGCGCGGCGGCGCAGCAGGATCCAAAGAAGGAACGGCCCACCGACAACCGCCGTGACAATGCCGATGGGCAGCTCGCTCGGCGCGACGATGCTGCGGCTGATGACATCGGCGATCAGCAGCAGGCTCGCTCCGAGGAGGGCCGAGTTGATCAGCAACGCGCGGTGGTCCGGGCCGGTGGCGAGCCGCAGCAGATGCGGCACGACGATGCCGACGAAACCGATGCCACCCGAAATCGCCGTGGCCGCGCCAACGGCTGCCGCCACGACCAAGATTGCAATGGTCTTCAGCCGCTGGACGGGGATGCCGAGATGGTGCGCCGCCGCCTCGCCGAGCGCCAGCGCGTTCAACCCTCGCGAGAGGGCCGGGGCCGCGACGAGGGCGGACAGCATCAAAGGCGCCGCGTAGAGCGTCCTGCTCCACGACGATCCCGCAAGCGAGCCGAGACTCCAGAAAGTCAGGTCACGCAATTGCTGGTCGTCGGCGATGTAGATCAGCAATCCGGATAAGGCCGCCGTCATCGCCGCGAGGGCGATGCCGCCGAGCAGCATCGTGGCCACCGAGGTCCGCCCGCCACGGGTTGCAATCACGTAGAGCACGGCGACGGAGACCCAACTGCCCGCAAAGGCCATCGCCGGCACCAGCGCCGGGCCGAGAGCCTGCGCGGCGCCCAGAGGCAGAAGCCCGCCCAGCACGATTGCCGAGATCGCGCCAAGTCCGGCACCGGCGCTGACGCCGACGAGGCCGGGGTCGGCCAACGGATTTCGGAACAGCCCCTGCAGGACAGCCCCGGCGACAGCCAGCGACGCCCCCACCATCATCCCGGTCAGCAGGCGCGGCAGGCGGATATCCCACAGGATGATCCGCGTTCGGGTCTCGATCTCGCGCCCGGCCAGCAGATCGTCGATCGCGGCAGGCAGCGACACACCTGAAGCGCCGACCGCAAGGCTTGCCCAGGCCGTCGCCAGCAGCAGCGCCACAAGCACCCAGGTTGTGGCGCGCGCCAGTTTGCGGCGATCTCCTGCCGCATGCGCCTCGGGGTGGATCGCAACCATCTCAGTCGCCTGCCAGCGCGTCCGCAAGTTCGACAACCGCCTCTGCGGTCCGTGGACCGAAGCCGAGCATCTTCATGCCATCCATGCGCAGCACGGAGCGGGTCTCGCCTGCCGGGGTCGAGAGGATCGCGGGGTGGGCAAAGAGGTCTTCGTCGCTGACGCCCATTTCGCCGCCGCGTGCCATCATCAGGACCACGTCGGGGGTGGCGGCGATGACGGCCTCGTCGGACAGCGGCTTGTAGCCCTCGAAGTCGGCGACCGCATTCACCCCGCCAGCAAGGCGAATGATCCCGTCTGCCGCCGTGTCGGTGCCGCCAGCCATGATCCGCCCACCCTGCATCGAAAGAACGAACAGCACACGGGGCGGCGCATCGCCCCCGTATCTGGCCGCGAGATCCGCCGCCCTATCCAGTTCGGCCGCCACATTGGCGGCGAGGGCCTCGCCCTTCTCGGGCACGCCCAGAACCTCGGCGACGCGGTGAATCTTTGTCAGCACGGCCTCGCGGTCATAGCCCTCGGGGACCTCCGCGAACTCGATGCTGGCCGCCTCGAGCAATGCGACGGCTTCGGGCGGACCTGCGCCTTCTTCGGTGAGGATAAGCGAGGGGTTCACCGACAGCACACCTTCTGGCGACAGGCGCCGGATGTAGCCGATGTCGGGCAGGTGCGTCACCTCTTCGGGGAAGTTCGAGGTGGTGTCGCGGGCCACCAGACGATCCTGCTCGCCAAGAGCATAGACGATCTCGGTCACCGAGCCGCCGATCGAGACGATGCGCTGCGGCTCCTGCGCCTGCAGCGACGTGGCAAGCAGCAGGGGCAGCGACAGCAAGGCCCGGACCGCATTGCGCCGCGAAAGCGAGAGACTCAAGACATCACCTCCACATGCGCGGCTTCGGGCAGGGCGGCGGCAATGGCCTTGAACTCTGCCGCACGGTCCTGAGGTTTGCGCACGCCGAAGATCTGCAAGATGATCCGCCCCTCGGCATCGAAGGCTTCGATCGACACCGCCATGCCGCGCCGCGTCGGCTTGTGCACCTCCCAGACCTCGGCGACGTGATCGCTGCGCAGGTGCATGTCGAAGCCCGGGTCCAGCACGTTCAGCCACGGCCCCATCATCTTGATGTTGGTGACCGGCCCGGAATGGATCTGGATGCAGCCCTGATTGCCGACGAAGATCATGACGGGAACCTGCTGCGCCGAAAGCTCGGTGAACAGGGCCTCAAGGCCCTGCGGCGCCACCGCCCGGACATAGGGCGCCCCGGCAATGCGGTAGGCGCCGAGCCGGTTCATCTTCATCCGGCTGACCATCATCAGGAATTGGTGGGTGTCGGTCAGCTTGTCCCAATTCGCGCGCAGCTCCTCGGCGCGATCGGGCCGGGACTTCGCGGGTTCGGACGTCTCGCGGGCCTCGGTCTGAAGCGTGTCGTGCTGGGTGTCGAGCGCGAGACCGTCCACCACGGCCTCCCATGCGTCATGGTCGGAGCCGTCGCGCATGTGGATCTTATGCACCGCATCGCCCGCGGCATCGTACACGAGCAGCGCTCGGCGGAGCCCTCTGTCCGTCTGCTGGTCAAGGGCAAAGCCATGCACCCAGTGACGGGGGAAGATGCGCAGGTCGATCTCTTCGTTGAGAACCATCGAAGCATGCTCGCCAGGGTGGTAGTTGGCGTAGTGACCGACCTTTTCATGCACGCAAGACGGGGTCCGTGTAAGCGCCATGACCTCGCCAAGCTTCTCTGCCGCCGTCATGAGCTGGTCGGGGTCCGCGGTGATCCGGGTCACGCCGTGGCCGACATGCGCCGCCATCAGCTGCGCTTCGCTGATCCCGAGTTGCTCGGCCAGATCGCGGTCGCGGAGGTTGGGGTTTTCGCTGCGCGCGGTGCGGATGTCCTGCGCGGACGGTGGCGGGTTCTGAGCCATCAGGTCACTCCTAGCCTAGGTGGGCGTGGTGTCTGGCTCGCACCCTTGGGTGCATTCGCTGGAGTAAGGGTATTCGCAGTATTTCCGACATATCTACTCAGGTAAGAGGGGGAGTGCAAGTCCGTCGCGGCGATCGGTCCACAGCCCCCAAATATTGACGCGCCCATGCTGCCTTCAAATTCCTGACTTAAATACTTGACTTCCAATTCCCGCATGCCCTAACGCTTGGAAAGCGCCAGCTGACAGCGTTCAGGACGTTCCATCCGAACGCAAGCGCGAGCGAAATCCCAAACAACCAAGACACCGAACGGCCCGCCTTGCTGGTGCCGTTCGATAACCAGTGTGCCGACGCGTCGCGACGGTCGGGGGCGCATGCGCGGACCTCGTGTCGACGAAGGGACCAGAACGGATGACGATGAGATTTGCTGCAACATACCGAGGCGCGACCGCAATTGCGCTGGCGATGGCCGTGACCCATACAAGCGCCGCGGCGCAAGACGCTGATGATACCGGGAGCATCTACCTCGGGCGAATTGTCGTAGGCTACTCAGCCGACGGCACGCCCGTCTATGCGGGGGAGAACAGCTCACACCTCGAAGGCAATGCCGTGACCGCGCAGGGCGGAACGGCAACTGTGGACGACGTGCTGCGTCAGACGCCGGGCGTCTTGACGCGGCCCAATGCCGGCCAGCCCGGCGTTGCCGTGACGATCCGGGGGCTGCAGGGGCAGGGCCGGGTGGCGATGACCGTCGAGGGTGTGCCGCAGAACTTCCGGTTCAACGGACACGACTCCGAGGGCTACGCGAATTTCGAACCGCTTTTCCTTCAGGGCATCGACATTACCCGCGGCGCGGTGGTGACAGCGGGCGGAAGCGGATCCGCTGGCGCGGCGAACTTCCGGCTGATCGACGCCGAAGACATCGTTGACGGTCAGGGCGCGGGTGGTCGGGTCAAATTGAGCTACGGCGACAATGGCGACGACTTCGGGCGTATGGCCACCGCGGCCCATGTCGGAGAGCGCGCCTCGGTGCTGGGCGCCTATGCGCGCACCACGGCAGATGCCTTCGACGACGGCGCGGGCAACGAGGTGGCGAATACCGACAAGGATCGTGACAGCTACATGCTGCGCGGGCGCTATGCGCTCACCGACACGCAAGGCCTCGAACTGCTGGCAACGCGGATGAACGCGGATTACGCGTCCAATTCCTACGAGCAGGAGATGACGACCGATCTCTACAAGCTGGGGTACACGCTGAACCACAGCCCGGCGCTGAACCTGACCGCGAACCTCTACCGCTCGGTCACCGACAATGAATACACCGGTTCGATCGACGGCACCGGCTCTTACGTCGGACGGCAGATGCAGACGATCACCACCGGCCTTGATGTCACCAACGTAAGCGAACTGGCGCTTGGGGGCTGGATGCTGACCTCGACCAATGGCTTTGAGTACTACGAGGATGTGCTCGGAGGGGCCGATGGCGGGGCGAACCCGACCTATGGCGAGGCGAAGAACCTCGGCATCTACTCCGAGAACATCTTCTCGAACGGTCCATGGGAGATTACCGCGGCGCTGCGCTACAGCGACTACAGCCTGAAGGGGCGGCTCGACAATGAACTGGAGTCGGGCGACGTGGACATCGACGAAAGCTCGTTCGATCCCAAGCTGACGCTGGCCTATCAGGTCAACGACTGGCTGCAGCCCTACGTGTCCTATTCCCGCAGCACGCGGGCACCCTCCCTGCAGGAAACGCTACAGGAAAGCTTCCACGGCTATGGGGCCTTCAACCTCTATCTCGGGCCGAACCCCGATCTTCAGACCGAAACCGCCGAGGGCGGTGAGATCGGTGTCAACATCGCCCGGAACGACTTGCTGACCGCCAGCGACCGGCTGACTGCACGTCTCGCCTACTTCAAGATGAACGTCGAAGACTACGTCGCCTATGTCATGGAAGACACCTACACGTCGGTTGGCCCCACCAGCCTCGCCTTCTACGACAATATCGAGGGCACCACGGTCACTCAGGGCTTTGAGATCGAAGCGGCTTACGACTCCGAGTTGTGGTCCGGTGCGCTGTCCTACACCAATTCGGACTCGACGCCGCCGTCGGGCTATGAGGGCTACGAGCTTCAGCCGCCAGAGACCTTCTCGGCCACGCTCGCGCGGCACTTCATGAACGGCGATCTGACCGCCGGCGCGAGCTACAGCTACACCGCTGCGGGGGTGTCGATCGACAGCGAAGCCGAGAGCGACGCCTATAATCTCTGGGATGTCTTCGCGAGCTACGAGGCGACCGAGAACCTTCTGGTCACGGCCAAAGTGGCGAACGTCGGCGACGCGCAGTATCAGCCGTACGCCGCGACAGAAAACGGTCCCGGCCGCACCTATTACCTGGGCCTTCAGATGACATTCTGAGCAGGGCCGCCCTCGGGCGCATGTCCGATGTCGCCGCAAGCACGCCGCGCATACGGGGATCGCTGCAGGCAAGTGGCCGGATGGCGATGCCTTGGCTGACAAGGCTCGCTGCCGCCGTTGCTCGGGGCTGTGAAGCGGCCCGGAGCAACGGCGTTCAGGTGGCAGGACTGGATGCGACCCTGGTCACTGGGGTCGCTGCGTTGCCTTCGACACGACGAAGCGGATCGGCGCCCTCCGCGCCGGGCTTTGCAGTCCGCCAGCGGAGGGATCACGTCAGCGGGGCGGCGCGCCGCGACACCTCCTGCGGATCAACGCCGGTTGCCTGAAGCGAACGGATCAGCAGCGCCTCGCGCACCTTGCCGTAGCGCAGGCAAAGGTCCGCCCCTTCTTCGGTGATCGACACCGACTTTTCCTTGCCCTTCCGCCCCAGGCTGATGAGGTCGCGTTCCGCCAGCTTGCGCAGGACATAGTTGACGGTGTGCGTGTCCTCGATGTTCAGCACCAGGCAGAGATCGGCTGGCGTCTTGGGCCGCGCGCGTCGGTGCACGAGGTGCAGCACCTGGAACTCGAGCGGCGCCATGCCCGGCGCGCCGGCGCCGGCATCTTGTCCTTGTTGAGCAGCGACCAGAGCATGATGTGGCCCGAGAACATCGCCGCGAGCATGACGCCCGGCGCGAGCCCGGCAAGGAACAGCCGGGCGATGGATTGCTCGGTTGCCGCGCCGTAGACGATCAGGATGATCGACGGCGGTATCAGGAAACCGAAGGTGCCGGCCCCGGCCAAGGCGCCTATGGCCATTTTCGGATCTTAGCCGCGTGCAGTCAGGTCAGGCACTGACATGCGCCCGATGGTGACGGTGGTGGCCGCCGAGGAGCCCGACACCGCGCCGATGAGTTGCGCCAGCCGTTCGGTCGCATTGTTGTAGGCGCCGAACGCGGCGCCTTCGGGATCGGCGGTCAATTCGACCGGCCCGGAGGTGAACAGGCTCTGACCCGGCCACAGCGCCGCAAAGAGCAGCGTCAGACCCTGCTCACCGAGCTTTTCCTCGACCATCGGGCGCGACGCTGCTGTTCATGATGTCTTCGGGCGGGCTCACCGCCGCCGACCGTTTCAAGGGCCGCGACGCGATCCTTTCCGGTCCTGCGGGCGGCGGCGTCGGCATGGCGCGCACCGGCCAGATCGCCGGTCATGACAAGGTGATCGGCTTCGACATGGGCGGCACCTCGACCGACGTGGCGCATTTCAACGGCGCCTTCGAAACGCAGGTGGCGGGCGTCCGCATGCGCGCGCCGATGGTGCAGGTGCACACGATGGCCGCCGGCGGCGGACCGCTGACAGTGACCGATGCCAATGTCATGCTGGGCAAGCTCAACCCGGCCGATTTCCCGGCCATCTTCGGCCCCGGTCAGGACCAGCCGCCCGACCGCGACACCGTTGCCGCCAAATTCTCCGAGATCGCCAGTGAGAAGTCTCCCGAAGAGGTCGCCGAAGACTTCCTGCGCATTGCCGTGGAGAGCATGGCCAATGCGGTGAAGAAGATCTCGGGACACCGCGGCCACGATGTGACCGGCTACCTCCTCAACGCCTTTGGCGGTACAGGCGGGCAGCATGCCTGCCTCGTCGCCGACGCGCTCGGTATGAGCCGGGTGCTGATCCACCCGCTGTCGGGGCTGCTCTCGGCCTATGGCATCGGCCTTGCAAGGGTCAGCGAAAGCCGGCAGCAGGGGCTGGAGGGCATCTTCGGAGACACCGCCGGGATCACCCCGGCCCTACAGCGGTTCGAAGCCGAAGTGCGCGCGGCGCTGGTCGTCGAAGCGGTCGAGGTCGAGGACGAGGCCCCCAAGGGCAGCTCGGCCGATGCGCCCCTGCCGCGGCAGAAGGGGGCAGCCGACATCGAGGCCCGCATTCCGGTCTTCTCGGGCGGCACGTGGCATCAGGCCGCCTCGAACGCCCGCGGCGCCGCAGATCTGCGGCGGATGATCGGGCAGTTCGGGCTCGAGGTCGTGCAGGCCTACATGGGCCATGTTCAGGACAACGCGGCGGCAGAGGTGTCGCGCGTTCTGGGCCGGCTCGAGGATGGCGACTATGCCCGCCCCACCGACACCGGGCAGGTCATCCGCGTGAAGATCACCATCGACCGCGAGCAAGGGGAGGCCACGGTGGATTTCACCGGCACATCCGCGATGCAGCCGAACAACTTCAACGACCCGGAGCCGGTGACGCGGGCGGCGGTGCTTTACGTCTTCCGAGTGATGGTCGAGGCGCCGATCCCGATGAACGCCGGGTGCCTGCGCCCGATCCGCATCATCGTGCCCGAGGGCTGCATGCTGGCGCCGCAGTACCCGGCGGCGGTGGTGGCCGGCAACGTCGAGACCTCGCAGCATGCCACCAATGCGCTCTTCGGCGCGCTCGGGGCGCTGTCGAACAGCGAGGGCACGATGAACAACCTGAGCTTCGGCAATGACACTCACCAGTACCACGAGACGATCTGCGCCGGTGCGCCGGCGGGGCGGCTCAACGTCGGGCGGGCGTTCTCCGGGCAGGCCGGGGTGCATGTGCATATGACAAACGCGCGGCTGACCGACCCCGAAATCCTCGAAAGCCGCTACCCGGTGCTGCGCGAGCACTTCGGCATCGACGAGGGATCCGGCGGCACGGGGGCGTCGACGCACGGGCGCTGCCCGCGGGCCCGCGATCGGGGTCGCAAACGATCGGACACGAGTTCGCCAATACCCCTTGAGGCAGGTCCCGTCGTGCCTCAGGCTGGCGACAACTGCCGCTAGAGGAGGACACGCCTGATGATCGCATACACCCGGACGATTGTGATGGCCGCCGCCCTGGTCTCTGTCGCCGCCTGTGCCCCGCGCCCGCAGATGCATCCGCTTTCGAAAGGGTTCGTTGAAGGCAGGTTTTCCGCAAGCGATGCCGCGGAGAACGCTTGCAAAGCCAAGCTGGCCGCGGAAACCTCGGGCAAACTCAGGGTCGTCGGGTCGCAAGCTTCGGGCGCAAGAAGCTCGGTCTACCTACGGATTGGTCCGAGTGGCGCCCCCTGGCGATGCCAGGTGGGTTCGGATGGGAGCAATCCGACCGTCGGCTTCATGGGCTATGGCGGGATGGGGGACGCCAGAGCGCGACAATCCTGTATCGGATAGAGGTAGATATCGATTTCCAGCGTGAGGTCGGTCTCTCAGTCGGTGCGTTCGAGCGCCCTCCAACACTAGCGAAAGCGGCTGGCACATCGCGTGATTTGCCACAGCCGCACCTCCCCAATGGACCTTGGCTTTTGTGGGCAGACCGCGCCACTCATCGGCCTTATGCGCATGCTGCGCAGCTGGTCCGGTACCGGGCTGACACCATTCCGCCGCTTGAAACGCGGTAGAATGGATCGAGTGGTAAGACCTCTTTGTCGTCGAGTGCGGGGCATCTTTCCGCAATAATAATGTTCAATATCAGTTTGTTATGGAAAGTATTTTCAGGCTACGCCCGAGCCGGCGGTGAATTCTGGATATGAAAAAGGAATCTGGTTGGCAAGTTTCGCGCTTAGAGGTTCACTTTGGTCAGCCAGGAGGAGGCCAAAGGGATGAGCGAGGGGGACCAGCCTCAGTCGCAGCGGGGAACGTACCGTGTCATCGCGTATTTCAAGGACGCGCTGATGAGCGGCGAATTGCGGGTCGGAGACCGGCTGAAGTCCGAGCGTGACCTTGCAAGCGAGCTTGAGGTGGGGCGTCCGCTGCTGCGCGAGGTGATACGCTCGCTGGCCATGCTCGGAATGCTCGACGTGCGCCACGGCAGCGGCACCTACGTGCGGCAGGCGAACCTCGGCACTGTGTCGGACTTCTTCACCTTCTGCCTCGCGCAGCAACAGGACATGCTGGACGATGTCATGGAGGCACGTGTCGGCATCGAATGCCAAGCGATCCGGCTTGCCTGCAGCCGCGCGAACGAGGTCGATCTTGCCCGCATCGGCCAGTGGTTCAGTTCGCTGATCGACACGCTGGACGACCCTGAGGCCGGCGGGCGGGCGGACTTCATGTTTCACCGCTCCATCGTGGCGGCGAGCCACAGCAGTTCGCTCATCACATTGTATGGCGCGCTGTCAGAGCTGCTGCAACGCAGCCACGTGCAGCGGCGCAAAACGGTCTATCACGAGCGCTCCGTGGTCGGAGACCTCGTGGAAGCGCATCGGGAGGTGTTCCTCTCGATCGTCGCGAAGGACCCGGAGGCTGCGGACAAGCGGCTTCGGGAGCACTTCGCCATCGGCGACGAACTGCGTCGCCGGAGCCTGATCGACAGTTATCGGAAAGGGCTCAGGAAGGTCTAAGACGACAAGCGAAGGGAGGAGAACATGTTCGCTTTTTCTGCTCGGCAGCTTCTGGCTGCCGCGACACTCAGCCTGTGCGCGCTGCCCGCCGCAGCGGCTGAACTGCGGTATGCCCACGTCGGCGCGGAGGGGGATTTTCAGACCCGTTTCGCCGCCGAGGCCGCCACCGCCATCGAGGAGGAGACCGATGGCGAGGTGACGGTGCAGGTGTTCCCGGCCAGCCAGCTCGGCAATGTCGCCGAAATGGTCGACGGGGTGCGTATGGGGACGATCCAGATGGGGCACCACGACTTCGCCTCGCTGGCTCGTATCGCGCCGGAGGTTGCGGTGTTCAACGCGCCCTTCGTCTACGAAAACGCCGAACACGCCATGCGTGCCACTGACCCCGCGCAATCCGAGGCGCTGCAGGAGATCAACGCGCGGCTGATCGAAGAGGGCGGTGTGCGGATTATCGGCCGCATGTACCGCAGCGCGCGCCACATCTCGTCGAACTTCGAGATCAAGACGCCGGAGGACATGGCAGGCCAGCCGTTCCGCGCCGTGCCGCTCGATCTGTGGGTGTCTATGGTCAAGGGCTTTGGCGCGACGCCGACCCCGGTTGAGGTCTCGGAACTGCCGACGGCGCTGATGACCGGCATGGTGGTGGGCCAGGAGAACCCGCTGACCATGATTTCCGCCAACAAGCTCAACGAGGTGCAGAGCCACGTGGCGATGACCGGTCACATGCAGTCGGTGCTGGCGGTCTTCGTGAACGAGAGCACATGGCAGGATCTTTCGGAGGAGAACCGCGCGGCGATCACCGCCGTGCTCGACGCCAAGGCGATGGAGTCGCTGCAGTGGGCGCAGGAGTCCGAGCAGGCGCTGGTCGAGGAACTGACCGACAAGGGCATGACCTTCACCACCGCGGAAAACGGCCTCGATCTGGCTGCGTTCCGCGAAAATGTGCTGGCCCAGATCAACGAGGATTTCCCGGATTTCGAGCCCTACATCCAACAGATCATGTCGATGAAATGATCTTTTGAGCGCGGGCGCAGATTGCGCCCGCGCTGTCTTTCGTTCCCATAATCCGGATTCCCGTCGCAATGACAAAAATCCTCCGCCTCATCTGTGTTGCCATGCTCGCGGCGCTGATCGCGCTGCCCTTCTTGCAGGTCATCATGCGCGACGTCTTCGGCTCCGCCATCGTGGGCGCCGAGGAACTGACCCGCTTTCTGCTCATCTGCACCGTCTTCGTCGCCTATCCGCTGGTCGTGCGCTCGTACGAGAACATCGTCATGGCGGAGTTCCGCGCAATGATGCCGGAGCGGGCGCAGCACTGGCTCGGCCTTGCGATCACCCTGCTGTCGATTGGGGCCTGCGCATTGATCGCCGTGGTGACCGCGCTGAACATTTCGGACAACCTCCGCAACGCGACGCCGACGCTGAAGATCCCGTTCTGGATTTTCCTAGGTGCCTGTTTCGTCGGCTTCGCGGGGGCGGCCCTTTTTCACCTGCGGCAGCTGCGCAAGCGTCCTGACAGCAAATCGGTGAGCCTCTGACATGGGCCTGATGCTGATCGTCTTCTTCCTCGCGCTGTTCGTGCTGGGCTTTCCCGTCGTCTACGCCATACTGCTTCCTGCGATCTTCTACGTGGTCTTCGAAGGGCTGCCGATGGGTCTGCTGACCCAGCGCATCACCTATGCGCTCGACAGTTTTCCGCTGGTCGCTGTGCCGCTGTTCATCTTTGTCGGCAATCTGATGAACCTCGCCGGGGTGACCGACCGCATCTTCCGCTTCGCCGACACGCTGGTCGGCCGCATTCCGGGCGGTCTGGCGCAGGTCAACATCTTCTCGAGCCTGATCTTCTCGGGCATGTCGGGCGCTGCGCTCGCCGATGTCGGCGGGCTTGGCAAGATCGAGATCGAGGCGATGAAGCGCCGCGGCTTCGATGCGCCTTTCGCGGCGGCGGTGACCGCGAGTTCTGCCGTGGTTGGGCCGATTTTCCCGCCGAGCATTCCGCTCATCGTCTATGGCTCTGTGACCTCTGTGTCGATCATTCAGCTGTTGGTCGCCGGCATCGTGCCCGCGCTGATCTGCATCGCGCTGCTGATGCTGACCGCGGCGATCATCGCGGTGCGCCGTGACATGCCGCGCGCCGAGCGCTGGTCGACGCCGCGCGAACTGGGTGAAAGCCTGCTGCCCGCATTGCCGGCGCTGCTCGCGCCGGTGCTGATGATCGCGGGCATGCTGCTGGGGCTGTTCACCCCGACCGAAGCTGCGGCGGTCACGGCGGTCTACGTCATCTTGATCAGCGGGCTGGTCTACCGCGAACTGACGCTCGACCACCTTTGGAACGCCATGTTGACCACCCTGCGCAGCACCAGCGCGATCCTGATCATCGTCGCCGCGGCTTCGCTCTTTGGCTGGATCCTCGCGGTAGAGCAGATTCCGCAGGATTTCTCGAAACTTATCCTGACGATCTCCAACGATCCTTTCGTGCTGCTGCTGATCGCCAATCTGATCTTCTTCATCGCAGGGATGTTCCTTGATTCCACCACCGCCACATTGCTTGTGGTGCCAGTGATCGCCCCGCCAATGGTGATGGCCGGGATTGATCCGGTGCATCTTGGCATCGTGGTGATCTTCAATCTGATGCTGGGACTGCTGACGCCGCCGATGGGGCTGTCTTTGTTCCTTGTATCCTCCATCGCCAACGTCACGCTGCGCCAGTTGCTCTGGGCCCTGCTGCCCTTCTACGCGCCGCTGCTGCTTACGCTCGGCATCATCACCTTCGCTGATGACGTGGTGCTGACCCTGCCAAAACTGCTTCGCTAACCTCAACTCCGAAAGGATCTCACAATGCGTCTTGTCATTGGTTCCGATCATGCGGGATTCCCGCTGAAGGCCGCCGTCGTCGATCACATCAAGAGCCTCGGCCATGAGGTCACCGATGTCGGCTCTTACGACGACAAGCCGGTCGATTTCCCCGAGATAGCCCAAGCCGTCACCGGCGCGGTCAATGACGGCTCTGCCGAGCGCGGGCTGCTGGTCTGCGGCACCGGGGTCGGCGCCTCGATCGCCGCCAATAAGGTCAAAGGCATTCGCGCCGCGGTCGGCCATGACGTGCATTCGGCGCATCAATGCGTCGAGCATGACGATGTGAACGTGCTTTGCATCGGGGCGCAGATCGTCGGCCCGTGGCTTGCTTTCGACCTGATCGACGCCTTCCTCGAGGCCGAGTTCTCCACCGACGAGGATTTCCGCCGCCGGGTGGCGATGCTGCACGACATGGACAACGCGCGCTGAGCGCTTTTGCCTGCCGGGAGCGCCGGCAACTGGCGATGCGGCAGATGTCACGTCGCCAGTTTGATTGTTTTTGTCAATCGAAAGACGGAATAACAAAGTTTATTGGCAATCAATTGGCGGGTCATACGAGGGGATGCTGCCCTGCAGCATCCTTCCCAAGCGGCTCTTCCCGCCGCAAGACGACCCGAATAGAAACCTGTGCCTCCGGGTTCTTCGTGCCCGGGCGCGGACTGGTCTGTCTTCGCGAGGACGTGGAGCGGCATAACGCGCTCGACAAGCTGCTCGGCGCTCTGCTGCGGCAGGGCATCGATTTCGGCGCGGGGGCGGTCGTGATGACCAGCCGCCTTTCAGTCGAGCTGGTGCAGAAGACCGCCCTTGCAGGCTGCGGCTGCCTGATCGGGGTCTCGGCCCCAACGGCCCATGCACTACGCCTCGCGGGAGCCGCCGGGATCACGCTGATAGGATCGGCGCGCAATGGCTCTGCGGATCTGTTCAGCCACGCGGACCGACTGACCCTTGCCGTCGCGCAGAGCGCCTGACGGCCCCTCCCACTCAAGAAGCGGAGCCTGATCATGGCCAAGGATGACTTCACCGGAAACCCCTCTCGCGCTGCTGGTGGGTGGGGCGCCCTGAAAAGCGTCGGCAAACACCTGATGGGGAGCGGCGTGCCGCTGCGCGGGGCGCAGACGCTGTTGCGCGCCAACCAAGAGGATGGCTTCGACTGCCCGGGCTGCGCTTGGGGCGACCCGGAACACCGCTCGTCCTTCGAGTTCTGCGAGAGCGGAGTGAAAGCGGTGGCCTGGGAGGCGACGCGGGCGCGCGCCACGCCGGAGTTCTTTGCAAGACACACGGTCACCGACCTGCGCGGGTGGAGCGACCATGATCTCGAGCATCAGGGCCGGCTGACAGAGCCGCTGCGCTACAACGCCGAGACCGACCGCTACGAGGCGGTGAGTTGGGCGACCGCCTTTGCCGGGATCGGGTAGGCGCTGCGCGCCCTCGATGACCCGGATCAGGCCGAGTTCTAGACCTTTGGCCGCGCCAGCAATGAGGCCGCCTTCCTTTACCAGACCTTCGTGCGGCTCTACGGGACGAACAATTTCCCCGACTGTTCGAACATGTGCCACGAGGCCAGCGGAGTCGCACTGACCGCGGCCATCGGCATCGGCAAAGGGACTGTCCAGCTCGAGGATTTCGATCTGGCGGATGCGATCTTCGTGGTCGTGCAGAACCCCGGCACCAACCATCCGCGGATGCTAGCTGACCTACGCCGCGCCACGGCGTGCGGCGCCGGGCAGGCTCCGGTGCTCGACGATGCATTTCTTGCCGAGCATTGCGACGGGCTCGAGGAGTGGCGCGCCGAGGTGGACGCAACGCCCTGGGAACAGGTCCTCGAACAGTCCGGCCTGAGCCGCAGCGAGATCGGCCACGCTGCCGAGGTCTACATGTCGTCGCAACGGGTGATCCTGACCTGGGTGATGGGCATCACCCAGCACCGGCACTCGGTGGCGACCATCCGCGAAATGGTCAACGTGATGTTCCTGCGCGGTCATATCGGGCGACCCGGTGCCGGTCTTTGCCCGGTGCGCGGCCATTCCAACGTGCAGGGCGACCGCACCGTCGGGATCAACGAGCGCCCCTCGGAGGCCTTCCTTGATGCGATGGAGCGCGAATTTGGTGTGGCGATGCCACGCGCGCATGGCGACAACGTGCTGGGCGCGATCGGCGCAATGCTCGACGGGCGCGCCAAGGCGTTCATCGGGCTGGGGGACAATATCGCCCGCGCCACCCCCGACAGCGCTCTGATCGCCGAGGCGATGCGCAAGCTCGATCTGACCGTCAGCATCGCGACCAAGCTCAACCACAGCCACCTTCTCACCGAGCGGCAGTCCTACGTGCTGCCCTGCCTTGGCCGTACCGAAATCGACCGCAACGCGGACGGCGCGCGCCAGATCGTGACGGTCGAGGACTCGATGAGCATGGTGCACGGGTCTGGCGGGTTCAATCCGCCCGCCTGACCGATGCTGAAATCCGAGGTCGCCATCATCGCGGGAATGGCCGAGGCGACGGTCGGCTCGGCAGTGGTGGACTGGTCCGCGATGGCTGAGGAGAACGCGCTCATTCGTGCCACGATCGCTCGGGTGTTGCCGGACTTCGGTGACTTCAATGCCGCTCTGCGCAAGCCGGGCGGGTTCCACCTGCGTAATCGCGCAGCCGAACGCATCTGGCAGACCACCACGGGCCGCGCCGGTTTCGGCACCTACGCGCTGCCAGAGCACACCGAATGGCAGCGTGCCAGCCGGCAGGAGCAGTGTTTCGTGTTGCAGACCTTCCGCTCTCACGACCAGTACAACACCACCGTCTACGCGATGAATGATCGGTATCGCGGCGTGTTCAACGAACGGCAGTTGGTCTTCATGCACCACGCCGATACCAAGATGTTGCGGCTGCACGCCGGAGAAACGGTGACCCTGCGCGGGCTCCACGAGGATCGCATTGCGCGGGTGCTTGAGGGCTAAAGTGTCGTGCCCTATGACATTCCGCGCGGCTGTCTCGCCGGCTATTACCCTGAGATGAACGCGCTTGTGCCGCATGGTGTCTTTGGCGATCAAAGCGAAACGCCAGCCTCTAAATCGGTGCTGGTTCGGGTGGAGCCGGAGCAGCCAAGCGCTCAAGGCGTGCCCGTGTCTCACTGAAACGGCACCTTACAGATACAGCCGCCGCTACGGGCGCCCGCTATCCGCGCAGCCAGCCGGGTGAAAACGCGACGCTGTCCAAGCCGGCAAGGTGTTTGACCCGCTCCAGTTCGTGTTCGAGGCCAAGTGATCGCGCCTTGCCCATGCGCACTCCGGCTTCGGGCCAGAACGCCCGCACCCGCAGGGTGCCGTGAACTCGCTTGGCGTCGATCCGGCCGATGATCCGGTCGCCCTGAATGACTGGGAAGACATAGTACCCGTATCGGCGTTTGGCTTCGGGCACAAAGATCTCGATCCGATAGTGGAAGCCGAACAGCCGCTCGGCGCGCGCGCGGTCGCGCAAGGCCGGGTCGAAGGGCGACAGCATGCGCACCCGCGACGAGGGCTCCGCCAGCGCGGCGGCAGCATCAAGCGCCGCGACGGTGGTGAAGCTCCGCCGGAGGCTGCCGTCCGCCATCTCGATGTCCGCCTCCAGAACACGCCCCGATGCGAGCGCCTCGGCGCACCAACCCTTTGCCTCGTCGCGCGTGACGATGTCGAAGAAGGCAGCCAATTCTCCGCTGGTGCCGAACCCCAGTCGCGCCAGCGCCTCTGACATGGCCCAATCAATGATTTCGTGGTCGTCGCGGTGGCTATTCAGATGCTCCGCCGGGATCACACGCTCTGTCAGGTCATAGAATTTACGAAAGCCCTGACGGTGCGAGATTGCCAACTCCCCGGACCGCCACAGGAATTCGAGCGCCGTCTTCGACGGGTGCCAGTCCCACCAACCCGATGAGGATTTCTTCTCGGCGCCGCCAACGTCAAGCGAGCAGGCGGGGCCATTGTCGGTGATGTGTCGGCGTATGGCGTCCAACTCGGCGTCCCAGCCATCGCGGCGCCCCGCTGGCCAGCGGGCCCGCATGCGGGCCTCGTCACGGATGAATTTCAGCCGCCACATGGGATAGAACCGCATCGGGATGACGGCCGCGTCATGGGTCCAATGCTCGAAGGCGGTGCGATCGCGCGAAACCAGATCTTCGAGCGCCTTCGGGCGGTACCGTCCGCGCCGCGCCCAGAGGATCATGTCATGCGCGCGGGCCAGCGTGTTGACGCTGTCGACCTGAACGAACCCGAGGTCCTGCAGCACGCCACAAAGATCGGCGCGGTGGCCGGAGCCGGACGCGCGGCGAAGCAGAAGATGGCGGTCAAGAAACAGGCGCCTTGCGCGTTGGTTGTCGAGAAAAGGGCGGTTCATGCGGGGCACTATCTTTGGGAGGGCCGAGCCGTTGCAATGGCTGACTGGACACCGGCCGCGAACAGATGCGGCCGGTGGCGCGCGTCAGATCGCTGTCCACTCCGCCTTCACCTTACCCTACGTTTTTTGGGGGTCAGGTTCTTCCTTGGCTTCGGGATTGCTGTAGCCGGTCGGGTCAAACTCTTCGACATCGTAGCCTTCGTCACCCTCAGCGATGCCGCTTACGAACGTCGTGCCAGTATCTTCGTCGTAAACGAGGCCATAATTTGCGCGCCCCTCAGATTTGTAGCGGCGATATTCATGTATGCCTGCATAGACAAAGCAGAGCGCAAACGGCGTTATGATGATGGCCGCGAGATATTGAGCCTCCATGATGGTGCTCCCTAATGGCGAAACGGCGCCGCAGCGTTATGGACGCTGCGCCGCGTATTCCTACGACCTTAACACTTCGAACTGGGGATGGTTCAAGGCTGTTGTCGATCGTCGGCGGTGGCTTGTGAAATTTCGAAGGCATGCGATGGAGAGCATCCGCGTGATCCTCGAACGCGCCGAGGGGTCGAAGCTCTTCCCGCCCCACCAAAACTAGGGAATGGTGACCTCTGCGGCATCTGCACGTTCGGTCCATATGAGCATACCTGTGAGGCCATATGGCCTACACTCGAGCCAAAGGAGACCGCAATGCCCGTCATCGCCCAGACCCGGGTACCCGCACAGATCCTCGCCACCCGCACCTATCTCGACGCCGTGCGAGGTGGCGCGTGAAACAGACCGAGATTTCGGATCACGGTCTTGTTTGCCTCTTGCCGGCCACTTACCACAAGCCGCCTGCGCTGCGCGGCCTCGTGGACAGCGACGACGAACTCGTGATCCTTGCCGAGGTCGAGGGGCTGACCAGAGGCCGCCTCCAGACCGAGCGGGGCAGAAAGCCGCCTATCGACCCGCGCGAGCTTGCCTGCCGCCGCCGCAGCCACGACCTGCGCATCTATGGTGAGGCCCGTATCAACGCGGCCTTCACTTACACGCGGGCGGGGGGCAACCGCTTCAACTCCGAGGCGCGCGGTGCTTGGTACTGCGCGTGGGACGTCAGGGTTTCGGTCAGCGAGGTCGCGTGGCACCGAACGCGGGAACTCGGCGACACCGGGTGCTTCGAGGACAGCGCCCGTTACGTCGAGATGCTGGCGGAATCATTGGCACCTTCGATGATATAACCGACGATCCGAGCCATCCGGCGCTGCGCCCCGTCCAGTCGCTCGAACACCCGGAATGTCGCGATGGTCCCCACGCCGTGGACGGCAGCGACCGGAGCGGCACGCGGTAGCGTGATGGAATGGGCGACGGTGAAGGCGGTGGCGGTCTTCAGCAGCATCGGCCACGGCCGCTGCACCGCTGAATCGAGACCGCAGTCTCGAAATCGGCGAACTCATCGTTGGGCCAGAAGTTCGGCACGGCCTCGGAGTTGCCGTGCACCTGCATCATTTCGACCAGCGGCTCCATCGAGGTACAGGTCTCGGCATACGCCTCGCCGATTGGCACCCCGATCAGGCTCGCCTCGTTAAAGAGCAGCCCACGAGGGGCTGTGAACTGACCCCATCGAGTGGTCCGGGTTAAATGCTAATGCATGGTCGGCCTTCGATACACCGGGATGAAGACCTCGGGCGCGGGCACTCGATATCCGAGAGCGCTATGCGGCCGGTCCATGTTATAATGTTTTCGCCATCTTTCGATGAGGATTTGCGCCTCCCTCAACGAGTAGAAGACCTCGCCATTCAGCAACTCGTCACGGAAGCGCGCATTGAAGCTCTCGCAGTAGCCGTTCTCCCAAGGTGACCCCGGCTCGATGTAGGCGGTCTTCGCCCCCACCAGTTCGATCCAGTCGCGCACCTTCTGCGCGACGAACTCCGGGCCGTAGCACGTCGGGAAGAAGCGCTGTTTTAAGGTTATGGCCACGCGCGTAGCCCCCAAATAGCGCAGCGTGTGGCCATAACCGGTCTCAGGTCTCAACAGTGGTTTTGCAGAACCACACCGCTGAAGAGACCGGCTATGACCGTCAACCATTCTACTGCTGCGACTATGCTTGTCGCCATCGACATTTCCAAGCACCGCCACGAGGTCTTGATCGGGTACCGGGCAAGAAGCGCCGTCGTCGCATGACGATCATGAATACGTTGGAACACTTCCAGCGCTTGTCCGCGAGCCTGGCCAGCTACGGCCTGCCTGTGCGGGTCGGGTTCGAGGCGACCGGCAACTATCACAGGCCACTGGCACATCATCTCGGACTGGCCGGTTTCGACCTCAAGCTCATTTCCTCCGTCGGCCTCGCCCGAACCTGCGAGGCCTTGCACAACAGTTGGGACAAGAACGACCCGAAGGATGCCTAGGTCATCCTGCACATGCTGGAGATTGGCGCCGTGCAGTTCTTTCATGATCCGCTGGTCGTCGGGACCGCCGACATCCAAGAATTGTCAAAGACGCACGAGATCGTTTCACGCTCGAAGACCGAGCTCTGGCACCGCATACTGACCCATTACCTGCCACTCTATTTCCCAGAGGCCGAACGGTTTCACCGAAGCTCACGAACCGATTGGTTCCTGGCCTTCATCGAGAAGTATCCGACACCGACGGTGATCACGACCATGAGCTAGGAAGCCTTCATCGCAGACGCTTGGCAAGTGGTGGGCAGGAAGGTCGCCAAAGAGCGCCTGCTTTCAGATATTTACGCTACGGCGGTCAACTCTGTTGGATTGTCCGTGGAACCGGATTCCGACGCCGTTCGCATGTTCCGCCTGGTCCTTTCCGAAGGTAGAAGCTTCGTCCGCCAGCGCAACGAGATCGAGGCCCGGGCGGTCGCGCTGCTCTCCGATCTGCCGGATTATCAGCTACTGACAACCATCCCCGGCATTGGTCCGATCAATGCCATGACCATCCTGGCCGAGGCCGGTGACCTACGCCGATTTCGGCATCATCGGCAGTTCCTGAAGTTCTGCGGCATGGATCTTGCCACCGTGCAGTCCGGCATGTTTCGCGGGCAGAGCCGGATCTCGAAGTACGGCAATGCCCGGCTGCGCCGCACGCTATGGATGGCCGGCCAGACGGCGGTCCAGACAAAGACCAACAGCTTTCGGGACAAGTTCGAACGCTACATCTCGAAAGACCGTCACAATGCTCATCTGCGCCGCAAGGCCTAGACCGCGATCGCGGCCAAGATGGCGCGCACCGTACACGCTGTGGTCAATCACGGCGAACCCTATCGCCCCTTCTTCGAGGGGGTGAGCCCAGGCGGAAGGACCTCTCTCTGACTGAGCCGTGGAGGCAGTCAATCTGACCTCGTAG
>NZ_JBSWYX010000025.1:0-70462 GCF_056161345.1 Salipiger sp. ABF4_146 | reverse complement strand
CGCTCAGCCAAAAAAGATCAGACATGTTCACCGCTCGTTTTCGAACGGTGAATCACGCTCGTCCAACCAAATCAATGGGTCCTGACCCTAAGGTCCGCCTCGTCCAGCCGCCCGTCGCGATCCGGGTCGAGGCCGAGGTTTTGCATGGCCATCAGTGTGGTGAACGAGTCGTAGAGCCAATGGATGCGTATCGCCTCCAAACGCCCGCCGTCATCCAGAACGAAGTCGCCGCGCACGTCGACAAAGACGTGCGGATGGGCATCGATGGAGGTGCCCAACATTAGAGCGATTAGTGGTGCAAGTAGGCGCATGACCAGCAGATGGGCGCGCGCTGGCAGCCCCGTCAAGGGGCGCGTCACGCCGCGGGCGAGATTTGGCATGGGTGCAAGCATCAGTTGACCGATCTTCATGAATACCGACTCGATCGACTTCATCCTTCTCGAACGACGTGTTGGGTCTGGCTTTGCCACACTTGGCCGCAGATCTCGGCAACAGCTTACGGGCCTGATCGCGTCAATCTCCTAGCGCACTCACAGATCATCGGGAAACACATGTCGGCGCTGCATCGCGGTCTTGCTAGTGGCAGCACGGACGACATATTGCGCGGCGCGCTCGCCTGAAGGGGCACTGCATGACTGATCACGATTCCGATCCTGCTCGTGGGATCGCTCTGCGGCTCCTGTCGGGACTAGTTTTCTCGGTAATAGCGATCACCGTCAATCTGGTGAGCGACGCTGCGCCTGGGGCGAGATCGAGTTTTTTCGCTCGATCTTGCGACGATCCCGCTGGTCGTTTTCCTGCGCCTGCGTGGGGAATTCCCGGAGGGCCTCCGCACACTGCGCCCCTGGGAACACGTCCTGCGCTCGGGTGTCGGGACTGTCGCGATGTTCACCTCTTTCGCGGCAGTGGCCCGGCTGCCGGTGGCCGATGCGACGCTGGTCGGTTACCTGTCGCCGGCGCTGACTGCGATCGCGGGCATACTGCTGCTGGGCGAGCGGGCGAATGTGTTCCGCGTTGGGGCATCGCGCTTGACACCCGCGCCGTGGGCCGGACCGCCGGACAGCCGAGCGAGCCGCTCTCGGGCAAGCGCGGCCGCGTTACGGCGGATACCATCGGCGACACGATCACGTTCAGGCATATCGGCAAGCTTGTTCGCTAGGGCTGCAGCTCCAAAGTATCGGCCATCTTTCGGCCAAGCATGCAGGTGATGCAGTTGCACGCAAACCGTAGGCGCCGCGCAACAATACCCTTGACCTCGCGTAGGTACTGAATAATAAAAAACCAATTATCGCCGGACCGGGAGGAGTTGGCCCGGCAGAGCAGGGAGGAGGAGACACCATGCTCAGCACGCCGATCCTGCAATTCGGCACGAGCCGCTTCCTGCAGGCCCACGTCGATCTCTTTCTGTCGGAAGCCATGGCCCGCGGCGAGGCGCTCGGACCGGTCACCGTGGTGCAATCCTCGGGCGATCCGACCCGAGCCACACGGCTGCGGGGCCTCACCGCGCCTGAGGGTTACCCGGTCCGCCTGCGCGGCCTTCGCGCCGGGCAGCAGGTCGACGAGGAGCTCCGCGTCAACAGCGTGACACGCACTCTCAGCACCGCCAGCGACGTGGAGCAGCTGCTGGACCTCGTGCGCGGCGAAGTGAAAATCATCCTCTCAAACACCGCAGACGCCGGCTTCCGCCCGCAGCCCGCGGATGCCACGGCCGACACCCGTCCGCAGCAAGACATGTCCTACCCCGGCAAGCTCGCCCGCCTGCTGTTCGCGCGCTTCGAGGCAGGCGGCGCACCGATCCAGGTCATGCCGACCGAGCTGGTGCAGAACAACGGCGACGTACTGCGCGAGCTTGTGCTCGCCGCATCCGCAGACCTCCCCGACGCCTTTCGCGACTGGCTCAGCACCGATGTGCTCTGGGTGAACTCGCTGGTCGACCGTATCGTCTCGGAGCCGCTAGAGCCCGCCGGGGCCATCGCCGAACCCTATGCGCTCTGGGCCATCGAGGACCGCCCCGGCCTGATCCTGCCCTGCGCCCATCCCGACGTGCAAGTGGTCGGTGACTTGGGCCGAGTGGCGCGGCTAAAGCTCTTCATCCTCAACCTCGGCCACACCTGGATGGTCTCGCGTTGGCTGGACGAGGGGCGCGACCGGCCGTCGCTGGTCCGCGAAATGCTGGCCGATCCCGAGCGCCGCGCCGCCCTCGAGGCGCTCTACCGCGAGGAGGTGCTGCCAGGCTTTGCTGCGGCGGGCGAGGGGGCGGCAGCAGCGGCCTATCTGGCGGAGACGCTGGATCGTTTCGCCAACCCTTTCCTCGACCACGCGCTGTCGGACATCGCGCAGAACCACTCGGAAAAACTCGACCGCCGCCTCGCCGCCTTCGTCGCATGGGCCAGCAGTCGGGGCGATCGCACCGAGAAACCGCGGATCGAGGCCGCGCTGGCATGCAAGACGGAAATCGCATGAAGACCCCCATGAAAACCAGGACCATTGGCAGCACGGGCGTCGAAGTGACCGAAGTCTCCTTCGGCTGTGCCAGCATCGGCAATCTTTACCGGAAAGTGACCGATGCGGACGCCGTGGCGGTTCTTCAGACAGCCTGGGACGCGGGCATCCGCTATTTCGACACCGCACCGCACTACGGGCGCGGCCTGTCGGAGACTCGGCTGGGACGTTTTCTGCAAAGCCGGGACCGGGCCAGCTACGCGCTTTCGTCGAAGCTCGGCCGGGTGCTGTCGCCATCGCCCGAGCCCATCGCCGAGGCTGACAGCTATATCGAGCCCTTGCCCAACCTAATGACCTACGACTACTCCGGCGACGGCATCCGCGAGAGCTTCGAGCAAGCCTGCGGACGGCTCGGAGTCACGCGGCTCGACATCGCCTACGTGCACGACATCGGCGCTTATACCCACGGGGAGGCGGCCAATGCAGGGCACATGGAAGCGTTTTTCGGCAGCGGCTACGAGGCGCTGGTGAAGCTCAAGGAGGCGGGCAAGATCGGCGCCTTCGGCCTCGGGGTGAATGAGTGCCAAGTTTGCCTCGACGTGATGGACCACGGGCCCATCGACGTGATCCTGCTAGCCGGGCGCCTGACGCTGCTCGACCGCTCCGCCCAGTCGCAGCTGGTGCCGCGCTGCCGGGAGGCCGGGACGAGCCTGGTGCTGGGTGGGGTGTTCAACTCCGGCATCCTCGCCACGGGGCCGGTCGAGGGCGCGACCTACGACTACGGCCCGGCACCGAAGCAGGTGCTGGACCGCGTCGCCGAGTTGCAGAAGAACGCCGAAGCGCTTGGCATGCCGCTGGCCACCGCCGCGCTGCGGTTCGCCTTGGGCCATCACGCAACGGCTTCGGTGCTGCTCGGCACCTCCAAGGCCTCAAGCCTGACTCGCAATCTCGAGGCGCTGAAAACCCCAGTCCCCGCGGGGACGGAGGAGGCGCTTTTCGCCTGAGCCTTTCGTGGGGCCTCAGCCCAGTCGGTGGTTGCGGAGCGAGGAGAGCAGCGTCGTCTTCGAAGTCAGGAGATGCCGTCGCGCTGCCTGCTCCGAGGCCGCCGCGTCGCGCAGGAGCAGCGCGTCCAGCAGAACCAGGTGTTCGCCAATGGCTGCCTGGTTTCTGTGCCGCTCCAAGGTCTTGTCCCACATGTAGTGGTAGTGGAAGATCAGTGCGATCACCTTCTGGAACTCCGCCACGAAGCGGTTCCGCACCACCGAGTTGAGCGTCGCGTGGAAGCGCTCGTCGAGCGCCGAGAAGTCGTGGAAGTCGCTCTCGATCCGGTCGAGCAGATCGAGGTGTTCTGCGCGTAGCGCTTCGAGCTTGGGCCAGATCGGGTGACTGCCCGGCAGGGTCACGAGATACTGCACCGCGTTCAGTTCCAGCAGGCTGCGGAACTCCGACAGCTCCACCGCGAAACCCACGGTGAAGCCGAGCAGCAGCCAGCCCCCCTTTTTGCGGCGCTCAACCAGGCCGAAGCGGCTGAGCCCGGCCAGAAACTCCTGCAGGATCTGCGGCGTCACCCCGAACTCGCGCGATAGCGCCGCGACGTTGAGCGGTGTTCCTGCGGGGACGTCGAAGCGCAGGATCCATTCGAGGAAGCGCTGCTCGAGCGTCTCGGGATCCTCGGTATTTATGTCGAGCGGCACCCGGTCCTCGGCATGCGGGGCACGGAGCAGTGTCTTCTCGCGGCCCTCCCAGCGGATCAAGCCGTCGTCCGAGGCGCGCTGCAGGCAGGCGCGCACAACGGTGCGGCTGACGCCGAGCCGATCGCCGAGGGCATTCTCAGAGGGGAGCGAGTCGTCTCGGTTCAGCCCGGTGCAGAGATCGAGCAGGGCATTGTAGGTCTCGCGGAAGCGGGTGTCGCTGCGGGCCATGGGTCAGAACCCTGCGGGCCGGTTTAGCTGAGCGTGCGTCATCTGCCCCGTCCCGGTGCGCCACTTGGTATTTTACTGATGCATTAAATTAATAAAAACACTTGACCCGGGTCAAGCACCACGACACCCTGTTTTTAATAATTTTGTGCCGCGCGGGGAGGACCATGGCTCGGCACAGTCGGAGGACCCCGGGAGGACCCATGGCCAATATTTCGCAGCCGTCGCGAGACGCCTGGACCCGCATGCTGCCCAACTCGGCCGCAGCCTTTCACCGCATCTCTGCGCTGCTGACGCTGGCGATCCTGGTGATCGCCTTCTCTTTTGCCAGCCCGGCCTTCCTGTCGGTGAACAACACGCTGACTATCCTGCTGCAGACCTCAGTGATCGGGCTGCTGGGCATCGGCATGACCATGGTGATCATCACCGGCGGCATCGACCTGTCGGTGGGCTCGGTGCTGGCACTTTCGGGCACTGTGACCGGCATGATGGTCAAGGCCGGTGTGCCGGTGGTGCCAGCGATGATGCTGGGCGTCTGCATGGGCGCGGCCTGCGGTCTCTTCAACGGCTTCGTCGTCACAAAGATGAAGATCACTCCCTTCGTCGCCACGCTCGGGATGATGCTGATCGCCCGCGGCGCGGCGCTGCAACTGACCGGCGCGGCACCGATCTCGCAGCTCGGCGAGGCCTTCGGGGTGCTCGGCAATGGCGCGCTTTTCCGGGTCGTCGAGATGGGCGACAACGGCTTTCCGCGGGTGATCTTCCCCGGCATTCCCTATCCGGCGATCCTGCTGGTGGTGGTGGCGGTCGTCGCATCCTACATGCTGCGCCGCCGTGCCATCGGGCGGCACATCTACGCCACAGGCTCCAACGAGGAAGCGGCGCGGCTCTCGGGCGTGCTTGTGGATCGCACCAAGCTTATCGCCTATACGCTGTCGGGCGCCCTGGCAGGCGTGGCGGGCAATGTGCTGATGTCGCGGCTTATCACCGCGCAGCCGAGCGAGGGCGTGATGTACGAGCTCGACGCCATCGCTGCGGCGGTGATCGGGGGCGCCTCGCTCATGGGCGGCGTCGGCGGCATCTCGGGCACTATGATCGGCGCCTTCATCATCGGCGTGCTGCGCAACGGGCTGAACATGGGCGGCGTATCGTCCTTCATCCAGCAGATCGTCATCGGTTTCGTCGTCATCGGCGCCGTCTACATCGACCAGCTGCGCAACCGCCGCTGAGGCGGGCGCAGCCCCGAACGACCCCAAGAATTTTCCAACGAAGACTGTCATCTAGGGAGGAAAGACAGGATGAACGGAAGACTGACAAGCCTCATAGCCGCGAGCGCGCTGGCACTGACTGCGGCGGGCGCCGCCCAGGCGGGCGAGATCGCGGTGATCGTGAAGACCACCAGCTCCAACTTCTGGCAGAACGTGAACCTCGGCGCCACAGCCGCGATCGAGGGCCAGTCCGAGCACACCATGAGCTTCGACGGCCCGGCCACCGAGAGCGCCATCGCCGACCAGGTGAACCTCGTCGAGAATGCCATCAATCGCGGCGTCGCGGGCATCGTGCTGGCACCGTCGGACCCCGAGGCCCTGGCCCCGGCGGTTAAGCGCGCCTACGAGTCGGCGATCCCGGTAGTGATCATCGACTCTGCCCTGACCAACAGCGCCGAGAGCACCTACCAGGCGTTCCTGTCGACCGACAACTGCGCCGCGGGCGAGTTGGTCGCTAGCACGATGATCGACAAGGTCGGCACCGAGGGCAAGGTCGCGGTGATGTCCTACGTCGCGGGCGTCGGCTCCGAGATTGGCCGCGTGGGCTGCTTCAGCGACTACCTTGAGGCCAACTCGTCGCTGGAGATTGTCGGGCCGTATTACTCGCAGTCGCAGATGGCCAACGCGCTGAATCAGACCACCGACGTGCTGGCGGCGAACCCGGACCTTGTGGGCATCTTCGGCGCTAACGAGCCCACCGCCGTGGGCATGGGGCGCGCCATCGAGCAGGCCGGCAAGGCCGGGCAGATCGCGGCCTTCGGCTTCGACGGCAATGCCGACCTGCAGGAATTCGTGCGCTCGGGCACGCTCGAGGCGATCGCCGTGCAGGGCTCGTTCCAGATGGGCGAGCTGGGCGTCAACGCGGTGATGGACGTGCTGGCGGGCAACAAGATCGAGCCCTTCATCGACACCGGCGTGGTGCTGGTGACCGAGGACAATATCGACGCCCCCGAGGCGCAGAACGTCCTCTATTGAGCGATGCGGCCGGGGCCCTCGGGGTCCCGGTCAGACCCATGGAAGGAAGCGAAGCATGAGCCAGTCCCAGCAAGCCGCCGCCCGGATTGACGCCGAGACCACCCCCCTCGTCGAGATGCGCGGCATCGAGAAGCACTTCGGCGGCGTCGTGGCCGTGGACGGGGTGTCGCTGGACTTGTGCCCCGGCGAGGTGGTCGGCGTACTCGGCCACAACGGTGCGGGCAAGTCCTGCTTGATGCGCATCCTTTCGGGCGCCATGGCGCCGAGCCGCGGCGAAATCCGCATCGGCGGTGACGTGGTCGAGATGGGCTCGCCGCAGGACGCGCGCTCGCATGGCGTCGAGACCATCTACCAGACGTTGGCGCTGGCCGATCACCTCGACGCGCCGTCCAACCTGTTTCTGGGGCGCGAGCTCAAGACCCGCTTCGGCAATCTCGACGACAAGCGCATGCTGGCCGAGGCGCGCAAGGTGCTGGCGACGCTGAACCCGAATTTCACGAACCTCATGGACCCGGTCTCCAGCCTATCGGGCGGCCAGCGCCAGGTTATCGCGATTGCTCGCGCCATCTACTTCGACGTGAAGATCCTGATCATGGACGAGCCGACGGCGGCGCTCGGCCCCTCTGAGACGGCGATGGTCGCTGACCTCATCCGCAAGCTAAGGGCGCAGGGCATCGGCATCTTCCTCGTCAGCCACGACATGCACGATGTTTTCGATCTCTGCGACCGGGTGGTGGTGATGAACAAGGGCAACCTTGTCGGCGCCCATGACATCGACGAGGTGCACAAGGACGACATCCTGTCGTTGATCATTAAGGGCGAGCTGCCGACCAACTGGCGGCCGCGCAACCTAGGCGAGTTGGAGGCGGCGCTATGAACAGTCACACCGAGACCATGCTCTGCGGCATCTGCGTCGAGCCTGGCAAATTCGCGCTCGAGGCGCGGCCGAAGCCCGCCAGCACCCCCGAGGGCTGGGTGTTGGTGGATATTGCCGCCGTCGGCCTCTGTGGCACCGACTATCACATCCTCGAGAATAAGCACCCATTCTTGGAGTACCCGCGTGTAATCGGTCACGAGCTCTCCGGCCATGTCGCCGAGGATGCGGCGGGCTGGAGCAAGGGCGAGCTCGTCGTGATCAACCCCTATCTATCCTGCGGCAAGTGCAGGGCGTGTCAGCGCGGCAAGCCGAATTGCTGCATCTCCATAGAGGTGCTGGGCGTGCACCGCGACGGCGGGCTCTGCGCGCGCATCGCGGTGCCTGCGGGCAATCTCTACGCCGCCGAGGGGCTGCGGCCCGAGCAGGCGGCCATGGTGGAGTTCCTCGCCATCGGTGCCCATGCGGTGCGCCGCTCGGACATCATGGCCGGCGACCGGGTGCTCGTGACTGGGGCGGGGCCGATCGGGCTCGGCACGGCGCTCTTTGCCCGGCTCGAAGGGGCCGAGGTGCACCTGATGGACCTGAGCCCCGCGCGGCTCGAGCAGGCGCAGCGGCTTTTCGGGTTCGAGCATCTGCACGTGGCGGGAGAGCCGATCCTGAAAGGAAACCTGTCGGACGGCTTCGACCTGATCTTCGACGCCACCGGCAATGCGAAAGCCATCGAGGCGGGCTTTCCGCTCTTGGCGCATGGCTCGTCCTACGTGCTGGTCAGCGTGGTGAAAAACGAGATCACCTTCGACGATGCCGACTTCCACAAGCGCGAGACCCGCATCATTGGCTCGCGCAACGCGCTGAGGTCGGATTTCGAGCGGGTAATGGCGGCCATCGCGGTGGGCGATATCGACACGGACGCTTTGCTTTCGGAAAGCATTGCCTTGGGGGGTCTACCCGAGCGCTTCCCGCGGTTGGCCAAGGATCGAGATGCACTGATCAAAGCCGTGGTCATGCCGCTGGGGTAAGCGGGTGCCGGGACATTCGGCCCTCGGGCGCAGGACACCGGTCGAGGCCCATTAGGGCGCTGACCCTCTGGCGGCGACACGATCACCAGGAAAGCGTAGCAGCGCCGCAATCCTGCCCGCGAAAGGGAGACCGCCACAGAGGGGCGATACGCGCTTTCGCTGGGCAGGATCGACCCAGCAAAAGCTGCGTAAATTGAGACGCCAATCTGAATGCCTCGGCGGGCGTGGCATGGCAAGCGCCTGACTAGGTTGACGGCTACTGTAGAAGGCGAACGAGCCGCCGATGACGCGCGTTACATATTGGATGCTCTCGAAGCGCTGACATCGGATGTCAGCCATCACATAGTATAGCCTTATCCGAGGGCTGGGCGGGCTGGCCCGATCATTTTTTCTGAGCGCTTCTTCATGATGGTATGGTCTCCGTACCCCGCACCGGATCAGCCGGCTCAACTCGCAACAGGCACGCGGCTGGCAAGCTCCCCGGTCCAGTCAGAACAACACCGCGCGGGGAGGGGGCCGCGAAGCGTGTAAGCGTAAAGTTGCCCATTACTTTTCTTGGCCGATAAACATCCTATTCTTGGCGGCGGTGATGTGCGCGCGCATAGCTCGTTCCGCACCTCCGTGGTCCTTAGCGCGGATGGCATCCAAGATGTCGTGGTGCTCGGACAGCACTTTCTCTTGCCGCTGCGGTTCGTCCAGCATCGTCAGTGAACGCGATAAGGACACGCCAAAAGCGATCTGTTGTCGCAGTGATTCAAGCGTCGAGACAAAGAACGCGTTGTGTGAAGCTCGCGCGACTGCGAGGTGAAACCGCTGGTCAGCTTCTATCGCCAATTCTTTCTCCTGATAGCGAGTTTCCAACTCTCGCAGTGTCTTCTCGATGTCGCGAAGGTCATCTTCGTCCCGCCGGCGTGCCGCCCAACCTGCCGCGGCGCCTTCCAAGTCGATGCGAAACTCGTAGCACCTCTGGATGTCTGTGATCGAGCCGAGCGAGACAAAGCTCCCTACCTTGCAGTCAGGTCGGCGTACGACATAGCTGCCGGACCCTCGGCGGGACTGGACAATGCCGTCGGTGCGGAGTCGGGCGAGTGCGGCCCGCACGACGGGCCGCGATACGCCGAACTCTTGCGCTAGACACTCCTCGTTGGGCAAACGGCTGTGCAGTTCGTAAGTTTCGTCGGTAATCCGCGTCAGAAGGTGCTCATAGACCTGGTCTGCCAAGGATGGTTTTCCGGCGCTGCTCACGTTTGCCTCCGTCGTGGATGTGCGCACGGTCAGATCTCGATCCCCGCCGCGCGATAAATGCTTTCCATAAGCCGCAATGTTTTGAGGTTGTCCAGCCTATCGGTCTGAAACTTTCGCCCGCTGCGCAGTCCTTCAGTAAAGTCAGTAACCGCGCCGGTGAAGCAGGCCTGGTAGTTGGCCGTGAGGTCATGCTGTGACACCGCGTCCGGTCGCGAGAGCAGCGTGATCCGGTCGCGATCATAAATTAGGGTGTCGGTCTCGCCCAGTAGTTCCAACCTGTCTGTCGGAAGTGGCGGGTGTCCGGGAGCGGCGATGTTGGCATCGATGACGACCAGCGCGCCATTCTCAGCGCGTAGCTGTATCAACGCGACATCCTCGCCCTTCAGGTTCGGGTTGATGCGGTCCAGGGTTGCGCTGACCACGTCCATTTCGCCGATGATCGCGCGCAAAGCATCCAAATGGTGGATCAGCACTTCGAACACCAAGAGACGACGGAAATCCGCGAGGTAAGGCTGGCGCCCCAGTAGAAAGGGCTTCTTGCCTTCGTAGTCCCAAACTGCCGAGGCGCGGACCGTCATGCGCGCATGACGCAGCCTGCCGACCTCTCCGTCCTGCATCCGTTGCGCCAGCTCAGCGTAGTGCGGACGAAAGCGGTAGTTTTCATGAACCATGAAGCGCACGCGCTCACCTACATCAGTGATGAGAGTCTCGGCCTCGGCCACCGTAGGGGTCATGGGTTTCTGGCACATCACGTGCACGCCCTTGTCGGCGGCGATGCGCACCAGCGGCGCGTGACTGCCCACCGGGGTAATGATGTCGACAGCGTCAGGCTGCGTCTCGTCCAGCATTTCCGCCACGTCGCCAAAGACGCGAGAGATACCGAAGGCCTCCGCTTGTGCGTGTGCTTTGTCCATGTCGGGATCGCAGATCCCAACAATCTCAACGCCTGCCTGCGCTTGCCATCCAATGAGGTGAAATTGGCTGATCGCTCCGGCCCCTGCGATCGCTACCTTTAGTGTGTCATTAGCCATTTCCGGCCCTCCCATGTTTCTGTTTGCTGGTCACGCCTAGATTACCTCTATTGACACTTCAATACTAAACATTACAAATCCTGACAAATCAGGCCTCGGCTCCGTGCTTCATAGGTTCTGATTCGAGCCAGACTTCGGCACATGATCGAAGAACGCTCTTTGAATGAAGGGGGTTCGGCGCATCCCGTCCGAGTGCTGGATGATGATGATGTTCAAGGGAGGAACGCATGTCTAATTATTACAAACCTTCGCGCCGTAGCTTCATGGCTGGTGCGGCTTCGGTGTCAGCTTTGGGGCTGGCAGCCGGTCCGGCATGGGCGCAGGCTTTCCCGGAGCGTCCAGTGACGATGATCGTCCCCTGGGGCGCAGGCGGCGGTACAGATGCCACGGGTCGCATGATCGCGGCTCTATTGGAAAAGCGGCTCGGTCAGCCGTTCAATGTTGTGAACCGGACCGGTGGGGCAGGGGTCATCGGTCATTCTGCAATCGCGACCGCGCCGGCTGATGGTTACACCTTGGGTGTTGTCACCGTGGAAATCGCGATGATGCATCATCTCGGGCTGACCGATCTGTCCTATGAAGATTACACTCCGTTGGGCCTAATGAATGCCGACAGCCCGGCGATCACCGTGTCGTCGAATGGCGACTATCAGGACATTGCGTCGCTCACCGAAGCGGTGAAAGCGTCCGCACCGGGCACATTCAAGGCATCCGGTACCTCACAGGGAGGCATCTGGCATCTTGCCCTGGTGGGTTGGCTGCAGTCGCTGGGTCTAGATGGCAACCACGTGACTTGGGTGCCATCTGAAGGCTCCGCGCCGGCCATGCAGGATCTAATCGCCGGCGGCGTGGACATCGTGACCGTATCTTTGGGTGAAACGAAGGCGATGGTGGATGCGGGCCGAGCGGCGAACCTGGCGCTGATGGGGTCTGAGCGCGCAGCAAGCCATCCGGACGTGCCGACACTTATCGAGACTGGCGCAGCGGACTTCGCCCTGGCGACCTGGCGGGGCATCTGCGGCCCGAAGGACATGCCCGAGGATGCCGCTGCCGCGGTTGCCGCCGCATTGGCGGAGATCGCCGAAGATCCAGAGTTTGTGGAGTTCATGAATGGGCGCGGCTTCAACATCCGATATCTGGACCCCGAAGCGCACGGCCAGATGATGGCCGAGGCCGATACTCAAATGGGTCAGACCATGGCCGCCGCCGGACTGATTTCCGACGGCTGACCTCCAATTTGGCCATTGTGCGTCCGGGCCAGTTCGGTCCGGTCGCAGCTATCTTCGACTTTGGGGGGAGCCATGAAAGTTACCGACGCGCTTTTGGGCGCATTCTTTGTTCTGTTTGGCGTCGTGGTGCTGTGGCAGGCATCACAGTTTCCGGACTTCGCTGGCCAGCCCTACGGCGCGGCTCTGTTGCCCTCGCTGTTGGCGGCAGGCTTCGTCGTTTCTGGCGCGGTCCTCACACTACGTGACCTGCGGGCGCGGCGTTCCGTGTCGGGCCCATGGGTCGCCTTGGTGCCTGATCTTCGCGCAGGTGGCACGCCTGCGCTGTTGGCAGTTCTGGGCAACGTTCTGGCTCACATCGGACTGTCGCCACTGCTTGGCTTTCTACCCGTCGCAGTGATTGGGCTGTCCGCACTCTTCGTGGTTTTGCGCGTGCCAATGGTTCAAGCAGTGTTGATCGCGCTGCCCACGACGATTGTATGCTGGTGGCTCTTCGCTGGTCTCCTTCGCGTGCCGCTGCCGCGCGGCCTGATGGACGGGGTGCTGTGATGCCGGGCATTGATGTTCTTTCGCAGGCTCTAACACTGGTGCTCTCGCCCGAGGTGCTCGTTGCGGCGCTCGTCGCCGGAGCCTTTGGCATGTTCATTGGTGCAATGCCGGGCCTCACAGCCACCATGGCCACGGCACTTCTGGTGCCGCTGACATTTTTCATGGAGCCGATACCGGCGTTGGCGGCAATCGTTTCGGCCAGCAGCATGGCAATCTTTGCCGGGGATATCCCCGGCGCGCTCCTGCGCATTCCCGGCACGCCCGCCTCTGCCGCCTATGTCGAGGACAGTCACCGATTGACCCTGCAAGGTCGCTTGAATGAGGCGTTGGGGGCGAATTTGATCGTCTCTTGCATCGGTGGCTTGATCGGCATCGCCGTACTTGTGGTGGCCGCGCCGCTGCTGGCGGAATTCGCGCTGAAATTCACCTCGTTCGAATACTTCTGGCTCGCGACGCTGGGTCTGTCATGCGCGATCTTCGTGTCCTCCAGGGACCCGGTTAAGGCAGCTGTGGCACTGTTGTTGGGACTGCTGCTGGCTACCGTTGGGCTGGACCCGACCACCGGCGTGCCGCGCTTCACCTTCGGGGTGACGGACCTTCTGGCGGGGATAGAATTCATCCCGGCAATGATCGGGCTATTTGCGCTGGCCGAGGTTATGCGGGGCACGATTCGCCTACATGGCCGCCGCGCGGTGGCAGCGACGCCGAAAGCTTCCGGCCCGCTGTTTAAGGGAGTCGGCGGCATTATCCGACGCCATCCGACCAATGTTGCGCGTGGTTCGTTGATGGGCGTGCTGATCGGCGCACTGCCTGGGGCAGGGGCAGATATCGCCGCCTGGATGTCCTATGCGGTGTCCAAAAAATTCTCGAAGACGCCCGAGAAATACGGCTCCGGCCATGTAGAAGGGATTGTCGACGCTTCAGCGGGCAACAATGCGGCGATCGGAGGTTCTTGGATTCCGGCGCTGGTCTTTGGCATTCCCGGCGACAGCGTCACCGCCATCGTGATCGGTGTGCTTTACATGAAGGGCATGAACCCCGGTCCGACCGTGTTCCTGACGAACCCGCAACTGATCTATGCAGTTTTTATGATCTTCGTTTTGACGACGTTGATGATGGTGCCCCTGGGCTGGGGTGCGGTGAAGCTGTCCAAGCAGGCCCTACGCGTGCCGTCTCGCGTGCTGCTTCCTATCGTGCTGCTGCTGTGTATCGTCGGCGCCTTTGCCATGACCAATTCCGTGTTCGGGATTATGATCATGTTCGGCATGGGCGTGGCAGGCTGGTTGCTTGAGGAAAACGAGGTGCCGGTGGCGCCCATCATACTCGGCCTCGTGCTTGGCCCAATGTTCGAGCGCATGTTCATGACTTCGATGATCAAGTCCGGAGGTGACCTCCTGGCGTTCTTCGAGCGCCCCATCGCCGCGACTCTTGGCGCTGCCGTGTTGCTCCTATGGATCTTCTCCGTGGCAAAAGCGGTGCGTCAGCGCCGCCTCACCAAACTGACACCTACGCCGCGCTAACCGCGGCCCGCTTTCAATACAAAGGATGGACCCAGACATGAAAGACGAGACAGATTTCGTCCTGTCCGAAGAGACCCGGCAGAAGCTGCTAAAGGTCTCGACCGCCTCGGTTGCGACCGCACTTTACAAGCGCGGGCTGCGCAACCAGTTCGTGCAAGGCGTCGTGCCGGTGGAGCGCAAGCCGGTGACCATGGTCGGCCAGGCGTTCACTCTGCGCTACATCCCCGCACGTGAAGACCGGAACCCGCTCACTGCCTTCCGTAGCCGCGAGCACAAGCAGCGCGTCGCAATCGAAACCTGTCCGCCGGGGTGCGTATTGGTAATGGATGCCCGCAAGGACAGTCGTGCGGCCACCGCAGGGTCCATTCTCGTGACGCGGCTCGCCAAGCGCGGCGCAGCGGGTGTGGTGTCTGATGGCGGTGTCCGAGATGCTGTGGGGATTGGAGCTCTGGACATGCCCGCTTATTTCGCCTGCCCTTCCGCCCCGACGAACCTGACGCTGCACGAGGCGATCGACATCAATGTGCCGATTTCATGTGGCGATGCTCCAGTGTTTCCTGGTGACGTAATGCTAGGCGATGCGGATGGCGTGATGGTGATCCCTGCACATCTTGCCGAAGAGATCGCCGACGAATGCACCGCCATGGAAACCTTCGAGGATTTCGTTCTAGATCAAGTCGAAGAAGGGGCTGGCGTCATTGGGCTCTATCCCCCCACGGATGATGAAAACCTAACAAAGTTCGCAGAGTGGCAAGCACGCACGGGGCGCTGAACATGACTTATCATTTCCACGGCGCTCACCTGATCGCGGGCGAGAGGGTTTCATCCGAGATGACCTTCAAATCCTCACCTGCCACAGGCGAAGCAGCAAGTTTCTCTGCTGGCGATCCGCAGTTGGTCGAGCGCGCATGTGCCGCAGCAGGGCAGGCGTTCGCGGGCTTTGCGGCGACTTCGCGTGAGCAGCGCGCCAAGTTGCTTGATGCGATTGCAGACCAGATTGATAAACGTGGTGAGGCAATCACCGTCGTCGGCGCCGCAGAGACCGGCCTACCGGAGGCGCGACTTCAGGGCGAGCGTGGGCGCACAACAGGCCAACTACGCCTCTTCGCGACACACATCCGCGACGGTGCTTACCTTGACCGGCGCTATGATGAAGCGTTGCCCGACCGCGCACCTCTGCCGCGCCCCGACTTGCGCATGATGCAACGTCCTATCGGCCCAGTTGCGGTGTTTGGCGCATCCAATTTTCCGCTGGCCTTTTCGGTTGCAGGGGGTGACACGGCCGCCGCGCTCGCTGCGGGCTGTCCGGTGGTGGTCAAGGGCCATGAAGCCCATCCTGGCGTCAGTGAAATTGTCGCGGACGCCATCACCGAAGCAATTACGGAACTTGGCCTCGATCCTGGCATCTTTAGCCTCGTTCATGGCGGAAGCCGCTCAGTAGGCGAGGCTCTTGTGCAGGACCCACGGATCAAGGCAGTTGGCTTCACGGGGAGTCTTGGTGGGGGACGTGCCCTGTTCAACCTTTGTGCCGCCCGTCCGGAGCCGATCCCGTTCTTTGGTGAACTGGGCAGTGTCAATCCGATGTTTGTTCTGCCTCAAGCGGCCTCTGCGCGTGGTCGCGAAATCGGTGCCTCCTGGGCCGCGAGCCTGACCATGGGGGCTGGACAATTTTGCACGAACCCAGGCATTGCGATCATCGTCGACGGGCCAGAAGCGGATGACTTCCGTGACGCTGTGCGTGCTGCATTGGCTGAGATGGCGCCGCAGACCATGCTGACGGACGCCATGGCGATTTCTTTCAATGAAGGGGTGGAGCGCGTGGCGGGGGGCGCCGGCGTGCAGACGCTTATACGCAATGCATGTGATGGCCGTTCGGCGCTGCCGCAGTTGTTCGAGGTTTCCGCACAAGACTGGCTGGCCGAACATGCGTTGTCCGAAGAGGTCTTCGGGCCTCTTGGTCTGATCATTCGGGTCGCGGACGCGGCCGAAATGGAGCGGGTTGCGGGGAGCTTCGTGGGACAATTGACTGCGACCCTTCAGCTCGACGAAGGTGACACCGATCTTGGCCGCGTTCTTTTGCCTTTGCTGGACAAGATGGCGGGGAGAGTCCTTGCGAACGGTTTTCCCACCGGGGTCGAAGTGTCCGGCGCGATGGTGCATGGCGGACCATATCCAGCTTCGACGAACTTCGGTGCAACGTCTGTAGGAACGCTTTCAATCCGGCGGTTCCTGCGTCCGGTTTGCTACCAGAACATTCCAGAAGCCCTGCTGCCCGAGGACCTGAAGTAGCCCCATGCATGCAGGATGGGGGCTAAGGCCACCGGTCACCCTCTTTTACGCCGCCCCGGATCTTTCGACCAGGGGCGGCGTATCGCATCAGGCATAAGCACCGGCTGAATAAGTCAGCTCGTAGCTGTGCGAATAGATCTCGAAAATGTTCCCGAAGGGATCTTCGACGTAGACCATGCGATAGGGCTTTTCGCCAGGAAAATACTCTCGCACAGGCATCCGCTGCTTGCCACCGGCGGCGACGATCCGTTCCAACAACGCTTCGAGATCAGGGTCTTGAATTGCGAAATGGAAGGTGCCGTGGCGTCGGTAGTCGAAGTTGTTCTCTGGTTCATAGTTTCCTTTGAACTCGAAGAGCTCCACGCCAATCCCGTCCCCGGTGGACAGATGTGCTATGCGCAGATGTTGCCAGCCCGGCCCGAAGACATCGGTGCACATCGTGCCAATGGCGCTGTCATCTTCGGTGACCTCGCTCGGAGGCATCAGCACGTAAAAGCCCAGGACTTCAGAGTAAAACTTCACCGCTGCTTCAAGGTCGGGAACCGAAAGGCCGATATGGGAAAAGGTACGTGGGGTCATGTTGGTCTCCTATGATCTCGTGCAGGAGAGGTAGACAGCGGGCCGGGTTTTGTGAAATTATCAATTCTCATCCTAATCCAAACAATTCGTAATGAATGCATGCTCAACGCTACTTGGATCGAGACCTTTACGGTCCTCGCGGAGGAGGGCCATTTCACGCGCGCGGCTGAGCGGCTCAACATGACGCAACCCGGCGTTTCGCAACAGTTGCGCAAGCTTGAGTTGCAGATCGGCAAGGCGCTGATCTTGCAAGAAGGTAAAGGGTTTACGCTTACGCCGGCGGGTGAGGTCTTGAAAGATCTCGGTTTGAAGCGACGTGCGGAGGAGCGCGTGCTACGTCAGGCGATCGGCCGCGATGAACCTGACACCGGGGAGGTGCGCGTTGCTTGCTCTGGCAGCTTTGCCATGATGTTTTACCCGCGAGCCATTGATATGATGCGCGAAGCTGAGGCTCTGTCGGTTCACGTGGAGGCGGCGCCGAGTAGTCGTGTATTGGAAGGGGTCTTGAACGGGGACTTCGATCTCGGTGTCATCGACGAAGATCCGGGGCACCCTCGCATTGCCGCGCAAAACATCGGTAGGGAAGAGTTGTGCCTGGTTTTGCCCGAAGGCACCCCTGAGCCGGTGGGCTTTGGCACTCTCGAAGTCCTTGGGCTGGTCGCGCATCCCGATGCTTATAGCTACGCAGATGACCTATTTTCCCGAAATTTTCCTTCGGAATTTTCGGGGGCAGATCGCCTGAAGATCCGGACGAGCGTGAACCAGATTGGTCAAATTCCAACCCCGGTCGCATCGGGTGTTGGTTACACTCTTCTGCCTCGCAGTGGTTTGTCTGCTTTCCCTGAAGCACATCGGATAAAGATCGCAACGCTGCCGCAACCACAGTTTCATGAGCTTTGGTTGATTACGCGGCGGGCCATTGTGCCGAGCAAACGCTTGCAGCGGGTCATGAAAGTGGCACTCAGCCTCGCTGAGACCCTGTAATTGGCAGGCGGCGCAGCCCAAGCGCGCCGCCTGCCATTAGTGTGACGTCAGCGTTCTGCCTTCGGCGTCCAAGCGTACTGCTGCATGGGCGCATCCACGGGCGTCTCGGCGAGATGGTTGGTATAGTTGCTCATCACCTTTTGTGCGATGCAGAGCACGATTTCCAGCACCTGCTGCTCGCCATAGCCGGCGGCGTAAAAGGCCTCCAAATCGCTGTCGCTCGGGTTCCCGCGGCTGTCAGTCATCTTCAGCGTAAAGGTGCGAAGCGCTTCCAACTTGGGTGTGGGCAGCGGTGTTTCGTCGCGCAGCGCGTCGGAGATTTCGTCGTCTACCTTCATCATCTTGGCGATGCCGGTGTGGGCGGGCACGCAGTAATGGCACTTGTGGTAGACGTTGATGGTCTGCCAGACGACGGTTTTCTCTTCGGCGTCAAACGAGGTCTCTTCGGCGAAGAGGCGGTGCAGTACTTGGTATCCATCCAGCAGCGACGGCGCGCGGGCCATGACCGCGTGCAGGCCGGGCAGCCGGCCAAATGCAGCTTTGGATTTTTCGATCAGCGGAACGGCCGCGGAGGGGGCGGTGGTCTCGTCGAGTTTTTCAAACTTGGTCATTCTGTGGCCTTTCGTATCAGACTGGTACGGCCAACCTGCTTATTTTTGAGCGAATGCTCAAGTGCCGATTTGAGTGAATGCTCAAATTTTTTGTGATCCATTGCACCTTGGTCGCTGCACGCTTTAAGTAGAGCAATGGCACGCACCGCTTCATATGACCGTGATACCGCCCTTGAGGCCGCGATGATCCTCTTCTGGAAGAAAGGCTATCATGCCACGTCTCTGAAGGACCTTGAGGGAGCGCTGCACATGAAGCCTGGGTCAATTTACGCAGCCTTTCAGAGTAAGGAGGCGCTTTTTCGCGCCACGCTGAACCGTTACGCTGAGCGCATGACAAGAGAGATGGAGGCCCTGATCGCGGCCAGCGAGACGCCAATTGTGGCGCTCCAAGGGTACCTCGAGGGCTTGGCAAATCTTGCCCCGTGTGATCGTCCCTCGACGGCCTGCATGTTGGTGAAGTCGCTTCTGGATCTGCCTGACGACGGCGATCTACGCAGCTTTGTCACCATGCATCTCGATCACGTGGAGCAGGTAATTGGAACGGCTCTTCGGGCTGCGCAAGCGAAGAACGAATTGCCGGAGTCGACGGATACAGCGCGATTGGCGCGACGCATTCAGACCTACATCTTCGGCCTGAAGGTTCAGGCTCAGAGGGAGACCGATCCTAAGCGCATGCGAGAGTTGTGCGATGATCTGGCGTCTGAGATCGGACGCGCAGCGAAGGATCAAGCTCGCCAGAGCGCCTGACGTACGCCATTGTGGAACGGCCAGAGCTTCACGAGCTCTTCGGCAAGAAGCAGTGCGACCACCCAGACGACGGGCGCGTCCAACCAGAGCACCAGCGCCGCGCTAAGTGGCACTTTGAAGGCCCATTGCGACCACAAAAAGATGTGCATCACGTAGACAGTACGCCCGGCAGCGCGCAGCGAGTTGCCACAGATCGCATTCGAATTCTTGGGCCAGGGGAGTAGGATTAAAACAGGAAGGAAGCTGATCAAAGCAGCGCGGGTCTCCGGCGCCAGCGAGGGATAGAGTGGATCCGAGGAGAGGATCACCATTGTATAGAGGCTCGCCACTACCGCGGACATGAGGAATGCTCCTTTCCACGCCATTCGCAGTGCGCCGCGCAAGCTTTCTGAAGGGCCTTCGCGGCCAAGATGTTGCGCTACGAAAATGCCGACCGCCTGCGCCCAGGCCATGCCGAAGGTACCAGCCACCTGTATCCATGGCAGGATCAGGGTCAGCGCCGCGAACTGCCGGACATCGTAGGCAGCATAAATCAACATACAGACGCTGGAAGACGCCTGCGCACTGAAGAAGGTCGCAGCCACTGGCAGGGCAAAGGCCAAATGCGATTTCATGCCCCGCCAAAGAGGCGGCATCTCGACGTCCGACACTGGTCGCAGTCGAAGTCCGATCAAATACCCGACGCGCAAAACGGCACCAGCCACGCTGCCGATCGCTGCGCCAGCCAAGCCCATATGTGGCAGGCCGTAGTGTCCGTGGATCAGTGCCCATGACAGGGTGACGTTCACGGGCACCGACAAGAGATAGCTGATGAGTGGCCTCCGCGTGTCGCCAGTTCCGTTGCAAAAAGCTGTGAGGCTCTGAGCTACGGCTTCGCTGATCACAACGCCGACGAAGATGACCAAGTAGGTGCGCGCACCCGCTTGAACATCAGAGTTCTGTCCGGACATGGCGAGCAGGCTGTCGGCGGCCAGCCAAAGAGCGCCGAGACCCAAAAGGCAGACCATCAGGCTGATCGCCAGCCCTTCGTGGAAAGTGGCGCGCAAGCGGGAGGGACTCCCTGAGCCATATGCCTGCGCCGCAAGGATCTGCGAAGCGTTGGCAAAGGCATTCTGTGCTCCCAACAGCAGCCCGCCGATGGCACTGGCGAGGCCCATCGCCGCCAGCGCTTCTTCACCCAGAGGGGCCACCAGCCAGGCATCGATGACGACGATGCCATGCAGCATCAGCATGCGAACCGCCATAGGCCAGGCGAGGCCTATAAGTCGTCGGGTTTCGGAACTCATTCCAGAAGCACGGACGGCAACCAGAGCGATACGCCCGGCACGTAGGTCACCAGCATGAGTGCGCCGAAGATCGCGAGATAGAAGGGCCAGATCGATTTCAAGGCCTGCTCCATTCGGATGCGGCCCACGGCGCAGCCGACAAAGAGGCACGTGCCCACTGGCGGTGTGCAGAGCCCGATGCCGAGGTTGATCAGCAGCATGATACCGAATTGCGTCGGCTCCATCCCCAAGCCTTTGGCGATTGGCAGGAAGATTGGGGTGCAAATGAGGATTAGTGCCGCCATGTCCATGATCATCCCGAGTACCAGAAGGATCACGTTGATCATGAGCAGGATGATGATCGGATTGTCAGAAACTGTGACCAGCAAATCCGACAGTTTCGCGGGCACCTGGTAGAGAGCCAGCAGATAGGCGAACGAACTGGCAAAAGCGATGAGGATCATCACCATGGCGGTGGTTCTGACGGCGCCTGTGACCGCTCTTTGGAAGTCCTTGAGCGAAAGGCTACGATAGTAAAACACCGTCAGAAGCAGCGCGTAGATTGCACCAAACGCGCCGGATTCGGTCACAGTGAAGATGCCCGAGAGGGTGCCCCCGACAATGATCACCGCGGTCATGAAGCCAGGCAGCGCATCGAGAGCTGCTTCTCCGACGGCTCTCCAGCCGGGAAAGGGCTCGGCGGGGTAATTGTGCTTCACGGACAAGATGTAAGCTGCCACGGCGAGGCAGACGCACATGAGCATGCCGGGAATGACGCCGGCAAGGAACAGGCCTGAGATAGAGATGCCCCCACCTGCGGCTACGGCGAAGATGATCATGTTATGGCTGGGAGGAATGACGATGCCTGCGATGGAGCTTGTTACTGTGACATTCACGGCGAAGTCCGGGCGGTAACCACGCTCCTTCATGACTGGCACCAGGAGAGAACCCAAAGCCGAGATATCGGCAACAGCAGAGCCCGAAATGCCTCCGAACAGCATGGACGAGAAGATATTGACCATCGCCAGCCCGCCCTTGAGGTGCCCCACAAGCGCGGACGCCAGTCGGACGAGACGGCGGGCAATGCCGCCATGCAGCATGATTTCGCCCGCGAAGATGAAGAAAGGGATCGCCAGCAGCGAAAAGACCGAGACACCAGAGGTCGCGCGCTGGAAGGTAATCACGGCAGGAAAGCCCTCAAAGGCAAAGGCTGAAGCTGCGGCAAGCCCCATCGCGAATGCGACGGGCATGCCAATGACGACACCCGCGGCGAAAATACCAAGGAGAATAGCTAAGCCCATCACTTCACCTCTTGATCGATGGGGAGGTCCAGCGGGGACCAGGTCCTGAAGCGCCAGATGCGCAGCACTCCACGAAGCCCAGCGAAAAGAACCATCAGAGCGCCGAGCGTGGTAATCGCTGCGGTCCGCACCGCCTCGGGCAGTCCGAGCATTGGCAGCACCGTGTCCATGCCGAAGGCCATTAGTTCGAGTCCGGCCAACAGAATGAGAAGACCGAAGCCCGCGAGCACAAAATCAATCCCGATCATCATCAGCTTTTGCAGCGGCACGGGCAGCATGTCGCGGAATAGGGTGACGCCAATGTGTGTGTCCTCCCGGACCCCAGCCGCGGCACCGAGAAAGGCGATATAGCAGATCAGCAGGAGCGCGAGCTGTTCTACCCAAGTGGGCGTCACGTTCAGGACATAGCGGCCGAAGACCAGCCACCCGAAGGTGACAATCAGCACGACAAGGGCCACCGAGGCCACGCCCAAGCACAGCGTCCGAACAAGGTCGAGGCCCCGTTCGATACGCCGGTAAAGGGTCGGTACTTTTGACATAAGCAGTCTTTCGAAAGTCGGGGGCCGCAGCGCGCGGCCCCCAGTGGCGTTACTCGGCAGTGCGGATCAGATTGACCAAGTCGGTCAGCGCAGGGTTCTCCTCAAGAAACTTGTCGTAGACCGGAGCCATCGCCGCCTGGAACGGCGCCTTGTCCTCGATGGTGTTCACTTCGGTACCACCGGCCTTAACCGTCTCGATGCTGGCGGCCTCGCGCTCAGCCCAGAGCTCGCGCTGGTAGTCCGCGCTCGCCCGGCCCGCTGCCATCACGATGTCTTGCTGCTCCGGGGTAAACGCTTCCCAAGTCTTCAGGGACATACAGAGGCATTCCGGAATGATCAGATGTTCAGACAGCGAAAAGAACTTTGCCACTTCGTAGTGGTTGGTCGACTCGTAGCTGGGGGGATTGTTCTCGGCGCCGTCGACCACCCCTGTCTTCAGGGACTGGTAGACCTCTGCAAAGGCCATGGGCGTCGCGTTGCCGTCCATCGCAGCGATCATGTCGACGAAGAGATCGTTGGACATGACGCGCACCTTCAGGCCTTCAACATCGGCAGGCGTGTTGATGGGGCGCACGGAGTTGTAGAAGCTGCGGGCCCCGGCCGCGTACCAGCCGAGCGCCTTGATACCCTTGGCTTCCATGCCTGCGCCGATGGCGTCCCCCACTTCGCCGTCCATCAGGCGGTACATCTCGGGCACCGAGTCAAAGATGAAGGGCAGTGACACCACGTTGGTCTCCGGCACGACAGGTCCCATCGGGCCGAGGCTGAATTCACCGAAATCCAGCGCGCCGAGGCGCATTTGTTCGATGGCGTCGGGCTGCGAGCCCAGCACTCCATTGTGGAATACCTTGCCCGTGATCTCGCCGCCGGTCTTTTCGGTGACTTCGTCGATGAAGCTCTCCATGGCGATGGAGACGGGATAGTCCTCTACGTGAATGTTCCAGCCGCGCAACGTCTGGGCGGTGGCGGTAGAGGCAAGCCCCGCCGTTAGGGCGACAATGGCGGTGGTGCGAGTAACGCGAGTGAGAAATGTCATGCTGTTCCTCCCTGTAATGCATGTGCCCGGCGTCTCCTCAAACGCCTTGGCGAATGCAGCATCTTTGTATTTGTTCTTGGATACAAGATGATTCTTGCCAATTTGGGAATTGGCAAGCCGAACTTGCCCACTGAAGGCGGGTCTCGGAGCGAGGAATGAAGGGAGGTTTAGGCGTCGCCGTCCTCGAAATAGGCGGCGCTGTTCACCCGGATGGCAGCGATTGTTTCGTCCAACCGGGACAAATGTAGCATGCCTGCGCTGGCAGCTGTTTCGGGGTCGTTCGCCTTGATCGCTGCGGCGATGGCTTCATGGTCGGCAATCAGTTCCGGCATGCGCCGCTCTTTTGCCAACCCCAGAACGCACAACCGGTCAACCTTAGCCTTTTCCGACCGAATGACGTCGAAGGCATAGGGCACACAGCCTATGTTGCAGATTTGCTCATGGAACTCATAGTCGAGCTTTCCAAAGCCCGCATAGTCATTCTCGGCAAGCGCCTTGTGCTGCATCGCAATGCAGGCATCGAGCTGGTAACCATCAGCTTTTCCGCATCGTCTCGCGGCTTCCCGCAGTGCCGCTGCCTCGACTGCGGCACGCACGAAGCGGCTTTTCTCGATGGCGAGGGCCGAGAACTTGCGCACTTCCGTGGCCTTTTTTGGTCGCACGAGAATAAGGTCCATCGCCTCAAGCCTGCGAAAAGCGTCACGCACGGGCTGGCGAGAAACGCCAAACCGCTCTGCGATGTCGGGCTCCGAGATCCGCGTGCCGGGCAGAAGGCGCAACGTTGTGATCTCACGGTAAAGAAAATCGACGATCTCGTCGACGGTGCTGCGCTTGTCCTTGCGTAGTTTGGTGATCTTGTTCATGCGCGCTCCTCTGGATCCAGGCCTTATAGCCCGCGTGAGGCTGCCGCCGCCAGTGAAACACGATCGGCGCTGACGATGGTTTGACGCCATGTGGCGCTAATGTACTCAGCATACTGGTATCCCAACTTGGATACAAGAATTGACAGAAGTGCAGAATCGCGTCACCTTCTCCGTCAGACAAAGGGCGACCCTAGGGTGGCCATGCATGGGGGGAGGAGACCACATGTCCGGAGTCCGTCTCGACGGTATCGTCAAAAAGTATGGCGCCTTGCAGGTCGTTCACGGCATCGACCTGGACGTTCAGCCAGGGGAATTTGTTGTTCTTGTGGGGCCTTCCGGCTGCGGCAAGTCGACCACGCTGCGCATGATCGCAGGGCTCGAGGAGATCAGCGCCGGCACACTGACCATCGACTCCAGCGTAGTAAACCGCATCGCGCCGAAGGATCGCGACGTGGCCATGGTCTTCCAGAACTATGCACTCTACCCGCATCTGAATGTGGCTGACAACATTGCCTTCGGCCTGCGCATTCGTAGAGAGCCGAAAGACACCATCACCTCGTCGGTAGATGAGGTCGCGCAGATTCTGGGACTGACGAAATACCTCGACCGGCGGCCAGCCGACCTATCCGGAGGACAACGCCAACGCGTTGCCATGGGGCGCGCCATCGTGCGCCGCCCCAAGGTTTTCCTGTTCGACGAACCGCTTTCGAACCTCGATGCCAAGCTGCGCACGCAGATGCGCGCGGAGATCAAACGTCTTCACAAACGTCTCGGAGCGACGTCTATCTACGTGACCCACGATCAAGTAGAGGCCATGACCCTCGCTGACCGCATCGTGGTTATGAGCGACGGCCACATCGAGCAGATTGGTACGCCGATGGACCTTTTCCTCAACCCGGCCAACACATTTGTCGCCAGTTTCCTCGGGTCGCCGCCAATGAACATGGTCAAGGCGACCGTTGCCGCAAAGGACGGCAAGCCTTGCGCCTCTTTTGAGGATCAAGCACTCCCGCTGAACGCTTTGCCGGGACTGAAGTTGGGGCAGGAGATCACGGTGGGTATCCGGCCGGAGTTCGTCACGCTTGGAGACGGCGTGAAGGTCGAGGTCGATTTGGTCGAGACATTGGGCTCCGAAGCGCTGATCCACGCGAGCCTTTGCGGCAACCCGTTCGTCATCCGGCACGCCACCATCGGCGGCGTGCCGGCCATGGGCAGCCACGCGGAGTTTTGCGTGCCACCGCATCTCCTCCGGGTCTTCGATGGCGCCACCGGTCGCGCTCTGGAGGGCCAGCACACGCCCGTCGAGGCAGCGGCATGAGCGATACGACCGACATTGAAGGAACGCCGACCGAAGGCATCGTCATAGAAGCCCGCGAAGCGCAACGCCATCGTCAACCATCGCGCATCGTCAAAGTGGGCGACCATATCCGCCGGGAATGGCAGCTGTACCTGATGTTATTGCCGACCATCATCTGGCTCGTCGTTTTTCTCTATAAGCCAATGTACGGGCTGCAGATTGCCTTCAAGGACTACTCGATCTTCCGCGGCATCGAGGGCAGCCCCTGGATCGGGCTGGAGCATTTTCAGACTCTGTTCGGCAATGATCAATTCCTGCGCGCGCTGAAGAATACGATCATCATGAGCTTCTACACGCTGCTCTTCGGTTTCCCCATGCCGATCCTTCTGGCCTTGATGTTCAACGAAGTCCTGAACCAGACCTTCAAGAAGACTGCGCAGACGATTGTCTACCTGCCGCACTTCATATCCTCGGTAATCATCGCGGGCATCGTCATCACGGCCTTCAGCCCTTCAGCCGGGATCGTGAATACATTCCTTGGCTGGTTCGGGATAGAGCCTGTGTATTTCCTGACACGCCCCGAGTGGTTCCGTCCGATCTTTGTGGGCACCGGCATCTGGCAGGAGGCTGGCTTCCAGTCGATCGTCTACCTTGCGGCTATCGCAGGGGTGTCACCGACGCTTTATGAATCCGCCGTGGTCGATGGTGCGAACCGCTGGCAGATGATGTGGAAGATCACCATTCCCAGCATCCTGCCGACGATCATCATCATGCTGATCATTCGTATCGGAAATATTCTCGAAGTAAGCTTCGAGATGGTGATCCTTCTCTACCAGCCCGCCACATATGAGACCGCCGACGTTGTGAACTCCTTCATCTATCGGCAGGGCCTGCAATCGGGACAGTACGACTTTGCCGCTGCCGCCGGCCTGTTCAATGCCGTGGTTGCCTTCGTCCTGGTGATGACGGCCAACTCAATTTCCAAGCGCTTCTCGCGTACATCGCTCTGGTGACAGCAATGGCAAACATGAACCTCTACTCCCGTGGCGACCGGATCTTCGTCATCGTGAACATGGTGCTCATCGGGCTTTTCACACTCTCGACGCTGTACCCTTTCATTTACATGGCCTCGCTCTCAATAAGCACCGGGTTCGAGGCACGGGCCGGGAACGTTGTGCTGACCCCGGTGGGCTTTACGCTGGAGGCCTATAAATACGTTCTTTCCGACCCGCAGTTTTGGATCAGCTACAAGAACACCTTCATCTACACGATCTTTGGCACCTTGATGAGCCTCGCTTTCATCATTCCCGGAGCCTACGCCCTGTCGCGGCCGCAACTCTACGGCCGGAGATTCTGGAACCTCGTGGTCGCATTTACCATGTGGTTCAACGCGGGGCTCATCCCCTTCTTCCTGAATATGCGCGACCTTGGCCTGCTGGACAGCTATTTCGGCATCATCATCGGCTTCGCGGTCAACGGTTTTAACATCATCCTGTTGCGCAACTTTTTTGAAAGCGTGCCGCAGAGCTTCGAGGAAGCAGCGCGCATGGATGGCGCCAATGAATTCCAAGTGCTCTGGAAGGTGTACGTGCCGCTTTCGAAGCCGGCCATCGCCACGGTTGCGCTGTTCTGTATCGTGTCACGCTGGAACGGCTTCTTCTGGGCTATGGTGTTGTTGCAGGACGAGGAGAAGATCCCGCTACAGGTCTTCCTGCGCAAGGTCATCGCTGACCTCAGCGACGACGAGGAATTCGCGAGCACGTTGCTGACGGCGGCCTATTCCTTCGAGACCATCAGCGCCGCCATCATCGTCTGTTCGATCATCCCGATCCTGCTCATCTACCCGTTTCTGCAGAAGTACTTCACCAAGGGGATTCTCCTTGGCGGGGTAAAGGAGTGACCAAGACGGACGCAAGACTTCGCAAAAGGGAGGAAACCATGCGAGTTGTGAAGACTGCCCTGGCCATTCTTGGCTCGACGGCCCTAACATCACCGGCCTTTGCCGACACTGAGTTGCCTATTGTGGACAAGCCGCTCGAACTCAGTATCCACATGCATTGGCCGCGTGCCCAAGGGTACGGGCCCGGCGGGGATACCTCGAAGATTTACCCGGTCGAAGAGGTCGCCCGCGAGCGTACCGGGGTGCATCTGGTCGACCAGACCTCCGGCCGAAACACCAAGGACAACAACGAGGCCATGAACCTGCTGTTGGCGGCGGGGTCCATGCCCGATATCGTCGGTGGCAACAACATCCAGCAGCCGGTGAACCAATACGGGCCCGAAGGCGCCTTCGTGCCACTGAACGATCTGGTGGCAGAGCACGCGCCCAACATAAAAGCGTGGTTCGACGAACATCCCGATATCTGGAACGCCATCGCTTCCTACGACGGCAACGTCTATTACATCCCGTATCTTCCGGACGGAAAATATGCCCGTGCTTGGTTTGTACGACAGGACTGGTTGGACCAGCTTGGATTGGAGCGCCCTGACAACGTTGATGAGCTCTATGACGTGCTGGTGGCTTTTCGCGATCAGGACCCGAACGGCAACGGGCTGAAGGACGAGGTTCCGTTCTTCGCGCGTGATTGGGAAGAGGTGCTGCGCCTGCTCGTGCTATGGGATGCGCGCTCTACCGGAGCCGACGTGTATCACCAATTTTACGTATCGGAAGATGGTACGGTTGTTCACCCTTATGCGCAGGAAGCCTATCGCGATGGCCTTGCCAATATCGCCAAATGGTACGCCGAAGGGCTGATTGATCCCGAAGTGTTTACCCGCGGCTCGTCTTCACGCGACTACCTTCTGGGTGAAGACCTTGGCGGCATGACGCACGACTGGTTCGCATCGACCTCCGGCTACAACGTCGCGCTCGCTGACAAGATCGAAGGCTTCAACTTCATCCCGTTCCTGCCGCCGAAGTCCGAGAGCGGCAAGCGGATCGAGGAGAACCGCCGTATTCCGATGAAACCCGATGGCTGGGCGATCACCTATGCCAACGAACACCCCGTCGAGACGATTAAGTATTTCGACTACTGGTTCTCGGAAGAAGGCGCCCTGCTGGCCAACTTTGGTGTTGAGGGTAAGACCTGGAACATGGTCGACGGAGAGCCGGTATTCACCGAGGCAGTGCTGGAGTCCGGCCAGCCGGTGAACAGCCAGATGTATCTGGAAGGGGCTCAGATCTATCGCGGCTACCCACAGGACTATCGCTACGAGTGGCAGTGGACGCGGGACTCGGCGCGCGAGGGTATCGAGCTCTACGACACCGAGGATCTGCTCGTCGATCAATTCCTTGGCGTTTCCTTCAACATGGAAGAGCAAGAAGTCTACGACAAGTATTGGCCTACTCTTGTGACCTATATGTTAGAACGCCAGCAAGCCTGGATCCTCGGCTCCGGCGATGTGACGGCTGACTGGGACAGCTACGTTGCGACGCTCGACAAGATGGGGCTATCGCAGGTGCTAGAGGTCATGAACTCGGCTTACGCACGCCAGTACAACTGACCCTTTCCTGACGCGCCGCAGAACCACCGGGGCTGTCCCGGAGCTACGCGGCAGCATGGCGAGGGCAGGGCGCTCCAATCTCTGCCCCGCCAATCCATTCATTCGATCCGAAAGATACCCCATGCACGGTACAGCCCTTCCCACGCTCGACGAACCGCGCGCCGGTCGCCTGATGATCCAATACGCGCCGGTCCCGGAGACCGAGATCACCGAGAATCCGCCGCGGTTCACTTGGCTGCCCGTGGTCGAGGACGAGGCGCTATATGCGCTGCGGATCATGCCGGCAGACGGTGGCGAAAGCCGGGAGTATGGTCCGATCCACTGGAATATGTTCACGCCTGACGCCCCGCTGCAGCCGGGGAGTTACCAGTGGGCGTATGCGGTTTGCGACGAGAGCGGCGCCGCTCTGACGCCCTGGTCTGAGGCGCGTAGTTTCACAATTCCCGAAGGACTGCCTGAAACTCCGCTGCCTTTGGCGGCGGATCGCTACGCGAACAGCGACATGACCCACCCACGGCTATGGTTGAGCAGCGATCGGTTGGCGGAATTTCGCAAGGCATTGAAGACCGACCCGGGCCACTGCGGCTGGGATGTTTTCTACGAGAAATCCGTCCTGCCGTGGATGGACCGAGAGGTGATGACCGAACCTGCGGGCTATCCGAACCATCAGCGCGTCGCACCTGTATGGCGTCAGACGTATATCGACCTGCAGGAAGTCTGGTACCGAATCCGACACCTCGCCATCGGCGGTGCCGTCACAGGCAACGCGGAGATGACCGGCAAGGCCAAGGCGCAACTGTTGGAGGTCGCCAGTTGGGACCCGATGGGCGTAACCTCTCGCGCCTATACTGACGAATGGGCTTATCGCGTGACCAATGCCTTAGCTTGGGGCTACGATTGGCTGCACGCGGACCTTTCCGACGACGAACGCGCCACGGTGCGAGCGGCGCTTCTGGCCCGCACCCGAGATATCGCTGAACATGCGATGCTAAACGCCAAGATTCACGTTTTTCCGTACGACAGTCACGCGGTGCGCTCGGTCTCTTTGACGCTGGTTCCGGCCTGTATTGCCTTGCTGGGCGAGGACGAGGATGACGAAGCGCGACGCTGGCTGAACTACTGCATCGACTTTCTGTCAACGGTCTATTCCCCTTGGGGCGATGCCGAAGGTGGTTGGGCAGAGGGCACCAACTATTGGATGATGGGGGTGGGCTACCTGATCGACGCCGCCAATCGGCTGAAGTCCTTCACCGGCATTGATCTCTACAAACGTCCGTTCTTGCGCAACACCGGGGATTTTCCGCTGTTCTGCAAAGCCCCGAACACCCGCCGCGCCACTTTTGGTGACGACTCGACCCAAGGCGACCTGCCTTGCATAAAGACCGGCCTGAACCTGCGCCAGCTTGGGGGTGTCACCGGAAATGGCGCCTTCCAATGGTATTGCGAAGAAAACCTGCGTCTGAACCCCGGAACCGAAGGGGCCTTCTACAATTGGGGATGGTGGGACACGAATTTCGACGAGCTCGCGTTTCGCACCGACTATCCCGAGATCGAGGCGGTCCCTCCCGAAGGAGGCCTGCGGCACTTCAAGGGCATTGGCTGGGTCGGCGTTCAGCATGAGATGGCCAACCCAGACGAGCACATTCAGTTTGTGTTTAAGTCCTCTCCCTATGGGTCGATCAGCCACAGTCATGGCGACCAGAACGCCTTCTGCCTTGCGGCTTATGGCGAGGATCTGGCCATCCAATCCGGCTACTACGTCGCGTTCAATTCGACCATGCACCGGCAGTGGCGTCGCCAGACCCGCTCGAAGAACGCGATCCTGATCAATGGAAAAGGTCAGTACGATGGCAAGGACAAGACGCGCGCCATGGCAGCGACGGGTCGCATCTTGGCCGCCGAAGAGCGCGAGGACCACATCTATATCGCGGGCGATGCAACCGCTGCCTACCAGAGCCTCTCGCCGGAAGTTACACTTGCCGAGCGCGAAATTTACTTTGTCCGCAACTCTTACTTCGTGATCGTCGACAAGGTGGACGCATCAGAACCGGTGACCTTGCAATGGCTGCTACACGCCAACAACCGCTTTGAATTGGGTAAGACCTCGTTCCGAAACGCGGGTGAGCGGGCGGGCTTCTACGGGCAGGTCGTCTGGTCCGAGTCCGGCAAACCGGACATCACCCAGACTACGGACTTCCCCGACGTTGACCCCAAGGATTACGAAGGGCTGCACGTCTCTACCTATTTGACGGCGCACTACCCGGCGGCCACGCGCCACCGCATTGCGACGTTGCTGGTGCCATACCGGCTGGATGCGCCGAAGCGCGTGTTCAACTTCATGGACGACCAGGGCTACGACGCCGATCTCTATTTCACCGATCAGAGCGAGCACACCTTCAAGGTGGTGATGAAAAAGCTCGCCAACAGCTGAAACATGAACTGAAAAGGAAAACTCATGCGTTTCAAAGGACAAACCGCCATCGTGACCGGCGGCGGGCGGGATATCGGCGCGGCCTGCGCCATCAAGCTCGCGGCAGAGGGCGCCAATGTCGCAATCAACTACTACGCCTCTGCCGAGGGGGCGGAAAAGGTCGTCGCGCATATCAAGGCCGCAGGCGGCAATGCGATCGCCGTTCAGGGCGATCTGATGGACCCCGCTCAAGTCGACAAGCTCGTTCAAACCACGGTCGACACCTTCGGCGGGCTACACGTTCTGGTGAACAATTCCGGCGGGCTGGTGGCGCGCAAAACGATCAAAGAGATGGATCTCGAGCATTGGAACAAGGTCATGGACCTCAACCTGACCAGCGTTTTCATGATGACTAAAGCGGCTCTGGCGCACATGGAGAAAGGCGCCATCATCAACGTCGCCAGCCAGGCCGCGCGCGACGGCGGTGGGGCAGGGGCCGCGGCCTATGCCACATCCAAAGGTGCCGTTATGACACTGACTCGTGGCTTGGCCAAGGAACTGGGCCCGGACATCCGTGTCAACGCGCTGTGCCCTGGAATGATCGACACTGACTTCCACAACATCTTCACCCCGGATCAGGCGCGTCGCGGCTACGAAGCTGCGGCACCTGTCAAGCGCCAGGGGACGCCGGATGACGTGGCCAACGCGGTCGCGTTCCTCGCTTCGGACGAAAGTGCGTTCATGACCGGCGTCAACGTCGATATCAACGGCGGCGTCCTGTTTAGCTAAACCCCTTGCCCTGCCGTCTTCCGGCAGGGCAAATGAGCTGCCAAAGTGCAGGATCGGATGCTCCGATCATTTTTGGCGGACTCTCACCCCGGATCTGCTTTCGCGGACGAAGTGGAAAAGTTATCGCGCCTTCGGTGAAGAGTTAGCGCAGTGGCCGACTGGTGACCGGGCAGAATCCGGCTTCGTCGGAGGCGGCGGCGAAGGAGGTCCTCGAGCTTCTGTAACCTTATGTGGCGCCGCCCGGCGACGAGCGGCGCCTCTCTGCCCTGTGGGTCAGCCCCAAGGCGTGACGAGGTATTTCTCGCCCGTGCGCATAGCGCGGTAGTCCAGCACGGCGTCCTTGGTCAGCATTTCCTCAAGCGTGACCCGCGACTTGTAACTGCTCGCAAAGGTGCTGGTCAGATTGTCACGCACGCGCTGACGCATCCGGCCCATGGTTTCGCGCCCGACCGCCTGTAGGAACGGGAATAGCAGCCAGCCCGACAGCGTCCAGCCGAACCCATAGCTGGGAGTCAGGACAGTGGGGTTGGTGTCGAGGCGGCCGTAGATGAACATGCGTTTCTGTTGGTTCGATCCGTAGCGTGAATACTCGGCCATCTGCTCGCTTGCGACGCGCTCCATCGCCCGGAATGCCTTATCAACCATCGTGCCGCCCCCTACGGGATCGAAGCCGTAAAAGGCACCCGTGGCACGAATGGCGTCGGCCAGACGGTCCATGAAGTCGTCCTCGTAGGAGTTGACCACATGCTCGGCGCCAATCCCCTTCAGCAGCTCTGCCTGATCGCTCTTTCGCACGATGTTCACCAGCCCGACGCCGTCCTCTGCGCAAATGCGCGTCAGCATTTGGCCGAGGTTTGAGGCGCCAACGGTGTGCAGGATTGCGTCCTGACCATCGGCCCTGGCAGTCTCCACAAAGCCGAGCGCGGTCATCGGATTGACAAAGGCGCTGGCGCCCTCTTCTGCGGAATGCTCGCCGAGCGGGAGACACATGTCCGCGTCGGCGAGGCAGTATTGGCTGTAGGCGTTGCCCGGGACGCAGGAAACGCGCTGCCCCATTAGCGCCTGCGCAGCTTCACTGTCGCCAGCGGCGATGACCGTGCCGGCGCCTTCATTGCCAGCGGGCAGTTTCAATCCGTGCCGGGCTTTTGATGCGGTATTTGCAGCCTCGGGCATCTGGGCCACGAACTTGCCCGGCGAGTAGTCTGCGTTTTCCATGTCAGCGCCGCCGACAAGAATGGCAAGGTCCGAGGGGTTGATCGGCGCGGCCTCCATTCTCACCAGCACCTGATTGTGGGTGGGTTCGTCAAATGCCACGTCCTCGAGCGCGACGGTCAGTGTGCCGTCGGCCTCGAGCGTAGTGAAGAGCTGTTTTCCGGTGGTGGCCATGCAGGAGCCTCCTTCGCGTTTCATCGGGTGATGTGGATGTAGGGCCAAAGCCGACACATCCAAAACGAAGCTTCAGGATCCGCGCATCGAAGAACAACATCGCCACCGAGACCTTCAAGGCCTGGGGGCTCGATCCGATCCCCATGGCTTGGGCCGAGGTGTTCCCGGCGCTGCAGCAGGTTGAGCAGCGCGGGCGCCGAATATCAGAACAGCGGACATTGCAGCAGCACGACAACGCGCCGCGCGCCGCAGCGCCATGTTCACGCGCGAGGTCGCGCGGCCGGTATGGTCGATGATGATCTGCGCCGCACCGGCGCGGGAATAGGTCATCTCAGCCTCGTGGCCGTCGACCACGGTCTAGTAGTGGCCCTTGGTCTCGGTCTCTTCGCGGTGGAGCTCGGTCATGCGGCCTGCTGCGAGAGATGTTGGAGAATGCGGGCGTAATTGGCCTCGCCCTGCGCGCCGCTCACCGCGTGACGCCGGGCAAAGATCATCGTTGGCACACCGGAGACGCCGCGCGAGGTCCAGAACCGCTCCTTTTCCCGCACCAGCGCCGCCTTGGCGCCGCTTTCGAGCATGGCGCGGGCGTCGACGGGCGACAGGCCGAGCGAGGCAGCGACCCTCGCCAGAACCTCGGTGTCGTTGAGATCCTCACGCCGAGTGAAGAACGCCTCCATCAGCGCGAGGCTCGCAGCGTGGGCCTGTCCGCTCTCGCCGGCCCACTCGATGAGCTGATGTGCCTTGAAGGTGTTCACCATACGCATGTCGTCGGCATAATCGAAGGTGAAGCCAAGGCTGGCGCCAAGCTCCGTCAGCCGGTCGCGAGCCTGGCGCGAGGCCTCGGGCGTGGTGCCGTATTTCGCCGCAAGATGGGCGCGCAGGTTCTCACCCTCGGGGGGCATTTCGGGGTTCAGCTCGAACGGGTGCCAATGCAGGTCGAGCGGGATGCCTGTCGCCTCGGTGGCGCGGGCCAGCTGGCGATAGCCGATCACGCACCACGGGCAAACCACGTCGGAGACGATATCGACGCGGATCGGGGAGGGGTTAGTCATGGATCTGTTCCTGTGTTGCGCGGCGGCGCTGAGGGGGAAAGCCTAGCCTGCGGTGGGATCGCCGTCAGCCCTTTGCGTCATGAGCGAAGCGCGCAGCGTTCTCGGCGGCGAACGCGGCGTCACCGGCCTCGGCGTCCCAGAACTGCGGCTGCGGCTTGGGGATGGTGAGCGCCCGCTGCACCGCCGGGCGAGCGTCGATGCGATCAAACCACGCCTTGAGATGCGGCAGACCCTCGATCCCGACCCGCGCCCATGGGTAGGCCCGCGCCCAGGGGTACACCGCCATGTCGGCGATGCTGTACTGGTCCGCTGCCAGCCAGTCGCGCCCAGTGAGGCGGGCGTCGAGCACCTCGAGCAGGCGGCGGGTCTCGTCGCGGTAGCGCTTGATCGAGAACGGCTCCTCGTGGCCGTTGGGCGCGGCGATGCGCTGGAAATACATCGCTTGTCCCATCATCGGGCCGATATGTCCGACCTGGAAGAACAGCCATTGCATCACCTCGGAGCGCTCGACAGCCCCCGCGGGCAGGAACTGGCCGTATTTCTCCGCCAGGTGCCAGAGGATGGCACCGCTCTCGAAGATCGCGCGATCCTCGGCGCGATCCTCGATGGTGGGGATCTTGCCGTTGGGGTTGAGCGCCAAATAGGCCGGGGCCTTCTGCTCCTGCTTGCCAAAATCGATCAGCGTCAGATCGTAGGGCACGCCGGCTTCCTCGAGGAAGATCACCGGCTTGTATCCATTCATGGTGGCGGCGGTGTAGAGGTGGATGTCGGGCTTTGTCATTGTTTTGGCTCCCTTGGGTGCGCGGAATGGCGCCCGGCGGATCATCGTGCCGGGTGCCGAGGGACACGGTCAGGCGGCGGCTGCGTTGCCGGGCGCAAAGACAGAGGCGAGGTGTCGGTCGAAGCGCGCGAGATCCGCGTCGATCTCGGCATTCTTCATCACGTCGAAAGCGCCGAAGGAGGGAAGGGGCGACATGCCAAAGAACTTCGCGTTCAGGTGCAGAGGGCGCAGGAGGTCGTCCATCGAGAGCCCCTCGAAGAACGGCTCGGTCGGGTCGTCGAAGGCCTCAGCCGGGGCATAGAACGTGGTCGACAGCATGTAGTGCGTGCTCGTGAGGCTGCCGCCCATGCCGTAATTCGCCTTGGGCGCGTCTGCGGTCCGGCCGTCACCGGCGCAAAGCCGCCCGTCCATGCCTGCGGTGTAGACCTCGTCCATGTATCTCTTGAACGACCAAGGCGCGCCCATCCAGTTCACCGGGAATTGCAGGATCACCACATCCGCCCAGACGTGGCTCTCGACTTCGGCCTCGGGGTCATAGCCTTCGGCGACAGTGGTGACTCGGACCTCGTGACCCTGCTGCGTGAGCCAGTCTTTCGCGCGCTCGGTCAGGGTGGCGTTCAGCTTGCCCGGGGCAAAGTTATAGGGCTGTGCCCCATTGAGGATCAGGATCTTGCTCATGCTGTCGGCTCCGTTGATTGGCATGATATCGAAGCTCCGCCCTTGACGGCGGCGGCCGTGGGGAAGAAATTGAGTGATCAAGTGAATGAAATCAACCAGTATACTTTTGGTAACCTTATTCAGTCGGTCTTCTGGACGGAGCCCGGCGCGCGCGGCAGAGGGGAGTGACAGATGAAGGCGAGAGTGGAAGATGACGGGCAGGGCCGTCGCGTGGTGCGGGATGCCTGCCTCGAGCCCTGCGCCATCGAGCGCGGGATGCGGATCATCGGCGGCAAGTGGACCGGGTCAATCCTGTGGCACCTGAAGGACGCGCCGGTACGCTTTAACGATCTGGCGCGGATGATCGGCGGAGCGTCGAAAAAGATGATCACCGAGCGCCTGCGCCAGCTCGAGGCGCAGGTGCTGGTGACCCGCACCATTCGCGACACCGCGCCGGTCACGGTGACCTACGAGCTCACCGCGTTCGGGCGCAGCGCGCTCGGTGTGCTCGATGAGCTGCGCAAGTGGAGCGAGGCGGTCGAGGCAGGGTAGGCGTAGCGCGGCTTTCCGGTGCCGGGGCCGGGTGGGAGCCTCGCCCTGAGGGCGGGGCTCCGGAGCCGTCAGTCCCACTGCGGCGCAAGGCTCTCCGGCGAGACCAGCCGGCCGTCGGGCCCGGCGAGGCCGCCGATGCGCGCGATTTCCTCGTTGCTGAGCCGGATCTCCGCCGCCGCGAGATTGCTCGCCAGCCGCGAGGCCTTGGCGGTTTTCGGCAGCGCGATGACCCCGGGCTTGTGCAGCAGCCAGGCGACGGCGATGGCTGCCGGACTTGTGCCATGGGCCTCGGCAATCTCGATCATCACCGGATCCTGCATCACCTTGCCCTGTGCCAGCGGGGCATAGGCCTCGAGCGGGATGCCCTTGCCCGCCATGTATCCTCGCAGCGCTGTCTGGTCGATGAACGGATGCAGCTCGACCTGGTTCGTGGCGAGCGGCGCCTGCAAAATCTCCTGCGTCTCCTTCAGCATAGGGATCGTGAAGTTCGACACCCCGCCAAAACGCACCTTGCCCTCCTCGATGAGCCGGTCGAGCACGGGCAGGGTCTCGGAGAGCGGCACCTCCTGCGAAGGCCAGTGCAGCAGGAGCATGTCGACGTAATCGGTGCCAAGCGCGCGCAGGCTGGCCTCGGCGGCCTTGCGAAAATCCTCCGCGGCGAAGTCTCGGGGCAGGATCTTGGTGGTCAGGAAGATCCGGTCGCGCGGGGTGTCGGCGGCGCGGATGCCCTCGCCGACCTCGGCCTCGTTCTCGTAGGCCTGCGCGGTGTCGATGTGGCGATAGCCCTCGGCAAGCGCCGCCTTGGTGATCTCGCGCGCCTCGCCGGCGTTCATCTTGAAGGTGCCGAGGCCGAGGCTCGGGATGGCGGCGGGGCCAATCTTGTGGAGGGTCATGGGGAGAGTCCTTGTCTTGAAGGTGTGGGAGTTATTCTGCAGCGACAGGGCGGATGGCCCCGGCGCGACGGTCGAGCCGGCCGGACAGCCGGGTGAGGCCGATGCCGCCCGCCACGACGGCGGCGCCAAGATAGGGGGCGGCGGCGAGGCCGAGCGTGTCGACACTCACGCCACCGACCCAGGCCCCGAGCGCAATGCCGAGGTTGAAGGCGCCGATGTTGAGGCCGGAGGCCACATCGACGGCGTCGGGGGCGACCTCGCGGGCGATCTGCACCGTGTAGACCTGCAGCGGCGGCACATTGGCGAAGGCAAAGCCGCCCCAGATCGCGATCGCCGCGATGGTGGCGAGCGGCGAGGTCAGCACGAGACCAAGCGCCAGAAGCACCGCCGAGAGCCCGACGAAGATCATCGTCAGCGCCGGGATCGCGCCCATGCGGTCGGCCAGCTTGCCGCCGACGATGTTGCCCACCGCGACCGAGGCGCCGTAGAGCAGGATCACCAGCGACACCGCGCCGGTACCGAGCCCGGTCACCTCGGTGAGCATCGGGGCAAGGTAGGTGAAGGCGATGAAATTGCCACCATAGCCCACGGCGGTGATCAGATAAACCAACAGCAGCCGGGGCTCGGTCAGCACGCGGGCCTGCGCGCGCAGACCGGCCGCCTTGCGCTGACGCAGGGTCGCGGGCACCAGCAGGGCCGATGCCACCAGCCCGACCAGCCCGAGCGCCACGACGCCGAGGAAGGTCGACTGCCAGCCAAAGCTCTGGCCGATCCATGTGCCGAGCGGTACGCCCGTCACCAGCGCCACGGTCAGGCCGAGAAAGACCATCGCGATGGCCGAGCTTTCCTTGTCGCGGCTGACAAGGTCGGTGGCGATGGTCGAGGCGATGGCGAAGAACACGCCATGAGCGAGGCCGGTCAGAAAGCGCGCCGCGATCAGGCTGTTATAGCCCGGTGCCACGGCGGCGAAGGCATTGCCGGCGATGAACAGCACCAGAAGCGCCAGCAGCAGCGTCTTGCGCGGCACGCGACTAGCAAGCGCGGTGAGCACCGGCGCGCCGATGGTCACGCCGAGCGCGTAGACGCTGACCAGCAGGCCAGCTGAGGGCAGCGAGACTCCGAGGTCCGTGGCGATGGTCGGAATCAGGCCGACGATCACGAACTCGGTTGTACCGACGGCAAAGGCGCTGATGGTAAGCGCCCAGAGGGCGAGGGGCATGGGAGAGGTCTCCTTTCAATGTGTCTGGAGCGTTTCGGGTCGACGCAGGAGATGGCAGCGATTAGCCTTTGCGTGAACGGAAGATTTCGGAAAGGATCTTTGCGAAGAATGCACGAATTACCTCAGACCCGCGATCTCGCGGCCTTTGTCGCGGTGGTCGAGGATGGCGGCTTTGCCGAAGCGGGACGGCACCTGGGCGTGGCTCCGTCGACCCTCAGCCGAACGGTGGCGAGGCTTGAGGACTTGCTTGGCCTGACGTTGCTGCGCCGGACAACGCGGTCAATCGAATTGACGCCTGAGGGCCGCGATTTGCTGGATGCTGCGCGAGGTATCTTGGCCCGGACCGAGGCGTTGACCGACCTCGCCGCCGGCAGCCGTCGCCCGCGCGGGCCGCTCCGGATCAACGCGCCCGTGCCCTTCGTGCTGCACATCCTCGCCCCGCGTCTGGCCGAGTTCCGCGCGGCCTATCCCGAGGTGCAGCTGACGCTCGACATGACCGACAGCCTTGTCAATCTGATCGGGTCGCATGCCGATGTTGCGATCCGCTTCGGCCCGCTTCCGGACAGCGACATGCTGCACCGCAAACTCGGGCGCACGCCGTGGAAACTTGTAGCCGCCCCGGAATATCTTGACCGCATGGGGTGGCCTTCGTCGCCGCAGGACCTGAAGGCGCTAGAGCAAGTGCGCTTTGCAGCGCCCGAGCATATCAACACCCTGCGATTCAAGGGGATGCCCGAGCCGCTTTCGCTGCCGACCTCGGTGGTTGCGGGCAATGGCGAAGCGGCCCGCCGGCTTGTTCTCGGAAGCCTCGGCATCGCGCGGTTCTCCGACTTCATGGTGGCTGACGATATCCATGCCGGCCGCCTTGTCGAATTGTTCGCCGGCGAGTTGGAAGCCGCGCCCCTCGATATCACCGCGCTCTACCTCACGCCAACAGCCGGTCTGCGCCGACTTGCTGTCTTTTTGGATTGGGTCGGTGGGATACTGTGAGGCCCGAGCTCAGAACCGGGTGATGACGGTAGCGCCGACGGACTGAAATTTGTCCATTTCCATAAGTTCCTGCGGGGCCTCGGCAAGGCTGATCCGCTTGCCCATCAACCGCGACGGGTCGAGCCGTCCACTCGCCACCATGTCCAGCATCGCGCCGTAGCGGTGTGCCTGCATTCCATGGGAGCCGAGCAGCTCGATTTCCTGACCGACGATTTTCGGCATCGGGATCGCGGGGGCAGCATGGTCCCCCAGCATCAGCCCCACCTGCACGTGCTTGCCGCGCGGCTTGAGACAGAGGATCGAGTTGGTCATGGTTGCCGGGTGCCCCAGTGCGTCGAGCGAGACATGCGCGCCGCCTTTTGTGATTTCCTGGATGGCGGCGGGCACGTCGGCCTCGCGCCCGTCGATGACCGCCACTGCGCCGAGCTTCTGGGCCATGGCAAGCTTGGCCGGGTCGAGATCGACGCCGATCACATTCGCGCCCGCTGCCGCGGCGATCATCACAGCCGACAAGCCGACGCCGCCGCAGCCATGCACCGCGACCCATTGGCCGGCGCTGACTTTGCCCTGGTCGACCACCGCCCGGAACGAGGTGGCAAAGCGGCAGCCTAGGCTGGCGGCGGTGGCAAAGTCCATCGTCTCGGGGAGCGCAACAAGGTTCAGGTCTGCCTGATGGATTGGCACGTACTCCGCAAAAGACCCCCAATGGGTAAAGCCCGGCTGTTCTTGGGCCAGACACACCTGCTGGTTGCCGGAGTGACATTCCGAGCAACTGCCGCAGCCGCAAATGAAGGGCACGGTGACCTTATCGCCGACCTTCCAGTTCTTCACGTCCTTACCCACGGCTTCAACCACACCGGCCAACTCGTGGCCCGGCACATGCGGCAAATCGATGTCACTGTCGTGCCCCATCCAGCCGTGCCAGTCGCTCCGGCAGACACCTGTAGCGGCAACCTTGAGCACGACACCATGCGGTTCGGGGCTCGGGTCGGCAACGGTGGTCAGCTTGAGGGCTTCTTGGAACTTCTCGAAAAGGACGGCTTTCATGGCAGGGTCTTTCGATTGAGGGCGAACTCGCGGGAGGATAGCCCCACACTTTCGAAATAACTTTGCCATTCTTCCCCTATTTGGAGATATTTGAGGCAGTATCCTCTATCAGGGGGAAGCATTTTGAAGGAATCCAGCCCATGCCCGAGATCGACGGTGTAAACGCCGCGCTTCTGAACCTGTTGCAGGACGACGGCCGCATGACCAACGCCAAGCTCGCCGAAAGCCTCGGCATGAGCGAAACTCCTTGCTGGCGCCGGCTGAAACGGCTCGAGGAAGACGGCATTATCGAAGGCTACCAGGCGAACCTGAATCGCCGCAAACTCGGCCTCGGTGTCATGGCCTTCGTGCAGCTGCGCTGTTCCGAGCATGACCAAGTCGCCACCGCCGAGTTCCAGCGTCTCGTCCAAACGACACCCAACATCCTCGCGTGCCACAACACCACTGGCGCGGACGATTTTCTACTGATTGTGGTGGCGAAGGATCTCGACGACTACAGCGTGTTTGTCGACAGCACGCTACGGCGGCTTCCCGGGGTGACCAGCATCCGTTCCAACCTGTCGCTGAAAGAAATGAAGGCGTCGAGCAGGCTGCCGGTCACCTCAGCTGTTGGCGCTTGAAAGACCCGCTGTGCCGACGAATACCAAAAAGCAGACTTTCTCCTGAGCAGCAGGCCTCAGCGGTTATTCCCGCCGTGCGCATAGGATAAGCTGCAGGCGCGGCATATTTGGGACATTTTCCTTGAATGGATGCTCAACGCCCCCGCTTCCGACCCAAGCCATACTCCGTCCCGGGTCGAAAGCGGCAACGCGCAGGTGGCTGCTAATCGCTTGCCCCTTACGCTTCTCAGAACCCTTTCTCTTCCATGACTGAAATGGCGTTCAGAAGCTCTCGAAGCCAGATGTGGCGTGCGTCGCTCCGGTCATGTGGGTGCCAGGCGACCTGGGTCGGGAATGTTCCCAGGTTCAGTGGGACCGGCATGTCCCGAAGCCCGTGAGGTTCGGCGATTAGGGCTGCGATGCGCGCAGGGACAGTGGCGATGCCTCCGATGCGGGCGACGGTAGGGGCTGCTGTAAGGAAATGCGAGACGATCACCGCGGTGTTGCGGCGTAGGCCTGTGTCGGCGGTCAGCTTGTGTAACCCGGTGCGCCATTTTCCGGGCGGCGCCACGACCACATGCGGTAGCCGCTCATATAGGTCGCGATCCAGGGTCGCGCCGTCTGCCAAAGCCTCGTGGGCTACGATGCAGCGGAATCCATCATTGAACAGCTCCGAGACCACCAGGTCCTCCGGTGGAGGGGCGAACCGTCCGATGGCGAGATCGAAGCTTTGCCCGGCAAGGGTGCGCGGATCCAAGTCCGGTCCGATCGGGGCGATCTCGAGCTGTGCCTTGGGAGCGTGGAGCGCGAAGGCTGCGGCCAGAGGCGGGGCGAGCACAACCTCCGCGTAGGGACCCAGCAACAGCCGGAAGCGCCGCGTGCTTTGAGCCGGATCGAAAGGCTCGGCGGCACGGAACGCCCGTTCGAGCCGGTCCAGCCCGGCCGCGACGTCCGGCGCGATCTGCAACGCCTTCTCGGTCGGCTCGACGCCGTATCTGGCGCGCAGGAAAAGCTCATCCCCCAAGGCGACGCGCAGCCGCGCAAGCGCCCCACTGACAGTGCTTTGCGACTGGCCGAGGCGCCGCGCCGCAGCGGTGACATTGCGTTCTTCCATCACGGCGTGGAAGACGCGAAGAAGAGATATCTCCGGGCTCATGTGTCCAGCTTACCGATATCTGACATGCTGCGCATCAATTTCTCGATCTGGGAATTCGTCCTATATCAGTCCGGAGACGTTCCTGCAGTGACCCTCGCGGGACGTTCCGAGACAATGCAAGGAGACCTGAAAATGGCACGTATTCTGATCCTGTCCACTGCGGCCGATGTCCTTGGCGATACCGGCAACCCCACCGGCGTTTGGTACGAAGAGCTGGCGAGCCCGTATTACGCGTTCCTCGACGCGGGCCACGAGGTCACGCTGGTGACGCTTGGCGGCAAATCTGTTCCGATTGACCCGAATTCCGACGTGACGGGTGAGGAGGCCCCGGCCTCGGTCACCAGGTTCCGCGCAGATGCGGAGGCAACGGCGCTGCTGTCGAGCCCCGGCCGCCTCGAGGACGAGGACGTCACCGCTTATGATGCGCTTTACATACCGGGCGGCCATGGCGCGATGTTCGACCTCACAGAAAGCGCGCTTGCAGCCAAGGCCATTGGCAAGGCCTGGGACAGCGGCAAGGTCGTCGCCTCGGTCTGTCATGGCCCGGCGGCCTTTGCCAAGGTCGTGGATGCGAATGGCGATCCAATCGTGAAGGGCCGCAAGGTCACTGCCTTCACGGACAGCGAGGAAGAGGCCGTGGGGCTGGTCGAGGCAGTGCCGTTCCTGCTGGAAACCAAGCTGCGCGAGCTCGGGGCTGACTTCGAGAACGTTGGCGACTGGCAACCTCATGCCGTGGCCGATGGCCGGCTGGTGACGGGGCAGAACCCGGCTTCGTCGGAGGCGGCGGCGAAGAAGGTCCTCGAGCTTCTGTAACCTTATGTGGCGCCGCCCGGCGACGGGCGGCGCCTCTCTGCCCTGCGGGTCAGCCCCAGGGCGTGACGAGGTATTTCTCGCCCGTGCGCATGGCGCGGTAGTCCAGCACGGCGTCCTTGGTCAGCATTTCCTCTAGCGTGACCCGCGACTTGTAGCTGCTGGCAAAGGTGCTGGTGAGGTTGTCACGTACGCGCTTTCGCATCCGGCCCATGGTCTCCTGCCCAATCGACTGCAGGAATGGGAACAGAAGCCAGCCAGATAAGGTCCAGCCGAACCCGTAGCTGGGGGTCAGCACGGTGGGGCTAGTGTCGAGGCGACCGTAGATGAACATGCGTTTCGGCTGGTTCGATCCATAGCGCGAGTACTCGGGCATCTGATCCCTTGCGACCTGCTCCATCGCGCGGAATGCGGTATCGACCAGCGTGCCGCCCCCCACGGGATCGAAGCCGTAAAAGGCGCCTGTCGCACGAATTGCGTCGGTCAGCTTGTCCATGAAATCGTCTTCGGAAGAGTTGACCACATGCTCGGAGCCAAGCCCTTTCAGCAGCTCCACCTGATCGCTCTTTCGCACGATGTTCACCAGCCCGATGCCATCCTCTGCGCAGATGCGCGTCAGCATCTGGCCGAGGTTCGAGGCCCCGACAGTGTGCAAGATGGCGTTCTGTCCGTCGGCCCTGGCGGTCTCCACAAAGCCGAGGGCGGTCATCGGATTGACGAAGGCGCTGGCGCCTTCTTCGGCGGAATGCGCGCCCAGCGGGAGGCACATGTCCGCGTCGGAGAGGCAATACTGGCTGTAAGCGTTGCCCGGGACGCAGGAGACGCGCTGCCCCATCAGCGCCTGCGCAGCATCACTGTCGCCAGCGGCGATCACCGTGCCTGCGCCTTCGTTACCAGCGGGCAATTTCAAACCGTGACGGGCCTTCGATGCGGCATTTGCCGCATCGGGCACCCGGGCCACGAACTTGCCCTGCGTGTAATCCGCGTTCTCCATGTCGGCGCCGCCGACGAGAATGGCTAGGTCCGAGGGATTGATCGGCGCGGCTTCCATCCGCACCAGCACCTGGTTGTGGGTGGGGTCGGCAAATGAAACGTCTTCAAGCGCGACGGTCAGTGTGCCGTCGGCCTCGAGTGTGGTGAACAGCTGTTTTCCGGTGGTGGCCATGCAGGCGCCTGCTTCGCGCTTCGTCGGGTGACGTGGATGTAGCGCCGATGTCGGCACATGCAAAAAATTCTGCATCCGACACATGATAGGTAGTCGGCGCGACTGGAAAGAGCTCGGAGCGGGCTTGCGGAGCTGTAGCGAGCCGTAGACATGGCTGGCAGCCGCGCCCGCCGCTCCCGGCCCAATCTCGACCTCTAAATGCAGCTCATGTGCCGCATCGCAGCACCTTCAAGCGGACATAGCCGCTAGCCAATACTTTTCGAGAGGATGTGACGCGCTGACGAGACCATTCCCAGACCCAGCGCGTCATTGGTTCAGCGGAACCTGGCTGCGTTTTCCAAGGCCGCAGCATCCGTGTCGCCCTTACCGAAGGCCGACGGTCGCGGCTCCGGCAGTTGCAGAGCTTCCTGGACCCGCGGCATGGCGTCGATGCGGTCGAACCACGCCTGCAGGTGCGGCAATCCGTCGACGCTTACAGTGGCCCAGAAGTAGCTGCGCGCCCAAGGGTACGTCGCAATATCCGCGATGGACATCGCATCCCCGACCAGCCACTCGCGCCCGGCAAGCCGCGTGTCCAGCACTTCGAGCAGGCGGCGGCTTTCGGCAACGTAGCGGTTGATGGCATAGGGCACCTCGTCCCCATTCGGCTTGGCGATCCGCTGGAAAAACATCGCCTGACCCATCATCGGGCCGATCCCACCCATCTGAAACATCAGCCATTGCAGCGTCTCCGAGCGCTCATTGGGATCGTGGCTGAGGAACCGGTCGTATTTCTCGGCGAGATACCACAGGATTGCGCCGCTCTCGAACACTGCGAAATCATCGGCGCCCCGATCAACAATGGTCGGGATGCGGCCGTTGGGGTTCAGGCGCAGGTAATCCGGAGCCTTCTGCTCTTTCTTGCCAAAATCGATCGGCACCAGTTCGTAGTCGATCTGTGCCTCATGCAGGAAGATCAGCGGCTTCCAGCCGTTCATAGTATTGGCGGTATAGAGGACAATATCAGGCCGCGTCATTGCTAAGCTCCTCGAATGTCATGGCAAGATGGGCGTCGAAACGGGCGAGGTCGGTGGCCACGTCGGGGTTTTTCATCACGTCGAAGGCCCCGAAGGTCGGAAGCGGCCTCATGCCGAAGAATTTGGCATTCAGATGGACCGGACGCAGAAGATCCTCGAGCGACATGCCCTCGAAAAATGGCTCTGCCGGGTCGTCGAAGGCTTCGGCCGGGGCGTTCAGCGTGGCCGAGATCATGTAACGCGTGCCTGCCAGCTTGCCGCCCATCCCGTAGTTCGCTTTCGGTGCGGCGGCGCTGCGACCATCGCCATTGCTGAGCTGCCCGCCCATGCCGACCGTGTAGACCTCATCCATGTATTTCTTGAACGACCACGGCACGCCCATCCAGTTCACCGGAAATTGCAGGAGGACAATGTCCGCCCAGAGGTGATGGTCCACCTCGTCCTGCACGTCGTAACCGGCCGCGACCGTGGTCAGGCGGACCTCGTGCCCCTGCGCCTCAAATGTTGTCTTGGCGCGCTCCGCGAGCGTTTCGTTGAGTTTACCGGGGGCAAATTCGTAAGGCTGCGCGCCGTTCAGGATATGGATTTTGCTCATCTGGTCTCTTCCGTTGTTGCTGCGCCCGCTTGACTTTCGCGGCGTACTGAATGAGATGAACGTGGCGGAATGCAAAAGCAACCAGTATACTTTTGGTAACCTAGACCGGCGCGGATCAGCGGAGCGCAGACAGATGGATGCAAAGATCGAAATAGACGCCGCAGGCCGACGGAGTGCGACGAATGCCTGCACCGAACCCTGCGCCATCGAGCGTGGGATGCGGATCATCGGAGGAAAATGGACTGGCTCGATCCTCTGGCACGTAAAGGACGGGCCGGTCCGGTTCAACGACCTCGCCCGGATGATCGGCGGCGCATCAAAGAAGATGATCACGGAACGCTTGCGGCAACTCGAAGACCAGGGCTTAGTCAGGCGCGAAGTCTGCGACACCGCCCCGATCTCCGTGGTTTACGAGATTACCGATTTCGGTCGGACAGCCTTGGGTTTCCTGGATGAGCTTCGCAAGTGGAGCGAGGGCCTTCCAGGGACCTTCGCCGCTGAACACCAATAGCCTCCACATCGCGCAACTGGCCCAGTCCGGACCTCCGACGCCGCACGAAAGCTCTAGGCTAGATCGATTAACTGGATGAAAAAAACGTAATTCGACCTTATCCGCAGAAGGCCTTTACCCTTCGAAGTGGCCCGCAGCCAAGCTCGAAGTCCGGTTGGAAGGCATGAATGCAGACATCGTGCTTGCATGGCTCAAAAGCTTAATTGAAGAGATGAATTCGGTCTCTGGCGCGGCTGCGTTGCGTTGGAGAAATCGCTTTCCATTGGCGCCAGTCATCGTCCACCGGGGACCTCGCGATTGCTGCCATCGTATTCGCCGAGCAGAGAGTCCGCCGTCACAAGCGTGCGCTCGGAAAGATTCACCGCATTCGGCTGTGTTCAGAAAAGGCTATTGCCGTTTGCGCTGGTCTTGGGCAGCTCTTGAAGCACGTCCCAATGCTCGACGATCTTGCCATTCTCGTCGAAACGGAAGATGTCGATGCCTGCGTATTCCAGCCCGCCAGGCCAAATCTGATGACAGTGCAGGATCACGTGACTGTCCTCGGCAAAGGCGCGTTTCACCTCGACGCGCCTGCCCGGCGCTCTATCTCACCCGCAGCTCGGGCCTTCGCCGGTTCGCGGTGTTTCTCGACTGGCTGGAACAGACCGTCTGAGCGCTCGGGCCCAGCCGCGCTCGGGCCACACTTGGCACGGCAGGGCCCCTCCAGAGGAGGGGAACCGAGCGGTCTCAATCGGGCCCGTGCGCGAAGTCGCTTGCGTTGACCAGATGCCGCTGGAACAGGACGGCCAGCACCGCCACCCCGAGACCGATCGCATCGGTCAGCCAGCCGCCAGCGATCATCGTCAGACCGGCGGCGGCGAGGGCGATCCGGATCAGCGCACCGGCGTGTCCGAGAAACCACCCCTGCACGGCGCATGACAGCAGATAAACTCCGGCCACCGCGGTCACGGCCACATGGGCGATGTCGATCCAGCTGCCATCAAGCAGCATCGCTGGCGAAAAGAAAAACATGTAGGGCACGACAAAGGCGGCGAGCCCAATGCGGAAGCTCTCGACGCTGGTGCGGATTGGGTCGGACCCGGCGAGCGCACTCCCTGCGTAGGCGGCGAGGGCCACCGGCGGGGTGATCGCTGACATCACCGCAAAGTAGAAGATGAAAAGATGCGCGACGAGCGGTTCGACCCCGAGGTTGATGACGCCGGGTGCGATGACGCTGGCAGCAACCGCATAGGCGGCGGTCGTGGGCATTCCCATGCCGAGGATGATCGACACCACCATCGCGAAGAACAGCGCAAGGATCTGGCTCTGATCGGCCAGTGCCAGCAGCACGGTCGAAAAGCGCGAGCCGATTCCGGTCAGGGCGATGACCCCGACGATGATCCCGGCGGTCGCGCAGACCGCAACAAGCTGGAGCACCATCCGCGCGCCGTTCTCGAGGGCGTGGAACAGGCGCCGGGGGCCCATCGCGTGCGGTGTCAGCCACGACACGACCGCGGCGGTGAGCATGGCGAGGGTGCCGCAGCGTATCACCGAGTAGCCGGCGAAAAGCGCGCCGATCAGCACGAGGATCGGCGAGAACAGGTAGACCTGCCTGAGCAGCACGTCGAGTTTTGGCAGCACCTCGCGCGGAAGGCCCTTCATGTTCGCCTTCTGGGCGGCGAGATCGACCATGAAGAAAACCGATACGAAGTAGATGATCGCGGGGATGATCGCGGCGTAGACGATCTCCATGTAGGCGATACCGGTGATTTCGGCCATAATGAAGGCACCGGCCCCCATGATCGGCGGCATGATCTGGCCCCCGGTCGAGGCGGCGGCTTCGACCGCGGCTGAGGTCTGCGGCTTGTATCCGACCTTCTTCATCATCGGGATGGTCAGCGACCCGGTCGCCACGACGTTGCCGGCAGAGGTGCCGTTGATCATTCCCATCAGGCCCGAGGCGAAGATCGCCACCTTGGCGGGGCCGCCGCGCTTGTGTCCGGCGGCTGCGAAGGCGAGATTGACGAAATACTCCCCCACGCGGGTCGTCTGGAGGAAGGCGGCAAAGACCACGAAGAGGATGATGTAGGTCGACGAAATGGCGATTGGCGCCGCGAGGATGCCGTTGTCAGTGAAGATGTAGGAAAAGAAGCGCTTCGCGTCGTAGCCGCGATGCTGGAAGATCCCCGGCAGCCATGGCCCGAGAAAGGCGTAGGCGACGAAGACGCCCGCGATGATGACCAGCGCAAGCCCGGCAAGGCGGCGCGTCAACTCGATGATGAGCATCACCCCGGTGATCGCGGCCCACATGTCGCCTGGCAGAGCCATGGGCATCCCGGCCCTCAGCTGAAGCTGACGGGCAAAGAAGATGAAATAGGCGGTCGCGCTCAGCGCCGCGATGGCAAGCAGCACGTCGCCGGGGGCAAAGCGCGTGCGGGACTCGTTGCCGAAGACCCAGCCATGCACGATGGCAAGCGCGGTTCCCAGCGCGAGGGGCAGGCCAAAGCTCGACATGGCCCAGGCGGGCGGCTGCATCTCGCCCAGCACGCGCCCGTTGATCCAGATCGCGAGAATCCCCGCGAAGCCGTAAAGGACGCCCCCCGCGGAAAGCGCGAGCACGGCCGTGGAGGCGCCGGTCCGTTTTGCCTCGCGACCGTCGAAGACCCGAGCGCCATACAGCAGGTAGCCAAGGATCAGACCGCCGCCGACATGGCTCAGCCGGTAGGTCCACGTCTCGAGCGGATAGACGTTCATCACCAGCAGGTGGAACACCGTATAGGCGACGCAGAGTGTGGCGACGATCCGGTGGCGTGCGCCATCAAAGTCGCGCTGGTTGGCGGACAGCGGTTCCTCATCGACATTGGCGCGGGCGGTTTCCTGTTCGATCAACGAGCCGCTATGATCGTCGGGCGCGGTATCCTGGGCGTGGGACATGCGTGTCGCTCTTTCATCTTTCGGGCTGATACGACACGGGCGGCGCCTGACGGCCCCACCCGTGCGACTGCTCGTGAGGCCGTTACTTGAGCTCTGCGGGGATCTCGAAGCCGTTCTCCTCGAACCACTTCACCGCCCCCGGATGGAAGGGGATCACCTGGTTCTTCAGGACGTTTTCGGGCAACGTCTCCTTTGCGGCAGCATGATTTGTCACCATGCGATCATGGTTTTCCATGGCAAGCCTGGTGATCTCGTAGGCGAGGCTCTCCGGCATCGCCTCGTTCGTGATGGCAAAGTTCCACAGCGACACAGTCTGCAGGTCCTCGGGCTGATCCTCGTAGGTGCCGGCAGGAATGGTGAACGGCGCCATGGCGGGCACGATGTCCATCATCTTCGCAAGCGTGTCTTCGTCCATCGAGAGGAACCGCACGTCGTTTTCGACCGCGAGCTGCGCATAGGCGCCCGTTGGCAGACCGGCGGCATAGACGAAGGCGTCGATCAGACCGTCCTTGAGTTGGCCCGCGGTGTCCGAGCCACCCGCGTTCGAGGTCTTGATGCCGTCGAACCCCTCGGCATTCTCGAAGAACCGGGTCCAGTAGGTCGCCGACGTGCCGCCGGCGGGACCGACGCCGACGCGCTTGCCAGACAGATCGCCAAAGCCCTCGATATCGGAGCTCGCCAGAACCGCGGCCTGCAGCGGAGTCTGGTACATCGGGAACAGCGCTCGCACCTTCTCATGCGGAACACCCGGCATCAGCGGGCTTTCGCCCTTCCGTGCCTCGTCTGCCGGGCCAAGGGTCACGAAGCCAAGCTGGTGCTCGCCGGTTTCGACGAGGGTGACGTTTTGCACAGGACCGCCGGTGATCTCTGCACCAGCGTTGATGTCGAGCGCCTCCGAGATCATTGCTCCGAAGCCCGAGCCGTAGCCGAAATAGGTTCCGCCCTGAGAGCCAGTGCCGATGGTGATGCTGTTGGGCCAGCCCTCGCGATCCTGGGCGATTGCCGGTCCGGCAAGCGCGGCGCAAATCGCCGCGGCAGCGAATGTGCTGAATTTCATAGTTTTTCCTCCTCCTGTCGAACGCTGCACATGACCAGACGGTCAGCGCGGGTCCAATGAGACGACCATGACTTCAGCAGCGGCGAAGCCCAATCCGCCGAAGATTATATTATATTTTGCATCAATCACGCGGTAGCTTCGAGCGCAGGAAGGTGACGCTCGAGGATCTCCAGAAAAGTGTCGCGCATCTGGTCTCGGGTGCCGCGCGTCCACGCCGCCGCGAGGATGAGCTTGGAGCGCGTTGTTCCGTCCGGCAGGTCGAGCGGCACGAAGGAGACACCCGGAACCTGAAGCCGCGAGGTCCAGCGCGGGACGATGGCGAGGCCGGTACCGGCGGCGACAAGGTTGACGATGGTCTGCTTTTCGTCTGCGACCTGCGCGATGCGCGCCGTCAGCCCCGCGTCGAGAAACTGCTTGATGGTGAGGTCGTGCGAATGCGGTCGCGAGCGTCGGTCGGGCACGATCAGCGGTTCGTCCGCAAGGTCGCGGATCGCAATGCTGCCCCGCCCGGCGAGCGGATGGGACTCGGGCAGGGCGACGACGGCTGTCTCGAAGAAAAGTGTGCGAAACTGGAGTCTTGGATCGCGCACGTCTGGTGGGCGGCAGAAAGCGATATCGAGCCCGCCGCTGAGCAGTTTCGGCAGCAGGCGGATGGTCTTCTGTTCGATGATCTGGACGTCGATCCGGGGCGCCTCACGGCGCAGGATCTGCAGGAGCTGCGGCATTAGCCCGGCGGCGGCGCTGTCGATAGCGCCGACGCGCAGCACCGCGGTCTCCGGCTCCCGGATCTCCCGGACCCTGCCTTCGAAAGCCTCGATTTGTTCCACGAGGGACCGCGCATCCTCCAGCAGCGTCGACCCCGCCTCGGTCAGGGCGACCGACCGTGTCGTGCGCTGGAATAGCCGCGTGTCAAGCCGCTCCTCAAGCTGAGTGATCTTGCGGCCCAGCGACGCGGGCAGCATGTCGAGCCGTCGCGCGGCACGGCCGAAATGCAGCTCCTCCGCCACGGCGAGATAGCATTTGAGTTGTAGCAATTCCATATCCGCAGCCTCCCCGTCACCCAACTATTTGTGATCTTTGCATACGGAAATGATATAATGTCCGGCGGGTGGCAAGACCTTCCTGTTGATTTCAGAAAGAACGCCCACCCGCTCGATTAAATCAAATACGTATACAAAGATCTGCGCCTTGTTTGGCTCCGTTCCGGAGAAATAGTTTTTCCGGCAGAGCTGCACGCACGTCAGACGCCGCGCGGCAGGGTTGGAGAACAGGAACGTCACGCATGAAAACCTACAAGATCGCCGCCATTCCGGCCGATGGCATCGGACCCGAAGTCATCGCCGCCGGGCTTCAGGCCCTCGAGGCTCTGGCCCGCAGGGACGGGAGCTTTACGCTGGAGGTCACCGAATTTGACTGGGGCTCGGAGCGATACCGCAAGACCGGCGCTCTGATGCCCGACGACGGCCGCGACCAGATTAAGGCGTTCGACGCGATCTTCTTCGGAGCGGTCGGGGCCCCCGACGTGCCCGATCACATCACGCTTTGGGGGCTGCGGTTGCCGATCTGCCAGGGCTTCGATCAATACGCCAATGTTCGCCCGATCAAGATCCTGCCGGGTATCACCTCGCCGCTTGCCGGGGTAGGGCCGAAAGACCTCGATTGGGTGATCGTGCGCGAGAATTCCGAAGGCGAGTATTCCGGGGTGGGTGGCCGAGCACATCGCGGACTACCCGAAGAGGTCGCCACGGAAGTGGCGATCTTTACCCGCGTCGCGGTCGAACGGATCATGCGCTACGCGTTTCGGCTCGCGCAGTCCCGCCCGCGCAAGCTGCTGACCGTGGTGACCAAATCGAATGCGCAGCGGCATGGGCTGGTGATGTGGGACGAGATCGCCGCCGAGGTGTCGCGCGACTTTCCGGATGTGACCTGGGACAAGATGCTGGTCGACGCGATGACCGTCCGCATGGTCAAGGATCCGGCCTCGCTCGACACCATCGTCGCAACCAACCTGCACGCGGACATTCTGTCCGATCTCGCCGGCGCGCTGGCGGGCTCTCTGGGGGTGGCGCCGACCGGCAATATCGACCCCGAGCGGCGCAGCCCGTCGATGTTCGAGCCGATCCACGGCTCGGCCTTCGACATCACCGGCAAGGGCATCGCCAACCCCGTGGCCACCTTCTGGACCGCGTCGCAGATGCTCGATCATCTCGGAGAAAGCGCCGCCGCAGACCGGCTGATGCGCGCGGTCGAAAAGGTCTGTGCCGATGGCGTGCTGACACCGGATGTCGGCGGTAGTGCGACGACGCAGCAGGTCACCGATGCGGTCTGCGAGGCGATCCGCGGCGAGAATCTCTGAGGCCCCGCGGTGTCAGAGATCAACGCAGAGGCGCTGCTGCACCGGATGCTGGCAAGCGCCATCGGTGCGGCGAACCCCGCCACCGTGCTCGCTCGTCATCTACCCGAAAAGCCCGCCGGGCGCTGTCTCGTCGTGGGCGCAGGCAAGTCCGCGGCCGCGATGGCGCGGGCAGTCGAGCAGGCCTGGCCGGACGTGAACCTCTCGGGCGTGGTGGTGACGCGCTACGGGCACGGCGTGCCGACTGAGCGCATCAAGGTGCGCGAGGCGGCGCATCCGGTGCCGGACGCGGCGGGGCTCTCGGCGGCGCAAGAGATCTTCGACGTGGCCCAGGCCGCCGGCCCCGACGATCTGGTGCTGGCGCTGATCTCCGGCGGTGGCTCGGCGCTGATGCCGCTTCCCGTGCCGCCGCTGACGCTGGACGACAAGCGGGTTGTCAATCGGCTCCTGCTCAACTCGGGACTTGGTATCGAAGAGATGAACAGGGTGCGCAGGCGGCTGTCGCGGATCAAGGGCGGAGGACTCGGCCTCGCTGCGCAGCCGGCCCGACTGGTAACGCTGGCGATCTCCGACATTCCCGGTGATGACCCGGCGGCGATCGCGTCGGGCCCGACTGTTCCGGCACTGGCCGGGTCTGTCGATCTGTCCGGCGTCGTCGCAAGGCTTGGTCCCGAGCTGCCTTCGGAGGCCAGGGCCCTGCTTCTCGCCGATGAGGCGCCCGCGCCTGACTATGGGACCGATGTCCGGCTCGTCGCCACGCCGCAGTTCTCGCTCGAGGCGGCGGCGGCGGTCGCTCGGGCGGCAGGTGTCACGCCGGTGCTGCTTGGCGACGCGCTCGAGGCGGATGCGCAGGAGCTTGGCAAGGTCATGGCGGGCATCGCGGCGTCCGTCCGGCGGCACGCAGCTCCCGCAGCTGCGCCCGCCGTGCTGCTCTCGGGCGGAGAGGCCTCGGTCACGATCGGACAGGAGCGCCCCGGACGCGGAGGCCGAAATACTGAATTCCTTCTCTCGCTTGCGCTGGCGCTCGACGGCGCGCCACGGATCAGCGCGCTTGCCGCCGACACGGACGGCATCGACGGGACCGAGGATGCCGCCGGTGCGCTGATCGGGCCGGATATTCTGTCGCGGGCCACGGCGGCGGGCCTCGACCCGCGCCAGATGCTTTTCGCGCATGACAGCTACAGTCTGTTCGAGTCCTGCGACGCCTTGATCAAGACCGGGCCCACTCACACCAACGTCAACGACTTCCGCGCGACACTGATCCTGTGAGCCGCGCGACGGGCGCGATCATGGCCCTGCTTCGCGTCAGGCGCTTTCGCGCACGATCAGCTGGCCCTCGAAGGTCCGGTCGAGATTGCCGGGCTCGGTGCTCTCGAGCACGTCGACGAGATAGTTTGCCATCTCGGTCAGGGGCTGGCGATAGGTCGTCAGGCGATAGTTCGGGCTTTCGCACTGCGGCACATCATCGAAGCCGATCACTGCGATATCCTCCGGCACCCGGAGCTTCAGCCGGTGCCGGATGGTGTCGATGACGCCGAGGGCGAGGGCATCGTTTTCGCAGACGATGATGTCCGGATGCTCCGCGCGCGGCCGGTTCTCGAGCAGTTCGAGACTGCAGGCGGCGGCCAGGATCGGGTCATAAGCCTCGACAGTGACGCTTTCGGGCTCGACGCCGAAATGGCCGCGCCAAAACTCGATGAAGGTCTCCTTGCGCATCAGGTGCGCCGAGACGGTGCGCGGGCCGGCGACATAGAGCGGCCGGCGGTAGCCACGATCGGTGACATATCGTGCAATCTCGCGAGTCGCGGCAACGTCATCCACCGCGATCGAGATGGTGTCGGGGTTTTCCGAGGTCCGCGCGAAGATGATCAGCTTCTTGAAGCGGCGCGCGCCGTGGGCGGCATCGAGCACGTCGTCGTCGAACTGGATCCCGATCAGGATCGTGGCATCGACCCGGCGCTGGCTGGCGTTGAGCAGGGCCGGGGCGGTGTCGTCGCGATCGAGCGTGTTGACCAGCAGCGTGTCCCAGCCGCGCCCGCGCAGCGCCCGCGTCAGCCGCTCGAGCATGACGAGTTTGTGGGGGTTGGAGAAATCGTCGATCAGCAGCGCCACGAGATTCGAGCGCGCCGAGGCGAGCGCCGCCGCCCTGAGATCGGGGATGTAGCCCAGCGATCTGGCCGCGGTCATGACCTTCTCACGGGTGGCGGGCGAGATGGAGGCCTCCTTCTTGAAGGCCCTGTTCACGGTCCAGCGCGAGACGCCGGCGGCGACAGCCACGTCATCGGCCGTCACGTTGCCCCGACCCTCGCTTGCCGTCATCTGATTCCCCTCGACGTTGATTTCCGCAGTGCAGAATCTGCGCCGCCATCGCAGTTCTAGCAACTTATCACGAAATCCGCACGCGTTTTTGCACGCGAGAGCAAGGAGTTGGAAAAGCTCATTGTCAGCGTTGCGCACGCGCGTGCAAAAATTTCTTGCACGCGCGTGCAAAGATTGTATTCCTTCTATCAACAGCGGCGTTGGAGGCGCCGCAAAACGGGAGGACATCATGCTCAAGGTAGGTTTGCTCGGCGCTGGCCGGATCGGTCAGGTGCACGCGGTCAACATCGCCAACAATCCACGCTCGGCGCTGGCCGCGGTCTCGGATGTCTATCCCGAGAGCGCGGAAAAGGTCGCCGCCGGCTATGGCGCGGCGGTCTGCAGTTCCGAGGAGATCATCGCCGATCCCGAGATCGACGCGGTGCTGGTGGCGACCTCCACCGACACCCATTCCCACCTGATCGAAGCAGCAACGGCGGGAGGAAAGGCGGTGCTGTGCGAAAAACCCGTTGACCTCTCGCTCGAGCGGGCACGCGCCTGCCTGAAAGCCGTCTCGGCCACCGGCCAGCCGGTGATGATTGGTTTCAACCGGCGCTTCGACCCGAACTTCTCGGCGTTGAAACGGGCCTCGGTCGGCGGCGAGATCGGCAAGTCCGAGCTGCTGTCGCTCACCTCCTTCGATCCTGCGCCGCCCCCGGTCAGCTACATCAAGGTCTCTGGCGGGCTGTTCCGCGACATGATGATCCACGATTTCGATATGGCGAACTTCCTGATGGGATCGCGCCCGGTGTCGGTGCGGGCCACCGGCAGCAGCATCGTCGACCCGGAGATCGGCGCGGCAGGGGATGTCGATACCGCCGTCGTGACGATGACCTATGCCGACGGCAGCATCGCCGTGATCAAGAACAGCCGCCGCGCGGTCTACGGCTACGACCAGCGCATCGAGCTGCTGGGCTCGGAGGGGCTGCTTCAGGCGGGCAACATGCTCGAGAACAGCGTGGTGAAATCCACCACCGCCGGCGTGGTCTCGGCGAAGCCGACCTACTTCTTCCTCGAGCGCTACATGCCGGCCTATGCCGCCGAGTGGGAAGCCTTTGTCTCTGCGGTGCTTGATGGCACTGCGATGCCGGTGACGCTCGAGGATGGCGTCGCGGCGCTGGAGCTTGCCGAGGCGGCGACGCAATCCCTTGGGACCGGCGAGATCGTCACGCTTTGACGGGCAGGAATTCCCGTACGTGCGGCAAGAGGAGACGCCGCGCGCGCGGGTCGAACGGGGCCGGCCCCGACTGTGCCGGGTATCGAGGAGCGGCGCGCTGTAGCCGCGCTTAATTCCAGGGAGGAAACACCATCATGAACAAACTGCTCGCATCCGTCGCGACCGCAACCGCGCTTGCCGTGGCCGCGCCCGCGCTTGCCGCCGACATCATCGTCGTGGCGCATGGACAGGCCAACGATCCGTTCTGGTCCGTGGTCAAGAATGGCGTCCAGAAGGCTGGCGAAGACACCGGCGCGAATGTCGAGTTCCGCTCGCCCGAAACCTTCGACATGGTCCAGATGAGCCAGATGATCGATGCTGCGGTGAACCAGGAGCCCGATGGGCTGGTGGTCTCGATCCCGGATGTCGACGCCCTCGGGCCGTCGATCCAGCGCGCCGTCGAGGCCGGCATCCCCGTGATCTCGATGAACTCCGGCTCCGACGTGGCCCACGAACTTGGCGCGCTGCTGCATGTCGGCCAGTCCGAGTATGATGCGGGCCTCGCCGCCGGCCAGAAGCTGGCCGAGATGGGTGGCACCAAGGGCATCTGCGTCAACCAGGAGGTCGGCAACGTCGCGCTCGACATGCGCTGCGAGGGCTTCGCCGAGGGCTTCGGGCAGGAGGTCACCGTAATCCCGACGATGAACGACCCGACCGAGGTCGAATCCAAGGTCCGCGCGGCGCTCGATTCCGATCCCGACGTCGACACCGTTCTGGGCCTCGGCGCCTCGCTGGTCGGCGAGCCGGCAGTGGCCGCCGTGGAAGCGCTTGGCCGTGACGACGTGCTGGTTGCAAGCTTCGATCTCTCGGCCGGGTTCCTCGAGGCGGTGGCCGATGGCAAAGCCGCATTCGCCATTGACCAGCAGCAGTTCCTGCAGGGCTACCTGCCGGTCACCTTCCTGGCGCTCAACGCAGCCTACGGGCTGGTGCCGGGTGGCGATGTGCCCTCGGGCCCGAACCTCGTGACCCAGGACAGCGCCGCTCAGGTGATCGACCTGTCCGCTCAGGGCATCCGCTGATCGAACGATCAAGGGGTCGCGCGGGACGCGCGCGGCCCACTCACCACCGCTACGGGAGGGGAAGATGTCTGCCGACATGATCGAGCAGCCGGATGAGCGCATACGCGCGGAATCCTTTGCAACCAAACTCATGAAAAAACCGGAACTGGGAGCCATCGGCGGCGTCGTGCTCGTCACCCTGTTCTTCTTGTTCACCGCGGACAGCGCGATGTTCACTCTGTCGGGCATCATGAACTTCATGACCCCGGCGGCTCAGCTCGGGATTCTCGGCATCGCCGCGGCGATGCTGATGATCGGCGGCGAGTTCGATCTCTCCATCGGCTCGATGGTGGCCTTCGCGGGGATGATCTTCGGGGTGCTCACGGTCAATGCCGGCCTGCCGCTGATCCTCGCCATTCCGCTGACCCTGGCCTTCGCGGCCTGCATCGGCGCGGTGAACGGAATGATCGTTTTGCGTACCGGGCTTCCCTCCTTCATCGTGACACTGGCCGGGCTCTTCATCCTGCGCGGCGCCTCGCTGGTCGGGCTCAAGCTCTTCACCGGCGGCTCGACCCAACTGCGCGGCGTCCGCGACGCGGTCGAGGGCGACTGGCTCGCGCCGGTCTTCTCCGGCGATGCCCTTACCGGGCTCTTCGGCTGGCTGGCCTCGATCGGCCTGATAGAGACCTTCAAGTCCGGCGCCCCCAAGGTTCCCGGCATCCCGGTTGAGATCCTCTGGTTCATCGCCTTCGCACTGGTCGCCACCTACGTGCTGCTGCGCACCCCGATCGGCAACTGGGTCTTCGCCACCGGCGGCGACACCAACGCCGCCAAGAACTCCGGCGTGCCGGTGCGCAAGGTGAAGATCTCGCTCTTCATGCTCACCGCCTGCGCCGCAGCGCTGGTCGCCGTGATCACAGTGATCGACGCCGGCTCCACCGATGCGCGCCGCGGTTTCATGAAGGAGTTCGAGGCGATCATCACGGCGGTGATCGGCGGCTGCCTGCTGACCGGCGGCTACGGCTCGGCCATCGGCGCCTTCTTCGGTGCCATCATCTTCGGCATGGTCACCATCGGCCTGACCTACACCGATTTCGATCAGGACTGGTTCCAGATCTTTCTTGGCGGAATGCTTCTGCTGGCCGTGGTCTTCAACAACGTGATCCGCAAGCGCGTGACGGGGGAACGCTGAGATGTCGCATGATACCAAGTTTCATCACGGTGATGTTCCCAAGGCAGTCAAGCCGATCATCCATATGGAGAATATCAAGAAGCACTTCGGCAATGTCATCGCCCTGAACGGCGTCACCTTCGATGTCACCCCGGGCGAATGCCACTGCCTCCTGGGCGACAACGGCGCCGGCAAGTCGACCTTCATCAAGACCATGTCAGGTGTGCACAAGCCCACTGCCGGCAAGATCTTCTTCGAGGGAAAACCGCTGGCCTTCGACAGCCCGCGCGATGCCATGGAGGCGGGCATCGCGACGGTGTTCCAGGATCTCGCAATGATCCCGCTGATGTCGGTGACACGGAATTTCTTCATGGGGCGCGAGCCGACCAGGGGCAGGGGGATCGCCAAGCGTTTCGACATCGATCGCGCCAACGAGATCTGCATGGAGGAGATGCGCAAGATGGGCATCAACCTCCGCGCCCCCGACCAGGCGGTCGGCACGCTTTCTGGCGGCGAACGCCAGACCGTCGCGATCGCCCGGGCGGTCTATTTCGGGGCCAAGGTGCTGATCCTCGACGAACCGACCTCGGCACTCGGCGTTCGCCAGACCTCGAACGTGCTCTCGACCATCGACCGGGTGCGCCAGCAGGGAGTTGGCGTGGTCTTCATCAGCCACAACGTGCGCCACGCGATGGCGGTCGGAGACCGCTTCACCGTGCTCAATCGCGGCCAGACCCTCGGCACCGCCGTGAAGGGCGAGATCAGCTCGGCAGAGCTTCAGGATCTCATGGCCGGCGGCCAGGAACTTGCCGAGCTCGAAGGCTCGCTCGGCGGCACGATCTGAGGTCCTCCCCCCGCGGGCGGCGCCACGCTGTGCCGTCCGCACCTTTTCCCACCGAACAACCGGGTGCGACCATGCATGACATGCCCCAAACATCGCTCGGAGTGGCCCTGATCGGGACCGGCTTCATGGGCAAGTGCCACGCCATGGCCTGGAACAACGTCGCCACCGTCTTCGGGGGCGCGCGGCCACGGCTCGAGATCCTCTGCGATGCCAGCGCGGCGCAGGCCGAGGCGCATGCGGCGCAGTTCGGCTTTGCCCGCGCCACGACGGACTGGCGTGCGGCGGTATTGGACCCAGGCGTCGACGTGGTCTCGATCACCACACCCAACGGCATGCACCGTGCCATTGCCGACGCCGCCCTCGAGGCGGGCAAACATGTCTGGCTGGAAAAGCCCATGGCGCTCACCCTCAGCGATGCCGAGGCGATGGCGGGTCTGGCGCTGTCACGCCCTGAGCAGCGCACGCTTCTGGGCTACAACTACCTGCGCAACCCGTCCTTCCGCGCCGCGCAGGAGATGATCGCGCGCGGCGAGATCGGGGAGCTGCGCAGCTTCCGCGGTGTCTATGACGAGGACTATTCCGCCGATCCCGCGCTGCCCTGGTCGTGGCGCATGACTCATGAGGGCGGCGGTTTGGGCGCGCTCGGCGATCTCGGCTGCCATCTCATCAGCCAGATGCTGGCGCTGATGGGCCCGGTGGCGGAGCTGACCGCGATGACCCAGATCGCGATCCCGGAACGGGCCTCGCCCGAAGGCATGCGGCCGGTCGAGAACGAAGACAGCGCGCTGGCCCTGCTGCGCTTCGAGAGCGGAGCGCAGGGATCCTTTGCGACCTCCCGCGTGGCGCGGGGCCGCAAGTGCCGCCTGCAATGGGAGGTACATGGTTCGGAGGGGACGATCCTCTTCGATCAGGAAGCCATGAACGAGCTCTGGGTACACCGCGCCGGAACGCCCGGCTTCACGCGGCACCTGAGTGGACCCGGGCAGCCCGGATTCGCCGCCTTCTGCCCCGCACCCGGGCACAATTTCGGCTTCAACGAGCAGAAGGTCATCGAGGCGCGCGACCTCTGCGCCGCCATCGCCGGCGGCGAGCCCGCCGGCCCGGACTTTGTCGCCGGGCTCGAGATCGAGCGCATCATCCACGCCATGGCCGCCTCCTGCGGCCAGCCTATCACCCTGGGAGAGGCGACATGAACAAGAGACTGGACGTTATCACCATCGGCCGAGCGGGAGTGGACCTCTACGGGGCGCAGATCGGCGGGCGGCTCGAGGATATGGGCTCGTTCGACAAGTATATCGGGGGCTCGCCCACCAACATGGCCTGCGGCACCGCGCGGCTCGGGATGCGCTCGGCTCTGATCTCCCGCGTGGGCGACGAACACATGGGGCGCTTCATCCGAGAGGAGCTGGTGCGCCACGGTGTCGAGGTCGCTGGCGTGAAAACCGACCCAGACCGGCTAAGTGCATTGGTGATCCTCGGAATCCGCGATCAGGAGCAATTCCCGCTTATCTTCTACCGTGAGAACTGCGCCGACATGGCGCTCTGCGAGGACGACGTGGACGAGGAACTGGTAGCTTCCGCCCGCGCCGTGGTCGCCACCGGCACCCATCTCGCGCATTACACCCCGCGCGCCGCGGTGCTCAAGGCGCTGGCGCTCGCCCGGAAGCACGGTGGACAGACAGCGCTCGACATCGACTATCGTCCGAACCTCTGGGGCGTGGCCGGTCACGGCGAAGGCGAGAGCCGTTTCGTCGAGAGCGCGCGAGTGACCGCGAGCCTGCAGGAGGTGCTGCATCACTTCGACCTGATCGTCGGCACCGAGGAGGAATTCCACATTGCGGGCGGCTCGACCGACACCATCGAGGCCCTGCGCGCGGTGCGCGCCGTTTCGGGCGCGACGCTGGTCTGCAAGCGGGGCCCGATGGGCGCGGTGGCCTTCGAGGGCGAGATCCCCGATAGTCTCGACGATGGCCAGACGGGCCCCGGCTTCCCAATCGAGGTGTTCAACGTGCTGGGCGCCGGGGACGGCTTCATGTCCGGTCTGCTCAAGGGCTGGCTCGATGGCGAGACATGGCCGGTGGCGCTGAAATACGCCAATGCCTGCGGTGCCTTTGCCGTGTCGCGTCACGGCTGCACGCCGGCCTACCCAAGCTGGGAAGAGCTGCAGTTTTTCTTCAACCGGGGTATCATCCGCCCCGACCTGCGCAACGATGCGGAGCTTGAGCAGGTGCACTGGGCCACCAATCGTCGCGGCGACTGGTCGATCCTGCGCACCTTCGCCTTCGACCACCGCATGCAGCTCGAGGAGATGGAAGGCTACACGCTGGAAAAAGGCGGCGCGTTCAAGTCGCTCTGCCTTCAGGCGGCACTCAAGGTGCAAGACGGCCAGGGCGGCTACGGCATACTCTGTGACAACCGCATTGGACGGTCTGCGCTGCACGCGGCGAGCGGCTCCGGGCTCTGGATCGGGCGGCCGACCGAGCTTCCCGGCTCGCGCCCGATCCGCTTTGAGCCTGAGCTCGGTGAGGATTACGGGCAGTTCCGCGAATGGGCGCGTGAGAACGTGGTCAAGCTGCTGGTCTTCTGCCACCCCGACGACGACGCGGCGACGCGCAAATTGCAGGAAGAGCGCGTGAAGCGGATCTTCACCGCGGCGCGCCGCAATGGACTGGAGTTCCTGCTTGAGGTCATCCCCTCGAAGGTGGCGCCGGTCGATGACGACACCACCGCGACGCTGATCCAGCAGTTCTATGACGCAGGGGTTTACCCTGACTGGTGGAAACTCGAACCGTTCCGCACTGATGCGGCATGGCAGAAGGCGGTCGAGGCGATCGAGCGCAATGACCCGCGCACCCGGGGCATCGTGGTGCTCGGCCTCGACGCGCCGGAGGCCGAGCTGGCGGAAAGTTTCGCGCTCGCCGCGAAGCAACCGCTGGTAAAGGGCTTCGCCGTGGGGCGGACGATTTTTGGCGATGCGGCGCGGGCCTGGATGCGAGGCGACATGGACGACAGGACCGCCGTCGCGCAGATGGCAGAGCGCTACGCCCGCCTGTGCCAAGTCTGGGACCGGGCGCGCGCCGGGGTCAATCCTCTTACGACAGGAGTGGACGCATGACCGACACGATCCGATTGACCGCTGCGCAGGCCATGGTCAAGTGGCTCTCCGTGCAGATGACCGAAGAGGGTCAGCGATATATCGAGGGCATCTGGGCGATCTTCGGCCATGGCAACGTGGCCGGTCTGGGCGAGGCGCTCGAAAAGGCGCAACAGGCGTTTCCGACCTGGCGCGGCCAGAACGAACAGACCATGGCGCATGCGGCTATCGGCTATGCCAAGGCCAGTAAGCGGACTCGGGCCATGGCGGTGACCTCGTCTATCGGGCCGGGGGCGACAAACCTCGCAACCGCGGCGGCGCTGGCACATGTGAACCGCTTGCCGATCCTGCTGATCCCCGGGGACGTCTTTGCGGGTCGTCGTCCCGATCCGGTACTGCAACAGATTGAAGATTTCGAAGATGGCACGGTCTCTGCCAATGATTGCCTCCGACCGGTGTCTCGGTACTTCGACCGGATCAGCCGCCCGGAGCATTTGTTGACCGCACTGCCGCGTGCGCTGGCCACCATGACCGACCCCGCAACCTGCGGGCCCGTCACTCTTGCATTCTGTCAGGACACGCAGGCCGAGGCCTACGATTACCCCGTCGAATTCTTCAAACCCCGTATCTGGCGCATCCGGCGCCCGCAGCCCGATACGCGCGAAATCGAGGACGTGGCTGCGCTGATCCGATCCGCCCGCAACCCTGTGATCGTCGTCGGCGGCGGCGTGATTTATTCACAGGCCGAGGACACGGTTGGCCGCTTTGCCGAAACACACAACATCCCCGTGGTCGAAACCCAGGCAGGGAAATCGGCGCTGGCTCAGAGCCACCCGATGAACTTCGGTGCCAGCGGTGTAGACGGATCGGCGGCGGCGAATGCCGTCTCGTCCGAGGCGGATCTGGTGATCGGTGTCGGCACGCGCTTTCAGGACTTCACCACGGGGTCCTGGGCGCTGTTCAAGAACCCGGGGCGGCGGTTGGTTTCGATCAACGTCGCGGCCTACGACGCGGTCAAACATGGCGCCCTCCCTGTCATGAGCGACGCGAAGGTCGCGCTCGAAGCCTTGACTGCCGCCCTCGGGTCCCATCGGGCCGGGTCGGTTGACGCGGCAGCCCGCACGGCATGGCTGGGTGCGGTGACTGACCATTGCCGGGATCGAAAGCGCCCCGAGAACGAGCGACCCAGCGACGCCGAGGTGATCGGCGCGGTCCAGAGGGCCACGGGCAAGGACGCCATTGCCATGTGTGCCGCAGGCACGATGCCGGGTGCGCTCAAGCTACTGTGGCAGCCGTCGCAGGGCGGCTATCACATGGAATACGGCTTTTCCTGCATGGGCTACGAGATTGCCGGCGCCATGGGCATCAAGTTGGCCCGGCCCGAACGCGAAGTGATCTGTTTCGTCGGTGACGGCAGCTACATGATGGCCAATTCCGAGCTGGCAACCGCCGTCATGCGGCGCGTGCCGTTCACGGTGATCCTGACGGACAATCGTGGTTACGGCTGTATCAACCGACTGCAGCAAGGCAGCGGCGGCGAGGAGTTCAACAACCTCTACAAGGATTGCAACGTCGCGGCCCAGCCAGAGATCGACTACGTGGCGCATGCCGCGTCGATGGGCGCCCATGCGGTCAAGGCCCGCAGCATTGCCGATCTCGAAACCCGGATTGCCGAGGCGCGGGGCCGAGACATTCCAACGGTCATAGTTATCGAAACGGACGCCACCGAAGGCCCCGGCTTTGGTGATGCCGGACATTGGTGGGACGTGGCCGTGCCGGAAATCGGCCAGAGCGACAAGCTGGCCCGTGCCTACGCGAAGTATCTCGACAACAAGCAACGTCAGCGTCTCGTGAACTGAGCGCTCCCGAGGAGACAATAATGATCCGTTTCGGAACCAACCCCATTGCCTGGGCCAATGACGACGACCAGACGCTGGGCGCCCATATCCCCACCACACGCATCCTCGACGAGGCGGGGCGCCAGATCGGTTTTGATGGGATCGAGAACGGGCATCGCTGGCCTGCCGATCCTGAAGAGCTGCGCGTGATGATGAAGGAGGCCGGGCTTGCCTTCATCTCTGGCTGGCATTCGCTGAACCTGCTGGCCCATTCCGTCGAGGACGAGAAGGCGGCGATCCAGCCGCACCTCGACAGGTTGAAACACAATGGCTGCAAAGTCTGCATCGCCTGCGAGACCTCAAATTCTGTGCAGGGGCTGGAGCAGCCGCTGAGCGCACGACCCGTGCTGGATGCAGAAGGCATGCAGGCTTTCGGGGCCAGGGTCGAGGAAGTCGCCGCCTATTGCGCCGCGCAGGGGATTGAACTCGTATACCATCACCACATGGGGACCGTGGTGCAATCGCCGGAGGATATTGACGCCTTCATGGCGGCGACCGGTCCCGCGACCCGACTGCTCTTCGATGCCGGGCATTGCTATTTCGGCGGCGGCGATCCGGAGGTCGTCCTGCGCCGTCACATCGCCCGCGTCGGCCATTTCCATGCCAAGAATGTCAGACCGGCGATCCGCGACCGGGTCGAACGGGAGGGGCTCTCCTTCATGGACGGGATCCGGGCCGGGGTGTTCACCGTGCCCGGCGATCAGGAGGGGGCGATCGATTTCGAGCCGCTGCTGCGAGTGCTCGCGGAACATGGTTACGGCGCCTGGATCGTCATCGAGGCCGAGCAGGATCCGGACGCGCGCAACCCACTGCTTTACCAGACGCTCGGTCTTGCAACGCTACGGCGCATCGCCCGCGAGGTCGGCCTGACCGGCTGAGCTTGGGACAAGGGAAAGGACAACACATGAGCCATCTGCAACACCGCCCCTTCGGCACCCACGGCAAGGTGCATGACATCACCCCGGCCTCTGCGGGCTGGCGCCACGTCGGCTTCGGACTCTACCGGCTGCGCGCCGGCGAGCGCGCTTCCGAGCCCACCGGCAGCAACGAGGTCATCCTCGTGATGGTCGAGGGAAAGGCGAAGATCACCGGCGCGGGGCAGGATTGGGGCGAGCTCGGCGCGCGCATGAATGTCTTCGAGAAGACCCCGCCGCATTGCCTCTACCTGACCAACGGCAGCGAGTGGAGCGCCGAGGCCACCACCGACTGCACGATCGCGGTCTGCTCGGCGCCGGGCAGAGGCGACCATGCGCCGCGCCGCATCGGCCCGGACGGGATCACGCTCACACAGCGCGGCGAGGGCAGCAACACGCGCTTCATCAACAACATCGCCATGGAGAACGAGGATTACTGCGACAGCCTGCTGGTCACCGAGGTCTTCACCCCGGCGGGCAACTGGTCGAGCTACCCGTCGCATCGCCATGACGAAGACGATTTCCCGCGCATCACCTATCTCGAAGAGACCTACTACCATCGGCTCAACCCTTCCGACGGGTTCGGCATCCAGCGGGTCTATACCGATGATCTGCAGCTCAACGAGACCATGGCGGTGCATGATCACGACGTGGTCTGCGTACCGCGCGGCCATCACCCCTGCGGCGCGCCGCACGGGTTCGAGATGTACTATCTCAACGTGATGGCCGGCCCTTTACGCAAGTGGCGCTTCATTGCCGCGCCGCCCGTCGCGCATCTGATGTAACGGGCGATCCGCCCATCTGGAGTCTTCTCTCATGCCAAACCCGTTTCAACTCGCGGCTTGTGCCGAAATGCTCTGGCCGGAGCGACCCATCGACTGGCGCGCGGCGCGTCTCACCGAGCGCGGGCTTGGCGTCGGGCTTTGGAACTGGCCCGACCACGATCTTGCCGCGCTAGGGAAGGTCGGTGCGAACTACACCATCATGAACGGATACCTCGAGGGGCGGCTGTCGGATCCCGAGGGCGCGGAGTTGCTCCTGGCGTCAGCGCGCCAGACCGCGCAGGTCGGCAAGCGGCTCGGCGTCGACCGGCTCAACCTTCATGGCACCGGCCTTGGCGATGGCGGCCTGCCGATCCCGCAGCATGGGGCAATGTCGCCCGGCATGATGCTACGCGCGCGCGACACGCTGCACCGGCTCTGCGATCTGGCCGAGAAAGAGGGCGTGATCTTCACGCTGGAAAACCTCAATCCGCTCGATCATCCCGGCTGCCCGTTCGGCGCGACCGCCGAAGTTCTGGCGCTGGTCTCCGCCGTCGACCGGCCGCAGCTTCGCATCAACCTCGATCTCTATCACACGCAGATCGGCGAGGGCGATCTCATCCGCTGGTGCGAAGCCTGCTTGCCCTGGATCGGCGAGATCCAAGTGGCCGACAACCCGGGCCGTTGCGAACCCGGAACTGGCGAGATCGCCTATGATCGCGTCGCCAGGGCGCTGGATCGGATGGGGTATCGCGGTCCTGTCGGCATGGAGGCCTTCGCCGCAGGTGACAGCGACGCCGCTCTCGATGCCTTCGTTGCAGCCTTCACACTCTGATCAGGTCGCTGTTCCGTCGCGTCCAGGCTTCTGGTTGTCGCGCATTGGTAAAGACGCTATCGAGCGTCTTGCAGCCGTCGCGCCCGCGCGTGCGGGCAGACGCTCCAGACCTGCCACTTGTGTGAGACCCCATGCTCAGACCATCCCTTGCTGCAATCATGGCAGGCGTCATCACCGGTTCAGCGTTCGCCGAGATCACACCGCAAGCACAGCGGCTCATTGAACGTGGCATTGCGGCTTCCACGGCATTCCCCGGCTATGCCTCGCTCTGCGACCTCGAGGCTCGGATTCGTGACGTCAATGTCCCGCGCAGTCCCGGCGCGCAGCGCAGCGCAGCCTCGCGGAGCGCCCGAGAGACAGCCCCGCCCGAACCGGTTCCGCCGACCCAGGTCTTCGACAATCTGTGGTTTCTCGGAACGCCGTCGGTGACGGCATGGCTTTATGGAACCGACGATGGCTACGTCCTGATTGACGGGCTGAACAGCGATGAAGAGGCCGCGGAGATCATTCTTGGCGGCATGGCGACACTCGGCCTTGATCCCGCCGACATTCAGGCTGTTCTGGTGACCCATGGGCATGGCGATCACTATGGCGGCGCGGACTTCATCGCGCGCGAACTTGGGGTCGAGGTGCTGATGTCGGCGCAAGACTGGGACCTTGTGGAGCGGCTCGGGACGCATCCGCGCTTTGGCCCACCGCCGGAGCGTGGCGGTGTCGTGACCGATGGGGAGACCCTCTACTTCGGCGGCTCGAAGCTGACGATACACCTGACCCCTGGGCATACCCCTGGCACCGTGTCGCCGGTGTTCGAGGTCACCGACGGCGAAAAAACGCATGTGGCCATCCTGTGGGGCGGAACCGGCTTCAACTTCGGCCAGACCCGGTGGAAATTCGAAACTTACGCGGAGTCCGCCGCCAGAATGGCTAGGATTTCAGAGCAGGCAGGGGTCGACGTGGTTCTGTCCGGTCACCCTCGGCGGGATGGAACTCTGCCCCGGCTCGCGGCGCTGACAGAGCGGACCGAGGATCAGCCGCATCCTTTCGTGCGCGGTTCCGGCAGTCTTGACGTGTTCACGGTTCTCGAGAACTGCGCTCGGGCCCAGGCCGAGCGCTTTTCCATCCCGGATGACGAGTGACAATGGTTTCTGCGACGGTTCATTGCTTTGGCGGGGCAGCTTGCGTCTGTAGGCCTACGACAGTCTGGCCACTGTAGCCCGCGTCTTCTCATGTCGCTCGCGGGGGCTGTAAACGCATTCAGCCATCGAGAACCTTGTGGTCAACAGCGCTTCTTCGCCACCTCAATGCGGCAACATCCATTCTTAACATAATTGTCGTTATGCGATCTCGAAATGGATTTTGGTGGATTCACAAACGAAGTGCAAATTCTTTATTAAAACAGAAGTTTGCATGGAGGATGTGGGATGGGTCGTTGTTACCTTCAGCTGAGTTTCGAGGAGCGGATCAAGATTGCCAAGTGGCGTGAGGCCGAGATGTCGATCCCCGAGATCGCGGATCGCCTGAGCCGCGCCCCCTCGACCATCTACCGCGATCTGAAGCGCAATCACTTTGACGGCGGCGACCTGCCCGAGCTCGCGGGATACTACGCGCTGAATGCCCAGACCATGAGCGAGAAGCGCCACGCCCTTCACCGCAAGATGCTTCAGCACCCGCAGCTCAAAGCTGCCGCCCTGCATGGGCTCAAGGCTGGCTGGTCGCCGGAGCAGATCGCCGGCCGGATGCGTCTCGAGCAGCATGGTGTCCGTGTGAGCCACGAGACAATCTATCGCTACGCCTATTCGAAGGAAGGTCGCGCCGAGCAGTTCTACCGGCACCTACCCGAGCATCGCAGACGCCGCAGACCCCGAGGATATCGCCGGTACCAGCGCAGCCACATCTCGGACGCGCAAAGCCTTTCAAACAGGCCGGATTGCGTCGCCGAGCGCGTTGAGTTTGGGCACTGATGGTGTGGATACCTCACCCCGCAACGGCATCGCGATGTGCCAAAATGGTGATGTTGAAAAGCACCAGCATGGAGGAGGTATCCGTGGAAGAGGTTACAGTCATCGGCATCGACTTGGCAAAGTCGGTTTTTCAACTCAACGGCGCGGATGCGTCAGGACGGGCCGTGTTCCGCAAGAAGCTCTCGCGGGCGCAGCTCACCCGGTTCATGGCCGAGCACCCGCCCTGCCTCGTCGCCATGGAGGCTTGCGCTTCGTCGCACTATTGGGGGCGGGAGTTCATGAAACTCGGCCATGAGGTGCGGCTAATTCCGCCGATCTACGTGAAACCCTTCGTGAAGCGGCAGAAAAACGATGCGAATGACGCCGAGGCCATCGCGGAGGCCGTGGTGCGTCCGACCATGCGGTTCGTACCCGTGAAATCCGCCGAGCAGCAGGCCAGATCCATGGTCTTCAAGACGCGCGATCTCCTCGTTCGACAACGCAACGCCCTCATCAACGCACTGCGTGGGCACCTTATGGAATATGGCATCATCGCGCCTCCCGGACGGACATTCGTCAGGAAACTCGAGGCGCAGGTCGATGCTCCAGAGAGCATGCTCCCATCCGGCGTCACCGAGCTTTGTCGCCTGCACCTCGAGCAAATTGGCAGTCTCGACGTCAGGATCATGAAAATAGAAAAGCGCCTCAAAGAAGAAGCCAAGAGCGATCCAGAGACGATCCGCCTGCAGACCGCCCCGGGTGTCGGCCCCGTCAGCGCCATGGCAATTCAAGCCTTCGCCCCGCCGATGGAAGGGTTCCGAAGGGGGCGTGATTTTGCGGCCTGGCTGGGTCTCGTCCCTGTTCAGAAATCAACCGGGGGCCGGCAGATTCTGGGGCGCACCTCCAAGATGGGACAACGTGACATTCGCAGACTGTTGATCATCGGCGCGATGACGCGGGTCAGATGGGCGGTCAAGAACGGCCCTCCCAAAGGGTCCTGGTTAGAAAAGATGCTGGCGCGCAAGCCCCGGATGCTGGTCGCCATCGCCTTGGCAAACAAAACCGCCCGCGCGATCTGGGCGATGATGACGAAACAGGAGGACTATCGAGACCCCGCCCTTGCCGCGTGACACGGTGAGGGTTGGCAGGTGTGAGACGGACATTGAACAGTAAGGACAAATGATCGACCAGATCGAGGTTGGGATAACCAGGCCCTCCCAGAGAGCTTTCAGCTCGGGCACATTGATATGGACCCAACCTGCGCATCGCCATACCGGCCCGCGGCATTGTCAAAGCCGCACACGAAGGCCTTCTGTAATGGGGCGTCCTATGTCAACTGAGAACTTAGAACGCCATGGCATCGCGGTACGAGATTATCATACGGCGGCCTAGGCGA